>JAFVBK010000199.1 GCA_017480045.1 Clostridia bacterium
AGCCGGTGATCAAGCCCTCGGCGAAGCTTTTGTCGTAGAAGTTCAGCAGGTCCACGTAGAACCAATGCTGAGGCCCTTTGGGGTTTAAGTCCATGAATATCTTGCGGTCGCGGCTGGACAGTGTTCGGGCGAAGCACTCCTTGACAAAGGCTTCGCAGCACTCGTTGGCCTCGGTGATGTACACGCTGCCGTAGGTCTGGCCTTTGATTTTGGCCTCGCTGCCATTGTCCGCGCCGCCCGCGATCAGTACGATCTTCTCCCCGGTTCGGGTTTTGATGAAGAGCGCGTCGCGGTCTTTGTACTGACCTTCACGACAGCGCCCCTTGAATATGTGCGTCAGCCCCAAACCGTCGCTGTCCAGGATGTTCAGCTTTACAGCGGAGATCGAAACGCCCGCCGCCAGGTGTAGCTTGTTCGGGTGATTTTCCAAACTGGCCGCCCAGGCGATGATGTTCATGACGTTTTTTCCGGCGCGCTTCCCGCCCTCGGCCACATTCAGCCAGCAGTCCAAGGAACGCTTGATGTACCGGCTCTGCTTTTCACACAAAGGCGCGTAGCCAATCATTCGCCATCACCGTCCTTTGGCGTATCCTCCGACGCAGGCGCTTCCACCTGCTCCATCGTCCGATCAGGCATGGGATGGTTGATAAGCTCCGCGATGGAAAGTATGTTCGCGTTGAAGGCGTCCTCGTCATCGCCCGCGCCGCCCTGCTGTTTCTGTAGCTCAAAGCGTTCGCGGGATTGCTGGGAGGCGGCATCGATGCCATACAGCCTGGCCAGTGAGGTCATGGAGCGCACGGCGGCCTCCAGATCGTTCACGAAAGCGGACTTGAGGGGAAATTCCCTGGCTTCGCCGTTTACCGTGACCTTCTTGACCTCTACCGTTTCGCGCATGGTTTTAGTGCCAACGCCATCCGGGTAGTTGGCGATATTCGCCATCAACTTCGCGTAAACCGCCAGCGCAGCCTCGCTCTGCATCTGCATCAGCCGGGCGGCGGTGTCGGCCTGAATATCGGCTATTTTTTCAGGTAGCTTTTGTGCCGCTTTCGTGTCTGCCTCTGCGCGGAGCTGCGTCCATTTTTCTTTGGAGGCGCGTTTATGTAAAGTATCGTATGGGACGCCGTACTTATCAGCCAGCTTTTGCTGGGAGATGCCGCCGCGCACATACTCAGCTTTAATCTTCTTCCAGTTCGGACCATCGCGTTTCTGTGCCACATCACCACCTCATTCATTTTTGTTGGCGTTCCCGCCGGTTGCAACGGGTCTCCCGCTTCTTCCATGGGGCAACGCCGATTCCCCATAGGCTGGAAATGGAAGCGCTGGGAAGGTCAATTCCAGCCCGCCCAGCGCGTAGGTGCTATACACGACGGTAAATGACGGCCCGGTTGTAGCCGGTCACGCCCTCCGTCATAAGATTCAGGAACTCGTCACGCGTGAATCCCGACAGCCGGAAGATTTCCTCCGGCCTCATGCCGAGCTGTTTACCGATCTCCTGGATGGTCTTGCCCTCGTCCAACAGCCGCTTCACGATGGCCTTCATCGGCTCCAGCAGATGGGTGCCGCGGGCGCGGTTGTGGGTGATGGTGCCGTAGACATCCGCGCTATCGTCGCCCTGGTGGTCTACGATCACGATGGGTACCTTGCCGCCCAGCTTTGTGCGCAGCGGTTCACGCCCGGCCACCGTCCAGCGGTGGAACCCGTCGATGATGGTATAATCCGGTCGCACGACGATAGGGAGTGTCCATCCGTTGGTGAGGATGGACTGTGTAAGCAGCTCCAGGTTGTCCTCGCTGACCTTGTTCGGGTTGTAGTCGTTGGCCTTGAGCTGGTCGCGGCCAACCCATTGGAGAGAGGACAGCGGAGAGAACAGATCCATGTCAGCCATTGACGACACCGCCCTTCTGTTCGGTCTCGTCAAAGCTGGCCTTGTAGTCCAGGAAGATCACGTTCCACATGATGCGCAGGACGCGGTTCTTGGGGTCGCCGTACAGAATGGCCTCGTACATTCTCTTGTAGTGATGGTTCTTGGCGATTCCGTAGGTCTTCTTGTAGAGTGTCCGCCAGTGCTTCAACTGGTTGAGAGTGTCCACCGGCACGTTATAGCTGGCAGTGTTGGTAAACAGCACGTCCTCCAGCAGCGCCTGGTAATCCTTCGGCGCCTCGTCAGCCTCCAACTCGCGCCGTTTTTCGGAAGATCGCCGGAACATTTCGCTATCCCAGTACAACAGCACCAGGTAGGCGTTGGGTTCTCGGCGCTCGATTCGCTCCCACAGCTTGTGGTCGGTCTCTGCCACCCAGCGAAGTCCCTGGGTACTCATGTCCCCGAAAAAGCAGCATAGCCGGAGGTGGTTTTTCTTCACGCCGGCCTCATACAGTCTCATGTAGATTTCGGGGAAGGGAAGCTGCCGGTCTTTGATGTACAGCCAGATGTCCGTATCCTTCCAGTCGTAGATTGGATAGAAACACGCGCCAATCTTCGTGGAATCCATCTGCGAGACGGCGTACAGCCGCGTCAGGGATTCCGACGTCCGCAGACCGACCATCTGAATGCCGTCGGCGAACGCGATCCGGCAGAAGGTCTGGTAGTTCATCTGCCCTGGATATTCCAGATAGGGGCTGTGCATCACCGCGAAGGGCGGCGGCTGCCGCATCCACACGTCCTCCTTGCCGGGCTCCCAGGTGATCCAGCTCTCCGTCACGGAAAGGTGGTCCAGGACGGATACCTGCTTGAAGGGGAGGCAGAACCACAGGAATTGAGCGCCGACGGACAGGAACTTCTTTCGCCAGGTCAGCGCGGCCTCCACCATGGAGTTGTAAAGACCCTCCTCATCGATGAAGACCACGATCAACTGCTTCGGGTCGATCTCGCCGGCCATGATCAGGTCGTAGGTGATGGAGGACATACAGAGGCTGTCCTTACCGCTGGAGAAGCTCAAGTAGATTTTACAGCCGTTGGCAAAGACGTTCTTAATCCGCAGCCGCGCCGCGGTCAGAACGTCGATAGTTCCTTCCATGCGTCTGAGGGGCATATCAAGCACCCCCCAACGGGATCTTCTCGCCGCACTTCGGGCAGATGACGAAACGCTGGACCGGCTGCGGCGCGTCCACGTTCGTATTCGACACCATGGGCGCGTATTGAGGTGCCACAGAGGGCGTTGCAACGGGGCTGTAAGCCGCGTGCGCTTCGGGGGGAGATACATAATCGTCCCTCTCCCTGCGGGCCAGGGAATCGATTTCCTCGGCCGGATACGTCCCATAGCTGCCGATCAGATCGTCCACCTCGGATACGGAGGCGGTCAGTGTCTTCAAAAGCGCCTCGTCCCAGCCGGGGATGTCTGTGTCTCCGGCCAGCTCCTGCAGGATGGCGTCGAAGGCATCCATGTCCGTCAGGCCAAGGTCATACACGCGGTTGTCGGCCAGCATCAGCTTTTTCTTTTGCGTGGAGGACAGCCCCTCGTAGACGTAGCACTCGGCCTCCGTCCACCCAAGCTGTTCCATGGCCGTCAACATTCCGTTTCCGACCAGGACTGTGTATTCCTCGTCCACGACCATGGGGCGAGTCTGCTTGAACATGGTCAGGCTGCGCTTCATTTCCTCGATCTGCTTCTGCGGATGGTGCCGCACGTTCCTCTCCGGACGCTTGAACTGATCGAGGGGCAGGACGGTAATCTTCATGCGCTCACCTCCTTCAGGAAGGCGGCGGCGCTGGGAATCTTCTCAGCGGCTTGAATGATGATGGACGGGTCGATCTAATAGACCTCCCGGTAGCCTTGCGCGAGGGTTGGACAATGCTCGCGCTCCGGCCAGGCATGGGTGCCCTGGACAAAGCCATCCTTCCAGCCATAGATGGGCGGCAATTCCAGACCGCGGTAATGGATATATCCAAGCAGCAGCTCATGTGGCCAATCGGCGATGGGCGAAAATCGAACCTCTCCCGTCTGCTTGCGGACGTAGAAGTCCTTGCCGACGAAATTGCCGTCAATGATGCGGTGCCCCATCAGAAGCACGTCCAGGTGATTTTCAAAGAACATGCGGGAGAATGGGCCTCTCTGGCTGATTTGGTGCCACCGCTGGCCGACCTGTCCCTCTGCGAAGATCAGTTCCTGGTGCTGCGCGAGCCAATCCAGGTCGTAGCCGGTGTGCATGGCCTCCACGCCCTCCGGCTTATTTTCCAAGCACCACTTGGCGAACGCCGGATAGTCCAGGTCGCAATATGCGAAAAAGCCCCGCGTAACGCCTGCCTGCCGGCAGAGGTCCGCGAGGACGATGCTGTCCTTGCCGCCCGACCATGCGTAGGCGGCGGTTTTCCCTTTCGTTGCCTCCTGGATGCGTTCTACCGCCCACTGCGCGTAGGCGTCAACATCCTGTGGGCTCACCAGCTCCTCGATATGCTCAATGGCATACAGCCAGGTGTCGTTGGTGGAGCTTTGTTTCCTGCCGATCACACGCTTCATGCCGACTCTTCCTTCCGTTTTTACCAGTAGTGCCAGCAGATGGCGAACAGGATGCCGGCGCCTACGAAGTAGATGCGCACCGATGCCATCAGCGTCCACATCCCCATGACGCCCAGGGGAATGAGCACCGCCCACAACGCGATCAGCCCGCCGTTGATGGCCAGGCCGACCTTTTTGCCGAAGGCGACGTATATGCTGTACATGGACGAGGATAGGGTGGAGGCACCGATGATCGTAATCAAGAATGCCTTGATAATGTTCAGCGCCGG
>JAFVBK010000016.1 GCA_017480045.1 Clostridia bacterium
ATGGCCTGCACCGTGCACCAGTTGAGGCCCACCTCGGTGACGACGCCGATCATATAGCCTTCGCTGCTCACCACAACGTTATTGACCGCGACGCCGTGGTTCGTGCCCTGATTCAGCGTCAGCGTCCGCACCCAGTTGCTGTCGGAGTGCTCCAGCACCATGGCGGACTCAAATTCCAGATCCCGGCGCTGCTCCCGCAGCCCCAGCAACTCGCGCAGCAGGGCATTTTCCTCACTGTCGCGCTGGGCCTGCCGCGCGTCGGCGCGCAGCTCCGCCACCTCCTCGCGCAGCGACTGGTTTTCCGCGAGGAGATCGTTGTACGTTTGATAGTAATGCCGCTTGTCTTCGACCCAATCGCTGATCCCGGTCGCCACGATGCGGAAGGGGGAGGCCACGATTCCCGCCGCGTTGCGCAAAATCGACGAGGTCGAGCTGAAGTATGACAGGATGCTCAGCAACACCGCAAAAAAAGTTGCGAAACCAAGAATCCATACGCCATATCTTGACATAAAATTCTTCATAATCTATTCCTATAGGTCTATTAAATAAAATAGATTTTAATCCTTTATTTCAATAAGTCTACAGAATACTCCTTCAAAACACGAGAAAGAGGCATAACAGGCAAGCCCATGACGTTGAAAAAATCGCCGTCGATACGCTCCACCAGCAGCGAGCCTAATCCCTGGATGCCGTAGGCGCCTGCCTTGTCCATCGGCTCACCGGTGGCGATGTACGCGCGCAGCTCCGCTTCGTCAGCGGCACGGAAATAGACGTCCGTGGACACCGTAAAGCAGTTGAGCCGATCGCCCTGCCGTACCGTCACGCCGGTACAGACCGTGTGGCGATTGCCGGAGAGTTCCTTGAGCATCCGCAGGGCGTCCGCCTCGTCATGGGGCTTGCCCAGCCGCTCGTCGCCGAGAAACACCATGGTGTCGGCGGTGATGACAATGTCCTCCGGCTTTGTGAGGGCCTTCGCCGCCTCCGCCTTGTTGCGGGCGATGTGGGCCACGGTCTCCCGCGCGGTCAGACCCGCGGGATACGTCTCATCCGCGCGGGGGATCACGATGTCAAAGTCCGTGATCCCAATGCGGCGCAGCAGCTCCTGCCGCCGCGGCGACCCGGAGGCCAATACGATATGTGGCATATTCGTATAAATCCCCTTTTTAAATTACGATTTGTATTTACTCCACGCCCCGGTAGAACAGTCCGCGGGTCATGTCGGCAGGGGTGCAGTCTGTACCGTCCCGGTGGGCTTGCAAAATATCCGCGCACTGCTCCGGCGTTTCGGTGGTAAAGCGCAGCCGGGCATAGCTCAGGCCGATATTCTGCCAGTCCTCACGATTGGACAGATACAGCGTCTTGGCATTTTCGATCTCGCTGCGCCCGCCGTAGGTCTCCAACACCGGGAAGCGCTCGCCCCGGCGATCGGTGAGGACGCCCTCCGCGTCCGTAACGATCCGGTTCTCCGTGATCATCAGCGGCAGGCGCCCGTAGATCACCGCCTCGCAGGGCAGGTACTTCTGCAAATCGCGGATCTGCTCCCGCCGCAGCTCGAAAGATACGGCAGCCGTATCCAATCCCTGCTCCTTCAAAAACCGCAGCGCGGCGGAGTTGAATACGTTGAGTGATAAATCGCCGTGCTTTTCCAAAGTGCAATCACGAGCCAAAGCAAGGTGTCCCAAGTTGCCAATGGCCACCGCGGCGACGCCACGCAGTTGCAGCTCCGAAAGCTGCTTGCGCAGACGTTCCTCATCAGAAGTGCGGTAAAATCTCGGTAATACAGCGCAAAATCGAACTCTGTTGAAATATTTCAATAGATTTTCGCTCATCAATCGGTCGATAGACATATAGACCATATATGGTTCTATCGAGATTAGTCTATCTGTTATCTGTTCCAGACGACTGACGGATACGGTCAGTTTCGGTAGATCGGTGGGGTTTGATAGCGAATCGAGTGACGAAAAATGACCGGATCGACGCTCCGGTAAGGCGATTCGCGCGGCCTCCAACGACGCGAGGGCGTCGCGGCGCAGCGCATTGAGATTGGCGGCGGAGACGGACAGGCCGTCGTCCAGCTCTACGGTACATGCTTCGACGCGGAACACGGTGCCGCCGGTCTTGCGCATCCGCGCGTCGACCTCCTCCGACGTGAGGGAACGGGTGCGGGCCGCCTCCGGGGGAGGGCCTTGCACATCGGCGCTGTGTCCGTCGCCGTCGTTGACGGCGAGCCGGATGGGTTCGCCGGCTTTGAGCCGCGCGGAGAGCGTCACCGGGATGGTGCGCAGCTCCTCCCGTTCATAGTCTGCGCGAAGCTGCGCAAACCATTCCTCAGGCCAGCGGGCGTTGGCGGGGCGGACGCCGAACATCTCAGGGCCGTGCTTGCCGGTATAGTAACCGTCCGTGAAACCGTCGCGGGAAAACGCGGCGGCGAGCCGGGCGCGTTCCTCATCCGTGGGGCCGCGGTGTTCGCGCAGCAGCCGGGCATAGATCCCCGTCACCGCCGCCACGTACTCCGGGCGCTTCATGCGTCCTTCCAGCTTGAGACAGGCAACGCCCATGTCCTGCAATTCCGGCACATAGTCCGCAAGGTTGTTGTCCTTGAGGCTCAGGGGATGGCCGCCGTTGTAGGGCAGGCGGCAGGGCTGGGCGCAAAGCCCGCGGTTGCCGCTGCGCTGACCGATGACGGCGCTCATGGCGCACTGTCCCGACACGCACATACACAGCGCGCCGTGGACGAACACCTCCAGCTCGATGGGACTTTTGGCGCACAGCTCCGCGATCTCGTCGCGGCTCAGCTCCCGGGCCAGCACCACGCGGCTGATGCCGAGGCGGGCGGCCTCCTCCACACCCGAGAGGGTGTGGACGGTCATCTGGGTGCTGGCGTGGAGCGGCATATCCGGCACGACCCGGCGCAGCGTATCCGCCACACCCCAGTCCTGTACCAAAATCGCGTCCACGCCCGCGTCGTTCGCCCCGCGGGCGGTGGCGGCAAGCGCATGCAGCTCCCGATCGGTGACGAGGGTGTTGAGGGTCAGATAGACCTTCACGCCGCGCAGATGACAGTAGGCCACAGCGCGGGGCAGTTCCTCCATGGTAAAATTGAGGGCGCCTCGGCGGGCGTTTAACACGTCCACGCCCAGATACACTGCGTCGGCGCCGTTCTGCACGGCGGCGATCAGGGCCTCCTTGGAGCCCGCGGGGGATAACAACTCGGTCATAACTTACCTCTTGCCGCTGTTTTGCAGCTTGAACAGCTCGCGCTTGAGCTCGCTGGCCTCGCTGCGGGCACGGGCAGCCTCGTCGATGTACTCCTTGACCTGGGCGCGCAGCTTGTCCATCGCTTCGCGCTCCTTGAACAGCTCGTCCGCGATGTTGACGGCGGTGAGCACCGCCGCGTCGCTGCGTCCGACCTTGGAGTTTTCCAGCAGCTCGCTGAGTTTGTTGTCCACATAGCCGCCGATCTTCTGTATGTAGGACGGCGCCTCCTCGGCAACCAGGGTATAATCCTCGCCGCAGATGCTGACAGTCACACGATTCTCCATACTTTTACCGTTCCTTTCCGTTTGGATTGTAAATGGCGCTATTCCACCTATTGATTCACTTTGTACTATAGCATAAACCTGTTGTCGTGAAAAGGGAAATTTTCTTGTTTACGAAAAAGTTAATTTATTGTAGAATGGTATGGTTATGAAGCGAAAGGAGGCGGGAGCATGAGCGGCTATGTGCTGCATCTCAATCAGGAGGAGAATATCGTCCTCGGTTCGGGCGCGGTGCGCCGTCTCATCGAGTGGCGCAACGGCGACGCGGCGCTGCTGTACCTGTGCCTCGCGCGGCGGGGCGCGTCGGAACCCGAAAAGCTCCGCGCGGAGCTGGGCTGGAACGACAGGCAGTTCACCGCCGCGGAAAACGCGCTGCGCTCCATGGGTCTCATCGGGCCGGAGGTGCCCGCCGCCGCGACCGCGCCGGAGCATCGCCCGGAACCCGCTCCCGCGCCGGAAACCGACCTGTCGGAGTACAGCCGCGAGGACGTGATGGGCAAGCTGGAATCCGACGCCTCCTTTGCCCGCCTCCTGCGGGAGGTGGAGCGCAAGCTGGGGCGGCTCAGCGAGCCGTCGGTGCGAAAGCTGCTGGGGCTGTACGACTATCTGGGCCTGCCCGCGGACGTGATCTATCTGCTTGTCAACCACTGCGCCGAGCTGAAGGCGGAGCGACACGGCGAGGGGCGGCTCCCTACCATGCACGAGATCGAGAAGGAGGGCTACCACTGGGCGCGGCAGGAGCTGTTCTCCTACGCCGCCGCGGACGCGTATCTTCGCCATCTGCGGGAGCAGCGCAGCCATTTCCCGGAGTATATGGAGGTGCTGGGCATGGGCGGCCGCGCCGCCGTGGCGGGGGAGGAGAAGTACCTGCGCGCGTGGGTGGAGATGGGCTTCCCGCCGGAGACGGTGGCCATCGCCTACGACAAGACCATGCTCAAGTGCCACGAGTTCAAGTGGCCCTACTGCAACGGCATTCTGAAACGCTGGCACGCCAAGGGCCTCCACACCCCGGAGGAGGTGCGCACGGAGAACGCGCCGCCCCAGGCGACAAAAGAGACCGGCAAGAGCCGCAACGCATGGATGAAAGATTATTACTGAAAGGGGGCGGCACCATGGCTTATGACAGCAAGATACTGCGCCGGGCGACCGCGCGGTATGACGAGGACAAGCAGCGCCGCGCCGAGCGGTTCCGCGCGCGCCAGCGCTATTGCTACGGCAGGGAGCCGCGTTTGGAGGAGATCGACCGTGAGCTGAGCCAGACCATGGCGAAGATCATTGCCTCCGGCTTTCGCCGCGGCGCAGACCCCCGCAGCGCCATCGCCGCGCTGAAGGAGGAAAACCTCAAATTACAGCGGGAGCGCGGGGAGCTGCTGGTTTCCCTCGGCTACCCGGCGGATTATCTCATCGACCAGCCCGCCTGCAAGCTCTGCAACGACACGGGGTGGAAGGACGGTGCCATGTGCCGCTGCCTGCGGGACTACTATGCCAGAGAACAGATCGCGGAGCTGTCGCAGCTGCTGGACTTGGGTCACCAG
>JAFVBK010000200.1 GCA_017480045.1 Clostridia bacterium
ACATTATTAATATAATGTATTTTAAATGATTATCTCAGTTAATTATACAATAAAAATATAATGTTTCAAGGGTATTTTTAGATGCGGGGCAAATTTACAAAACCGCTGTGCAGAAGATTTGTCTTACGCGTGTCCCGCTGAAATGAGAGCGCTTCATCGCGGACATAAAAACGCAGCATTCGAACGCGTTGTTCGAATGCTGCTTGTATGGCGGAGGCGGTGGGATTCGAACCCACGAGGGCTTTCACCCTACCTGATTTCGAGTCAGGGCCGTTATGACCACTTCGATACACCTCCACGGCGGATACCATTATACCCTACAGGGGGCGAAAATGTCAAGGCGCGGGGGCGGCGAGGGTATGAAAGTTTCGGAAAAATAACAGCAATGTCGCCGACAGAGGCGAAAAGGCGCGCTATAATAGAGACTGGATGAAGATGATACGAACGCGCGAGAGGTGAGCCGCATGCAGAACTACGGTCCGGACGAGCATCCGCTGGTGAACTATCACACCCATACCTGGCGATGCCAGCACGCCGAGGGCACGGAGGAAGCCTACGTGCGCCGAGCCATTGCCGCGGGCTTTCGGGTGCTTGGCTTCGCGGATCATACGCCCTGGCCCTACGAGAGCGACTTTGTCAGCGGCATGCGCATGCGGCTGGATCAGCTGGAGGGCTATTTGGATACCGCGCGGGGGCTTCGGGAAAAGTACGCGGACCGGCTATTGATTCCCGTGGGTTTGGAGTGCGAAGCATTCCCCCAGTATATGGGCTGGCTGGCGGACTTGAAGGCCGAACGGCTGGACTATGTGATTCTGGGCAGCCACTATGATTTGACGGATGAGGGCGATCATTACGCCTTTGACGACGCGGGCGGTTTCTACTTTGGCCGCTGTACCCGCCCGGAGCACGTGCGCCGCTACGGCAAGCGCACCATTGCGGGCATGGAGACGGGGCTTTTCGACTATGTTGCCCATCCCGACCTCTTCTGCCACACCTATTTGCGGTTCGACGCGGACTGCGTCGCCGTCAGCCGGGATATCTGCCAGGCGGCGGCAGCGCTGAATATCCCGCTGGAATACAATCTGCTGGGCATACAGTATCATGCCCGCGAGAAGGAGCGGGGCATGCTGGGCTATCCTTGCCCGCGGTTCTGGGAGATCGCGGCGCAGTATGGCGTCA
Source organism: Clostridia bacterium (assembly GCA_017480045.1). Lineage (GTDB taxonomy): Bacteria > Bacillota > Clostridia > Christensenellales > Aristaeellaceae > UBA2862. The sequence goes on from JAFVBK010000200.1 coordinate 1,180, forward strand.
AGGCGATCATCGGATTCGACGCCCACCGCCCGGAGCATCTGGAGCGTGTGGAGCTGTTTTACAGTGGTCTGGACTATTTGCGGAGCCTGGGCATCGAGACGTTGCCGCATCTGCCGGGGCTGTATTGAGCGTGGAGCGAATAATATCTGAAATTGTTAGGGCGTGTTTCAAAATTCGCCAAGATGCATTTTCGGCGTCTTGAACTGCATTTCCGCGTTGATTTTCCTTGATTTACCTCCAGTAAACCTGCGGAAAATCGCCTTGAAATGGAGCCCAATCCGCTCGAAACTACACATGTCTCATTTTTGAAACACACCCTAGGAAGGAAACGTTATGCTGAACAGGATCGATCTGACCAATAAGCGCGCGCTGATCACCGGCGCGGGCAGCGGCATCGGGCGGGCCATCGCCCTGCGGCTGGCCGAGGAGGGCATGAAGCTGGCGCTGGTAGGCCGAAGCGCGGAGAAGCTGATGCGCACGGCGGCACTGACCGGGCGGCCGCTGGATATGCTGGTGTTGCCCGCGGACATCACCAAGCCCAAGGACATGGACAACATCATGCATATCATGGAGGGTCACTTCAAGGGGTTGGACGTGCTGGTGAACAACGCGGGCATGGCGCTCAGCCGTCCCTTCGAGCAGACCGCAGAGGCGGATTTCGACGCGATTATGGCGGTGAACGTGAAGGCCCCCTTCATTTTGTGCCAGCGGACGCTGAAGCTGCTGCGCACATCGGATTGCCCGACGATCATCAACATCGGCTCGGTGGTGGCCCACGACGGCTACGCGAACCAGGCGGCCTACGCGGCCTCCAAGCACGCGCTGCTGGGCATGACAAAGGCTCTGGCGAAGGAGGTCAGCGGTGACGGCATCCGCGTGCACATGCTGTCGCCCGGCGGGGTATACACCGAAATGATCGACGTCGTGCGCCCGGAGCTTTCCCCGGAGGGGCTGATCCGGCCGGAGGAGGTGGCTGAGCTGGCCGCCTATCTGATCCAGCACCGCGGCGGCGCTGTGATCGATGAGATTCGTCTGCACAGGGCGGGGAAGGAACCGTTTATGTAATACAAAACGCCATGTCAGAGAAGCTGACATGGCGTTTTATAAAAGCGGAGCTGCAATCGTGCGCGCCGCTTTTATTTCCCGAAATACGCTTCCGCGATTTCTATGGCGCGGGCGGCGGTGCTGTGGTCCAGCGGCTTGAAATCCCACACCAGGTTGGCGTCGCTGCGGCGGCGCTGCGTTTTGAGCAGCGGGTTTTTGGAGAGGGACGCCTCCAGCCAGCTGTTGCGACCTACGACGAAGGGCATCCGCGCCTCGCTGCCGTCGGCGCGAGTGACGACATATTCTACGCCGACCTCGCCCTTTTTCCCAAAGCCGAACAGGCCGCCCATGCCCTCCGCCTTGACGAGCACGTCCGTGCGGGTGTAGTCCAGCGTGTCGTAGCGTTCCAGAGCGTAGTCCTCGTCGGTGCCGAATCCGGGGGAGATGATGAGGCAATACTTCCCCTCAAAGCGGGAAAGCGCCACAAAACCGCCGTTCTCCGTCTGAGAAAACAGCATTTTCTCCGGCGCGAAGCCCTCCCGCGCCATTCGCTGGGCGAAGGCCACGCGCTTATCCTCCAGCCTTTTCAGGTTTTCCTTGCGCTCAATTTCTTCCGGACTGTTGAAAAATCCCATGCGAGTGCCTCCCATTCGCGCCGTGCGCGCCATAACTTCTATGACGATACCACTATAGCACAGGGCTTGGCGTGTGTCAATTCGGAGACCATTGATATTTCATAATTATTGCAAACATATTACAGACATAATTCAGACCTATTTTTTTTGAATTTCATTTTGGCAGGAGATGGGGAGGGGGCGTCGAATTTTATAGCTGTCGGGCTATAGCTATGCCCACACGCAAACGATAGAAATTCAAGGCGCGCCGCAAAACCCGGCGCGGTCTGGGACGCTAAGGAGAAAATAGCGATGAACGGATATGGCAAAACACTGAAGAGACTGGCCGCCGCGCTGCTGGCAGCGATGCTGTTGCTGCTGAACGCCGCGCCCGCGATGGCGGAGACCTTCTCAGCCGTCGTCACCGCCAAATCGATGGCGGTATATGGGGAGGCGTCCATGAGCCGGCAGTTGGGCACCCTTGAGAAAAACACCGTGGTGCGAGTGATCGGCTATTCCACCAAAGTCGCGAAAATCTCCTACAATGGCAACACCGGTTACGCGAAGATTTCCGATATGAAGCGCGTGGACGATCTGGCGCAAAAGGCGGTGCTGAACGCCGCCGCGCCCGTCTACAAGGCGCCCCAGACGGACAGCGCCAGCGTGAAAGCGCCGGCGGGCACACGGCTGTATGTGCTGGCGGAATCCGGCGAATGGGCCATGGTGGAGAAAAATGGCGTGGTCGGCTATGTCAAGGGCGAATACTTGACGGAGGCGGACGAAAACTGGAGCACCCCCGCCGCCACCCCTACCGCGGCGGCCAGCATCACCGAGAATGGCATCACTGTGCGCAGCTTTGACGCGGTGGCGCTGGAAAAGACGAAGGTCTATCAATCCGCGAGCGCCAAGGCGAAGTCGCTGGGCACGCTGAAGGCGGGCGCGCAGGTGACCGTCAAGGCCACCAGCAGCGACGGCTGGGCCTATATCGAAGCGAACGGCAAGCGCGGCTACTGCAAGCTTTCAAGCCTGAAGGAGGGCGCCGCCAGCGCCACGCTGGCCCCTGAACCGACCGCCACTGTGCCCCAGGGGCAGTCCGCCACCGTCACCAGCAAAAAGCTCACGGTGTACAAGACCGCGAGCAGCAAGGGTAAGAAGCTGGGCACGCTGAAAAAGGGACAGATCGTGAATCTGCTTGAGACCAACAACGGCTGGGCTTACATAGAGCTGAAGGGCAACTACGGCTATTGCGCGGCCAAGGGCCTGAGCACCGACGACAGCGGCGTTCCCTCCGGCTTCAAGCAGGCCGGCTTCAGCGCCACCGTCATCAGCGCCGAGGCGAAGGTCTACGCCTCCACAAACACCGACGCGGAAAACGCCTCCATCAAGCTGGGCGCCGAGGTGCAGGTCTACGCCTACAACGACAGCTGGGCCTGCGTGGTGGAAAACGGTAAGTATGGCTTCATTCCGGTGAAGCTGCTGAGCAAGGCGAGCTACGCGACCATTGATGGCGACGGCTCCGCGCTGCAGACGCTGCTGAAGGCGCTGCTG
>JAFVBK010000201.1 GCA_017480045.1 Clostridia bacterium
GGGCCGGCCAGCCGTGCTGGAGGTCTCTGACGGAGCGCATACGGCGCGGGCGTCGGGCGATATCGTCGAAGCCGCCACGGGACGGGGCTTCGATGCCGAGCGCGCGACGGCCCAGCTGCAAAGGACCGGCGGCACGGCCTATGTCATGGCGGAGGTCGCGGTGGACGCGGACGCGAACGCCTTCTGTCCGGTCTCGCTGCTGAACGCCCTGCGGCGGGAGGCGCTGGCCGCGCTGGAGGCCCAACGAACGGCGGTCAACCACGCGGACGAGCCCTATGCCGCCCAGGCTCTGCCGAGGGACGAGCTCGACAAGCCGCTGCTGATGGCCCAGAGCGCGGATGTCCGGCAGCTTGAAGCCGCGCTGGACAGCGGCGCGGACATGGCGGTGTTCGCCCCGGCGGACGTGCGTCCCGCGGCGCTGGATAAAATCGACCTGGCGGCGCTTTCCCGGAAGGGAAGGGTAGCGCTGGCGGTTCCGGCGGTGCTGTGCGCCGAGGCGCTCGACGTGTTGAACGCCTGGGCGCTTGAAAACGGGCGATATATTAAAATGACCTTTCTCTCCAACGTCGGCCAGCTGGGCATGGAATGGCCCGGCGCGCGGGCGGGGGACTACCTGCTGAACGTCGGCAACAACGCCGCTGCGGCGCAGTTGCGGGACTGGGGCATGGCGATGTATACCCCGTCTGTGGAGCTGAACGCGGGGCAGATCGGTCGCCTGGGCGGGCGCACGAACCTGATCATGTGGGGACGTCTGCCGCTGATGCATCTGCGGCACTGCCCGCTGCGGGCGGCGGAGGGCATGGAGGGCAGGCACGCCGATTGCCGGCATTGCGACGGCCGAGAGCCGGCCGCGAGGCTGGAGGGAAGGGCGCTCGTCGACCGCAAGGGCGTGGCGTTTCCATTGAAGCGCCTGGCGGAGGACGGGAGCGGCTGCGTGGTTCAGCTGCTGAATTCCGCGCCGCTGATGCCGCTGCGCAAGGCGGCTAAGCTCCCAAACACCTCCGGCTGGCGGCTGCTTATGAACCCGGATGAGCCGACGGAGGCCGTCGTGCGGGTCTACCGCGCGGCGCTGGACGGGCGCGACTTTCGGGCGTTGCCGGAGTGGAAGGCGATCGACGCGATGAACACGACCACGGGGCATTACTTTCGAGGCGTGGAGTGAGAGAACGGGAAGGGTCGACGCCTTGTCAGTGATATCTCTCGCGCATCCGCTCCCCCAAGGGGGAAGGCGGCCCCGCGCGGCGGAGCCGGACGAGGCGGAGCTTGCGGTAAAGACCATCAAAATGGAGCGAATCATATGAACGAACGCAACATCAGAGTGCTCGAATTTCCCAAAATCCTTGAGATGCTGGCGGCGCTGGCGGTGACGGATCCGGGCCGCGAGGCGGCGCGGGCGCTGACGCCCTCCGGCGACGCCGACACCGTGCGCCGCATGCAGGCCGAGACGGAGGAGGCGGGCACGATCATCGCCTACAACGGCTCGAACCCGATGGCCTGGTTCACCGACGTGCGCGGCTTTTTGAAGCTGGCGAAGGCCGGCGGCACGCTCTCGCCCAAGGCGCTGTTGCAGGTGGCGGACGTGCTGAAGGCCTCCCGCACGGTTCGAAACGCGCTGGTGACCGACCGGGAGGACACGCCGCTGCTCACGGAGCTGGGCAGCCGTCTGGCCACCAACCGGGCGCTGGAGGAGGAGATATTCGACGCCATCATCTCCGAGGACGAGATCAGCGACCACGCCAGCCCCGAGCTCTACGACATCCGCCGCCAGATGCGGGTGCTGAACGACCGGGTGCGGGACAAGCTGAACGGCATCATCCGCTCGGCCACGATGCAAAAATACCTGATGGACGCCATCGTCACCATGCGCAACGGGCGCTATGTGGTGCCGGTGAAGGCCGAGTGCCGCGCGAACGTGCCCGGCATCGTGCACGACCAGTCCGGAACCGGCTCCACGCTGTTCATCGAGCCGATGGGCGTGGTGGAGGCCGGCAACGAGCTGAAGCAGTGGACCATCAAGGAGAAAAACGAGATCGAGCGCATTCTGGGCGCGTTTTCCGACCGCATCGCCCCGGACGCCGACCTGATCGCCAATAACCTGGACCTGATGGCGCGGCTGGACGTGATCTTTGCCAAGGCGGCGCTGTCGCGGCAGATGCGCGCCGTGCCGCCGAAGCTGAACGAGGCAGGCCACGTGCGGCTCATTCAGGCCCGGCACCCGCTGATCGACCCGATGAAGGTGGTGCCCTCCACGCTGTGGCTGGGCGAGGATTTCACCACGCTGGTGATCACCGGCCCCAACACCGGCGGCAAGACGGTGACGCTCAAGACGGTGGGCCTGCTGTCGCTGATGGCCCAGGCGGGTTTGCAAATTCCCGCGGCCTACGGCTCGGAGCTGGCGATATTTGACGAGATTTTCGCCGATATCGGCGACGAGCAGTCGATCGAGCAGTCGCTCTCCACCTTCTCCTCCCACATGACCAACATCGTGGAGATCCTGCAAAGCGTGACGCCGCGGTCGCTGGCGCTTTTCGACGAGCTGGGCGCGGGCACCGACCCCACCGAGGGCGCGGCGCTGGCGATGTCGATCCTGAGCCACCTGCTGAAGATGAAGGTGACCACCATGGCCACCACCCACTACAGCGAATTGAAGGCCTTTGCGCTGGGCACGCCGGGGGTGGAGAACGCCTCGGTGGAGTTCAACGTGGAGACGCTGCAGCCCACCTACCGGCTTTCGATCGGCGTGCCAGGCAAGTCCTACGCCTTTGAGATTTCCCGAAAGCTGGGCTTGCCGGAGTTTTTGATCGAGGACGCTGGCGAGCGGCTCAGCAAGGACGCCGTGCGCTTTGAGGACGTGATTGCCAACGCCGAGTACCACCGCCAGATCGCCGAGAAGGAGCGGGAGCTGGCGGAGCAGGCGCATCGGGAGACGCAAAAGCTGCGGGACGAGGCGGAGAAGCTGCAAAGGGAACTGGCGGCGAAGCGGGAGACGGAGCTGCGCAAGGCAAAGGACGAGGCCCGGAAGCTGCTGCAAAAGGCCCAGCGGGAGAGCGAACAGATCATCTCCGACCTCAAGAAGCAGCGGAGCGGCGGCGTGAAGGAGCACGAGCTGCACGCGCTGCGCGCGCAGCTGCAGGGCGCCATTGACGAAAACAGTGAGACCATCAAGAGCGAGGCCGTGGGCAGCGTGCCCACGAAGCTGAAGGTGGGGGATACCGTGCTGCTTGTGAACCTGAACGCCAAGGCCACGGTGCTCACCGAGCCGGACGCGAAGGGAGAATGCACCGTGCAGGCGGGGGCGCTGAAGCTCAAGGCCAACATGGCCGATATGCGCACGGCCCTGCCGGACAAGCCGGAGAAGCCCAAGGGCCGCCAGCCCGCCAAGGGCAGCGGCGGCTCGGCGTATGTGGGCGTATCCGCCCGCGAGGTTCAGACCGAGTGCGACGTGCGCGGCATGAGCCTGGAGGAGGCGCTGTTGGCGGTGGACATGTTCCTGGACGGCGCGGTGCTGAACAAGCTGAGCCAGGTATACATCATCCATGGCAAGGGTACCGGCATCCTTCGAAACGGCATCCAGCAGCATCTGAAAAAGCATCCCGCCATCAAGTCCTTCCGCCTCGGCAAGTACGGCGAGGGCGAGGACGGCGTGACGGTCGCTGCGCTAAAGTGAGAGCGGAGCAGGAGAAGAGGTCAGGCGCGGTCGGTTTCCTCGCGTGCTCGCCCTCTGCGAAGCGGTTTGTTGTAGCCTGCGGGCGGCGAAGGGCCGCCCCCGCGGCCTGCGGCGGCAGCTTTTCTTAAGCCTGCCGCGCCGCGCTCCGACAAACTGGAATTTGATACTCCGTTCACGGCCAGTTCATTAATTCGTGTTATCATCTAACCGCAATGATCGAGGTGATTCCATGTTAAAGACGAAGATCCTGCTGGTGGACGACGATCCGAACATCCGCCAGCTCGTGAATCTATATTTGGAAAAAGAGGGCTTTGAGGTGGCCATGGCCGACCGGGGCGATACGGCCCTGCAGCAGTTCAGACAGTCGCCGCCGAACCTGATGCTGCTGGACGTGATGCTTCCGGGCATGGACGGCTGGCAGGTGCTGCGGGAGGCTCGCAAGGTATCGAACATCCCCATCATCATGCTCACCGCCAAGGACGAGACCTTCGACAAGGTGCTGGGGCTGGAGCTGGGCGCGGACGACTACATCGCCAAGCCCTTCGACATGAAGGAGCTGGTGGCCCGCATCAAGGCGGTCATTCGGCGCTATCAGGCGCCGGAGGCCACGGACGCTACGAAGGAGCTGGTGTTTCCCGGCCTCACGGTGAACATCAGCCAGTACACCGTCACCTATATGGGCAAGGAGCTGGAGATGCCCCCCAAGGAGCTGGAGCTTCTGAATTTCCTGGCCAGTCATCCCAACCAGGTGTTCACCCGCGAGCAGCTGCTGGAGCAGGTGTGGGGCTACGATTTCTTCGGCGATTCCCGCACCGTGGACGTGCACGTCAAGCGCCTGCGGGAAAAGCTGACCGAGGGGGAAAAGCTGGGCTGGCAGATCAAGACGGTCTGGGGCGTCGGCTAGAAATTCGAGGTGAAATAGCCCATGCGCAGAAGCCTGTTCTGGCGCACCTACAGCGTGCTGCTGGCGGCGCTGCTGGTGACGATCTTCATATTTACCGGCGTGCTGACGGCGGCGCGGCGGCAGGCTATGCAGGAGAGCTACGAATCGGAGGTGCGCCTGCAGGCCCGCGAGGTGGCGGACTACATGGCGAATTTGAGCACGCTCAGTTATGTGCAGAACAACGCCACTATGCGCTATATCATCCGCCGCAAGATCGCCGAGATTTACAACAC
>JAFVBK010000202.1 GCA_017480045.1 Clostridia bacterium
CAGAAGCGCCAGCGCCGCCGCTGCGTACAGCATGGCATGGCGATGGCTCCGGCGCAGGGTCCGGCGCTCTTGCGCCATCCCCGCCAGTATGCGCCAGCGCAGGCTGTCGTCCACCCGCACGCCCCGCAGCTCGTGCCGCAGCGCCCGACCGATCTCATGCTTCATCAAAATACCACCCCTCCAGTTACCGGCGCAGCCGCGCCTTCGCCCGCCTGAGGCGGGAGCTGACCGTCGCCAGCGGCAGCCGCCGCGCCTCGGCGATCTCCCGCAGCTTCATGCCCTGCAGCTCATGCAGCAATATAACCTCCCGCAGCTCCGGCGGCAGCTTCAGCAGGGCGTTGGAGACCGCGTAGTCCTCCGCGCCGTCCGGGGGCGCGGGCAGGTCGGGCACCTCTTCCAGGCTGACGACGCGCCGCCGCCAGGCGCTGCGCCGCATGCTTCGGCACACGTTCAGGGCAATGGCGGTGAGCCAGGTTTTGACCTGGGAGCGGCCCTCAAAGCCCTCGTAGGCCCGATAGGCGCGGATGAAGGTCTCCTGCACCGCGTCCTCCGCCAGGGCATAGTCCTCCAGCTGAAGAAGGCAAAGCCGCAGCAGCCCGTCGCCATATTCGGCGATCCAGGCCTCTACTTCGGCCTCTATACCGGTTGCGGCCCGCATGCCCTCACCTTCTTTCCCGGCCTATCCCTTTATTGGACGCCGTAAACGACATTTTTTGTGCGCTGCGTGGAAATAATAGCAAATTTTACAAAGGGTGTCCAGCGTTTCGCTCCCGCCGTCCTTCAATCCTTTTCTTTACTTGCAAAAATAACCTTATGGCGGTATAATATGCCCATCAAAAATTTGACAATCGAGGGAAGATACCATGCTGGACATCAATTTGATTCGCACCAATCCCGATCTCGTGCGCGAGAACATCAAGAAGAAGTTTCAGGACGAAAAGCTGGTTCTGGTAGACGAGGTGATCGACCTGGATCAGAAGAACCGCGAGGCCATCCAGCGCGCGGACTATCTGCGCTCCCAGCGCAACAAGATCTCCAAGCAGATCGGCCTGCTGATGGGACAGGGCAAGCGGGACGAGGCCGAGGCCGCCAAGCAGCAGGTGAAGGACATGCAGGACGAGCTGGCCGCCATCGAGCAAAAGGAGGATGAATACGCCGAGGAGATCCGCAGGCGCATGCTGGTGATCCCCCAGATCATCGACGATTCCGTGCCCATCGGCAGGGACGATTCCGAAAACGTGGAAAACGAGCGCTTCGGCGAGCCCGTGGTGCCCGCTTGGGATATTCCCCACCACACGGAGATCCTGGAGCGCCTGAACGGCCTGGATCTGGAGTCCTCCCGCCGCACCACCGGCAGCGGCTTTTACTACCTCAAGGGCGATATCGCCCGGCTGCACAGCGCCATCCTCTCCTATGCCCGCGACTTCATGATCGACCGAGGCTTCACCTACTATGTCCCGCCGTTCATGATCCGCAGCGACGTGGTCACCGGCGTGATGAGCTTCGCCGAGATGGAGAACATGATGTACAAGATCGAGGGCGAGGATCTGTACCTGATCGGCACCAGCGAGCACAGCATGATCGGTAAGTTCATCGACCAGATGCTCGGCGAGGACGAGCTGCCCCAGACCCTCACCTCCTACTCCCCCTGCTTCCGCAAGGAGGTTGGCGCCCACGGCATCGAGGAGCACGGCCTCTATCGCGTGCACCAGTTTGAAAAGCAGGAAATGGTGGTGGTCTGCAAGCCGGAGGACAGCATGATGTGGTATGAGCGGCTGTGGCGAAACACCGTCGATTTCTTCCGCACGCTGGACATCCCGGTGCGCACGCTGGAATGCTGCTCCGGCGACCTGGCCGATTTGAAGGTCAAGTCCTGCGACGTGGAGGCCTGGTCCCCCCGCCAGCAGAAGTACTTCGAGGTGGGCAGCTGCTCCAACCTGGGCGACGCTCAGGCCCGCAGGCTCAAGATCCGCGTGAAGGGCGCGGACGGCAAGAAGTACCTGCCCCACACGTTGAACAACACCGTGGTGGCCCCGCCGCGCATGCTGATCGCCTTCGTTGAGAACAACCTCAACGCCGACGGCAGCGTCCGCATTCCCGAAGCGCTGCGCATGTATATGGGCGGCAAGAGCGAGATTCGATAATAACGCAGACAAATCCATGTAGGGGCGCCGTTGCGGCGCCCGCCAAACCCAAGTGCCGCGCCACGCGATTGCACGCGGCAGCAAACAGGGTCCGGGGCAACGCCCCGGTGGCGGGCGGCGCATCGCCGCCCCTATGTGGATGATGGCCTTATACGATAAGGAGGTTTTTCCATGAATTTCTCCAAGCTGACCGCCTATCTCGATACCCTGTCCTCCGTGGGCGTTCCGGGCTGCGACCTGGCGGTCTGGCGCGGCCACGAGCCCATCTACCGCCACGCGGCGGGCTTTAGCGATGAGGCGGGCGCGCGGCCCGTGCGCGGCGACGAGACCTACAACCTCTATTCCTGCACCAAGGTGTTCACCACCTGCGCCGCCATGCAGCTGATCGAGCGCGGCGTCGTCAGCCTGGACGACGCGGTGAGCGACTATCTGCCGGCCTACGCCAAGCTGACGGTAAAGGACGGCGACGGCGTTCGCCCCGCCAAGCGCGTGATGACCGTGCGTCACCTGATGAGCATGCAGAGCGGCCTGGACTACGAGATGGAGACGGCGGCCATCAACGGCGCCATCGAGGCGCTGGGCTCCGCCGCCACCACCCGCCAGCTGGTGGAAGCCAAGGCCAAGGACCCGCTCCAGTTCGAGCCGGGCACGGATTTCCTCTACAGCCTGAGCCACGACGTGCTGGCCGCGGTGATCGAGGCCGCCTCCGGCAAGCGCTTCTCCGAGTATCTGCGGGAAAACATCTTCGAGCCGCTGGGCCTTAAAACCGTGGGCTTCAGGGTGAAGACCGGGGACGAGGGCCGCATGGCCGCCCAATATGAATTCAACGACGCCGAGAAGCGGCCGGTTTTGATGTCCAGGGATTCCAACAACTATCGCCTCACCCCGAACTACGAGAGCGGCGGCGCGGGGCTGATTTCGGACGTGGCGGACTACATCGCCTTCGCGGACGCGCTGGCCTGCGGCGGCATCGGCCAGAACGGCGCGCGCATCCTGTCACCTGAAATGATCCAGCTTTGGAGCGCCAACCAACTGGGCCCCAACGGCCGCAGGACCTTCGACGCGTGGCGGCGGCTGGGCTATTCCTACGGCCTGGGCGTGCGCACCCGTGTGAACACCGACATCGGCGGGCGCGGGCAGATCGGCGAGTTCGGCTGGGACGGCGCGGCGGGCGCATGGGCCATGATCGATCCCGTCAACCACCTTTCCGCCTTCTTCGCCATGCACGTGCGCAACTTCGGCTATTGCTACGACGTGATTCACCCGAACCTGCGCAATCTGATCTACGAGGCGGTGGAATGATCCCAAACCACGCTATCCTTGAGCCGCATGCAGAGACCCGATTGCCGCGGCGCTCTGAAAGGGCACCGCGGCAATCGGGTCTCTGCGTGTCGACGGGATCGAATCCAATCGCCGCGACGAGCGCTCATATCCTTCAATTCCTCGCTAAAAACTCCTCCAGCGTCTCACCGGTCTTCCACATCCGCGTGGCGGCGTCCACGCCCACGTAGCGATAGTGCCAGGGCTCGTAGCTGATGCCCGTCACATCCGACTTGTTCGCCGGATAGCGCTGAATGAAGCCGTACTCATGGGCGTGCTGGCTGAGCCAGGCGTATTGCGGCGTGCTCTCGAAGCCATCGTTGGTCTCCACGGTCACGTCGAAGGCCAGGCCCGTCTGATGCTCGCTGGCCCCCGGCTGCTGGGCCTTGCCCGGCTCCGACTGGGCATAGACCTCGGCCTGGCGCTGGTAGCTGCGGTAGCCGCTGGTGACGATATAGCCGTTCATGTCCGCCTCCTCGGCGGCATGAAACATCTTCTCCATGGCCTCGTAGGTCTCGCGGGTCAGGTAGATCTCGCTGCTGGCCATGCGGAAGGAGTGGCGCTGCTGATACAGGTTCACCAGCCCCTCCGGCACGTAGTCCTCGGCGAGCCGGTTCGACTCGTTCACCAGCAGAATCTCGCCCTGAAAGCGCGTGGACTGCACCCCAAAGTGCCAGCCCAGGGCAAAGCTCCCCGCCAGCAGCGCCACCGCCATGACGGCGACGAGAGCGTAGCTTCTGTTACTGGATCTGTATTTTTTCTTCTTAGCCATGGTATCGCCTCACTCCGCTCGGAAAGCTGATCGCTATGGAAAAACTTCGACAGCAGCCATCCCTGTTCCCTATCTTATCCCCACAATCTCCCTTTGTCAAGCATTGACAACCCCCGCGCCGCCTGCTATAATACAGTCATTCGAAGAAAGGCAGGTAACCATCCGGCTGATGAAGATCCGCAACTGACATCCGGCGCAAAAACAGAGCTTCGGCAAACATGTCGAGGCGTACTTTTGCCGCCGTTTGGAGGTTGCGTTTTTTGCATAGCAGATGCCCTATCGGCATCCCGGATGGCGGCATGTCCGCGGCAGAATGTGTTTTTGCGCTCCCTCCCAGGCGGGAAGGAGTGCTTTTTCATGCCCAACCTCA
>JAFVBK010000203.1 GCA_017480045.1 Clostridia bacterium
CGAGGGAATCTGGCGGAGCAAGGCTGAACGCGCGATTTTCACATAATATGCAAGATTATCTAAATTTTTCGTTGACTTATCATGATAATATGGTATAATTATTAAAAAGGCACGCATTTTGGTTAAAATGCAGCGGTGCGCCTGCCGCCTTTGAAGCGATCTGCCGTGCCCATATAATTAAGGAGGAAATATTTATGAAGAAGATCGTAGCGCTGGTTCTGGCGTTCACCATGCTGCTGAGCGTGGCTGTGGCGGCAAGTGCTGAAATCAAGATCGGCGTCTCCATCTGGAGCTCCCCCGCCACCCTGGGCCGCGAGTGTAAGCGCATAATCGACGCTGCCGCCGAGGCCCTTGGAGACGTTGAGGTTCAGTGGGTCGATCAGGCGCACATCTCCGAGCAGGTGACCGCCTCCGCCGAGACCCTGGCCATGGCGGACTGCGACGGCATCATCATCTGCAACTCCGCTTCCGCCGAGATGGGTTCCGTCATTAAGACCTGCGACGACAACGAGATGTATGTCGCGCAGTTCTTCCGCGTGATCGATCCGGAAGCCAACCCCGACGAGTACGCTCAGGCCTCCGCTTCTCCCTACTATGTGGGCGCGGTGCATGAGTCTGAGTTCGACAACGGCTACACCATCGTCACCATCCTGGGCGAGAAAGGCTGCCGCAAGATCGGCCTTGAGGGATGGGAGCCCGGCGACGCCACCTTCCTGGGCCGCTGGGAAGGCTACAAGGCGGGCGTTGAGGCTTGGAACGAAGCCAACCCCGACGATCAGATCGAGCTGCTTGAGCCCCAGTATGGCCGCACCACCACCGATACCGGTCGCGCTGCCGCCGAGGCCATCATCCAGGCCAATCCCGACATCGACGCGCTGATCGTCGCTGGCGGCGGCGGAGATACCCTGCTGGGCGCCATCGCCGGCATCGAGGGCCTGGGCCTGACCGGCAAGATCGCCGTCGTTTCCACCGACTTCCTGCCCGACCTGGATGTCAAGCTGGAGACCGGCGCCATGGCGGCCGAGTCCGGCGGACACTACGCCGATCCCTTCTTCGCGTTCCTGATGGTCTACAATGCCATCAAGGGCAACTACGAAGTGAGCACCGAAGGCTTCTATGACATGGTCTTCCCGTACATGTACGTCGCCTCCTCCGAGGACTACGCGAACTACGCGGAGTACTTCACCGGCGAGGAGCTGCCCTACTACGCGGACGAGATCACCGCTCTGGCCGACCTGTCCTACGACGATCTGGCCGCGGCCTGCGCCGAGCTGTCCGTCGCGGATGTCGTCGCGCGTCACGCGAAGTAAGCCAAGGCAATTCAATGGAAAGCGGGCAGCCGTCAGGCGCGGCGGAGCCCGCTTTTCCCAAGTATTGCGCGCATGAGCGCGATACCTCCATCAAGGCGTGCTGCGCCAGCAGAAAGCCGGAAGAATAGGAAGCGAAGCTATGTCCAAACAACTGGAGAAGCTGAAAAGCAGCAGATATTATGGCCTTGTCCTGCTGGCGGTCATGCTGTTGTTTTTTTACGGCGTCTTTAAGATCCTGACGCCGAACAACTTTGGTTCCCCAAGCAATCTGTACAACTATTTACAGTCCTCCATCATCTATTCCGTCGGCGGCTGCGGCCTCTATTTCATCGTGGTGATGGGCCTTTTTGACTTCGCCGTCGGCTCCAATGTCGTGCTTTCCTCGATCGTGGGCGTCATACTGTCCAAGCACTTCGGCTATCCGGGCTTTATCCTGGGCTGCCTGGGCTGCGGCGCGCTGATCGGCCTGCTGATCGGGTTCCTGTACAATCGCCTGAACGTGCCTTCGATGATCGTCACCGTGGGCCTGATGCTGATCTTCGAAAGCGTGGCCGTGTTCGTCACCGGCGGCGACAAGCAGACGCTGGACGAGAGCCTGCGCTTCTTCAGCGGCGCGCCGGGCAACATCATTCTTGCCCTGCTGGCGTTCGCGCTGATGTATTTCATCCTGAACTATACCAAGATCGGCACCTACTGCTCCGCCATCGGCAGCAATGAATTCACCGCCAGGAACATGGGCATCAACGTCAAGAAGTACAAGCTGATCGGCTTCGTGCTGCTGCACACCTTTGTGGGCATCATGGCGATTCTGTCCGTTTCCTACGGCACTACGATGACCGCACTGACCGGCATGAGCACCATGAGCCGCAACTTCCAGCCCCTGATGGGCACCTTCTTCGGCGTGGCCTTCCGCAAGTACGGCATGCCGATCACGGCCATCGTGGTGGGCGAGTTCATCATCGCCATCATATTCAACGGCTTCGTGGCCCTGGGCGCGCCGACCACCATCCAGAACGTGGTTACCGGCGCGGCGCTGCTGGTGATCGTTGCGCTTACCGCTCGCGGCGGCAAGGGCAGCGTTGTGAAGTGAGGGGGCTGCTTATGGATAAGAAAACACTGCTCGTCGCGGAGCATATCGACAAGCGCTTCGGCATGACCCATGCCGTCAACGACGTGTCCCTGACCATCGCCGCCGGCGAGATTCGCGCCTTGATTGGCGAGAATGGCTCCGGCAAGAGCACCTTCTGCCAGATGCTGTGCGGCATCTACACCATCGGCGGCGGCACCTTCAAGCTGGACGGCAAGGCGCTGCACATCAAGAACCAGGTGGAGGCCAACAACGAGGGCATCTCCATCATCGTGCAGGAGATGGGCACGCTCTCCGGCCTCACCGTGGCGGAGAACATCTATCTGGGCCACGAGGAGCCCTTCATGCATATGGGCATCAAGGATACCCGCGCCATGAACCGCGAGGCCCAGAAGCTGCTGGACAGCTACGGCTTCGGCCGCATCAAGGCGGGGTTGATGATCGACCACTACAACTTTGAGGATCGCAAGCTTATCGAGATCGTCAAGGCGACCTACATGAAGCCGAAGATTCTGGTCATCGACGAGACCACCACGGCCCTCTCCCAGAACGGCCGCCTGGAATTGTACAAGATCATGGACGCCGTCCGCGCGGATGGCCGCTCCGTCATCTTCATCAGCCACGATTTGGGCGAGGTGCTGGCCCGCACCGACACCGTCAGCATCCTGCGCGACGGCGAGTATATCGACACCGTGGAGACGGCCCAGGTCACCGAGGACGACCTGAAGCGCCTGATGGTCGGTCGCGAGATCGGCTCCGCCTACTATCGCACGGACTACGGCCAGCCCATCTCCGACGAGGTGGTGCTCACCGTCAGCGGCGTCAGCGTGCCCGGGGAGATCGATGATATCAGCTTCCAGCTGCACAAGGGCGAAATCCTGGGCTTCGGCGGCCTCTCCGAGTGCGGCATGCACGAGCTGGGCAAGGCCATTTTCGGCGCGAGCTGGGACCGCAAGGGGAGCGTGACACTGGCCGACGGCACCGCCATCGACGACATCCCCACCGCCATCAGGCACTCCATCGCCTACGCCTCAAAGGATCGCGACAATGAGTCCATCATACTCAACGAATCCATCCGCAACAACGTGGTGCTGCCGTCGTTGGACGATCTGGCGAACCGCGGGCTGCTCAGCGGTCGCAAGTTGACAAAGTTTGCCAAGGAGCACGCCGAGAACATGCAGACCAAGATGCAGAACGTCGGCCAGTTCGTCTCCGACCTCTCCGGCGGCAACAAGCAGAAGGTGGTTCTGGCGCGCTGGCTGGGCAAGGGGAGCGACCTGCTGGTGCTGGATTCGCCCACCCGCGGCATCGACGTCAAGGTCAAGCAAGCCATTTACGCGCTGATGTCCGAGCTCAAGCAGCAGGGCAAGTCCATCATCATGATCTCCGAGGAAATTCCTGAGCTGCTGGGCATGTCTGATCGCATCTTCGTGATGAAGGACGGACGCATCAACGGCGAGTTCGCGCGCGATCCGGCGCTGAGCGAAGAAGACCTGATCGCCAAAATGGTTTAAGGAGGCGGGGAATATGGAAAAGACGAAGACCAAAAACAACGAACAGTCCAAGCTCCGCGCCTTTTTGTCCGGAGATACCTTTAAAGCCCTGCTGCCGCTGATCGGTTTCGCGGTCATCATCATCGTCCTGAACATCATGACGCAGGGCAAGATCCTGACGCCCAAGAAGCTGCGGCTGCTGTTCTCGCAGATCTATTATCCCACCATCGTGGCCACCGGCGTGTTCTTTGTAATGACGCTTGGCTCTATTGACTTCACCGAGGGCTCCACGCTGGGCGTGGCCTCCATCGTCATCAGCGCGCTGTCCTTCTACAGCATTCCGCTGGCAATCCTGGGCGGCATACTCACCGGCGCGGCCATCGGCGCCATCAATGGCTTCTTCCATGTGAAGTTCAAGCTCCAGAGCTTCATCGTCACCATTTGTACGATGTACCTGTTCCGGGGCGTCTGCGCCTACTTCACCACCGAGACGGCTGTGCCGGCCAGCGCCGCGATCAAGGCGCTGGACAGCAACCCGCTGAAGATCGCGATCACGCTGGCCGTGCTGCTGGTGGCTTGGTTCCTGTTCAGGTTCACCCGCGTGGGCAACGATGTGAAGGCCGTGGGCTCTGGCGAGACGGCGGCCCGCTTTTCCGGCGTGCACACCGACCGCGTGAAGTTCCTGGCCTTTGTGGCGGCGGGCGCGCTGACCGGCCTGGCGGCGTTTGTCAACGTCATCAAGGTCGGCTCCATCACCGCCACTGCCGGCAATCAGCTGGAGACCCAGATCCTGATCTCCCTGGTGCTGGGCGGTCTGCCCATCACCGGCGGCGCGAAGGTGCGCTTCTCCAACATTGTGGTCGGCACCCTGATGTACGCCGTGCTCAACAGCGGCCTGTCCATCCTGGGCTACGACCCGCAGACCCAGCAACTGATCAAGGGCGTCATCTTCCTGATCTTCGTGGCGCTCACGATCGACCGCAAGGCGCTGAAGGTCATCAAGTAATGCGCGACACATCGCGCTGAAAGCGCCGTCCCGGCGGATTTGCCTGGGACGGCGATTTTCTTGGAGTTGGGGCCGATTGGCCGCAGGGCTTGCCGGAAATCGTTGGACCTGAGCGCGATTAGGCAACCGGCGCAAAGCGCGGTTGGCCGGTCCGGCG
>JAFVBK010000204.1 GCA_017480045.1 Clostridia bacterium
CCCCGCCGCCTGGCCAATGAGCAGCACACAGGTGGACTGGGCCAGCATCTCGCACTGGATGACCCCCGGCACCACGGGATTGCCCGGAAAGTGGCCACGGAGGAAGAACTCGTCGCCACGGACCGTGTACACGCCCTCGGCGGCGCCATCCTCCAGCAGCGCGGCCTCGTCCAGCAGCGCCATGTCGTCGCGATGGGGCAAAATCTGCGCGATCTGCTCGCGATTTAGTCTTTCAATTGCCATCGTTTTCCTCCATCAAATGAGCGTTTAGCCAATAGCGTCTGGCTCTGACGGCTGTCTTTATCTAAACTCTTTTTAAAGCGATCACCGCGTTGTGGCCGCCGAAGCCCAGCGACGAGGACAGGGCCATTTCGATATCGACCTTCACCGCCGCGTTCGGCACGTAGTTCAGATCGCACGCCGGGTCGGGCTGATCCAGATGAATGGTGGGCGGCACCACGCCGTTTTTCAGCGCCATGGCGCAGGCGATGGCCTCCACGCCGCCGGCAGCGCCCAGCATGTGGCCGGTCATGGACTTGGTGGAGCTGATCAGCGCCGCGCGGGCGACCGTCTCGCCCAGGGCCGTCTTAATGGCCTGCGTCTCCATCTTGTCGTTCATCGGCGTGCCGGTGCCGTGGGCGTTGATGTACAGCTTTTCGCCGCTGTAGCCCGCCTCGGAAAGCGCCAGCTTGATGGCGTTCGCCCCGCCGACGCCCTCCGGCTGAGGGGCGGTGATATGGTAGGCGTCGCAGGTGTTGCCGTAGCCACAGATTTCAGCGAGTATCTTCGCGCCGCGATGCACGGCGTGCGCGTATTCCTCCAGCACCACGATGCCGGAGCCCTCGCCCATCACGAAACCGGCGCGCCGCGCGTCAAAGGGCAGGGACGCCGCCTCCGGATCCTCGCTCTCGCTGAGTGCCTTCATGTTGGCAAAGCCCGCCACCGCCAGGGGGATGATCGTGGCCTCCGCGCCGCCGGCGATGACGGCGTCCGCGTGGCCGTATTTGATGGCGCGGAAAGCCTCGCCGATGGCGTGGCTGCTGGTGGCGCAGGCCGTCACCACGGGCAGGCAGGGCCCCTGGGCGTTGAAGCGGATGGCGATATTGCCCGCCGCCATGTTGCCGATCATCATCGGCACGAAGAACGGCGAGACGCGGGCGGGGCCGCGGTTCAGCAGCTTCTCGGTCTCCTGCACAAAGGTCTGCATGCCGCCGATGCCGCTGCCCACGTACACGCCCAAGCGCTCCGGGGCTACCGTGCCCTCGATGCCGCTGTCCTCCACGGCCTGAATGGCCGCCGCCATGGCGTACTGGGCGAACAGGTCGGTGCGCTTGGCCTGAGCGCGGTCGATGCCCGCGGCCTCAGGATCGAAATCCTTCACCTCCGCCGCCACCTTGACCTTGTAGCCCTCGGTGTTGAAGCGGGTGATCGGGCCGATGCCGCATACGCCCTGGGTCAGATTTTCAAAAAAGGCCTCCGCGCCGCTCCCCACCGGAGAGACGACGCCAGCGCCGGTAATTACCACTCGTTTCATATCCTAAATACCTCATCACTAGCTTCGGGGAGGTATCGGAGGGTAACCCTCCGATTTAATCGATTCTGGCAACACGCGCGTCAGAATCGCGGGCATTTTTCCGCGGGGAAAACAGCTCCCCCGCACGCCATTACCGCATGAAGAACCCGCCGTCCACGTTGATGACGGAACCGGTGATGTAGCCCGCGTCGTCGCTGGCGAGGAAGGCCACCGCCGCGGCCACGTCCTCCGGCTTGCCCATGCGGCGCAGAGGGATGCTCTTGCAGGCCTCCTCCAGCGCGTCCTGATTCATGTTCGCGGTCATGGGCGTCTCGATGAAGCCCGGCGCGACGGCATTGCAGGTGACGCCCCGGCTGGCCAGCTCCCGCGCGATGGTCTTGGTCAGGCCCACCACGCCGGCCTTGGAGGCGGAATAATTCGCCTGGCCCGCATTGCCCATCAGGCCGGAGATGGAGGCGATGTTGATGATGCGGCCCGCGCGCTTCCTCATAAAGTCGGCATACAGCGCCTTGATCATCAGAAACGTGCCCTTCAGATTCACGGACAGCACCGCGTCAAAGTCCTCCGGCGTCATGCGCAGCGCCAGCTTGTCGCGGGTGATGCCCGCGTTGTTCACCAGAATGTCCACGCCGCCCAGCGCCTCCTTGACCTGAGCAACGGCCTGGATCACCTGGTCGTAATCGGTGATGTCGCAGCGCGCCGCGAAGGCCCGCACGCCCAGCGCCCGGATCTCCCCGGCGGTCTGCTCGGTCAGCTCCAGGCTGCCCGCGTCCAATATGGCAATATCCGCGCCCTGGCTCGCCAGCCTCAGCGCGATGGCGCGGCCGATGCCGCGCGCCCCGCCGGTGACGAGGGCCACTTTACCCTGCATAGGCTCATACCTCCCTCTGGTCTATCTCTCCACCCGTTCCGCGGCCTTGCTCAGCAGCGCCTCGCACTCGCGCATCAGATCGTCCACGATCTCCTGGGCGCTCTGCTCCTGCTTCACCAGCGCGGCGATCTGCCCCGCCAGGAAGGAGCCGCCCTGCAGGTCGCCGTCCACGGCGGCCTTGCGCACGGCGCCGGTGCCAAAAGCGCTCAGTTCCTCCTCGGAGACGTTGGGATCGCGCTCCAGCTCGGCAAACCTGTTGACGAAGGGATTGCGCAGCGCGCGCACCGGATGGCCCAGCTTGCGCCCGGTCACCTGGGTGTCGATGTCCCGCGCGTCGATGACCTTCTTCTTGTAATTCGCGTGGATGCCGCACTCGTGGGCCGACAGGAAGCGCGTGCCGCACTGCACGCCCTCCGCGCCCAGCATGAACGCCGCCGCCATGCCGCGCCCGTCGGCGATGCCGCCGGCGGCGATGACGGGAATCCGCACCGCGTCCACCACCTGGGGCACCAGCGCCATCGTGGTCAGCTCGCCGATGTGTCCGCCGGACTCCGTGCCCTCGGCGATCACGGCGGTCGCGCCGCCGCGCTCCACGCGGCGGGCAATCGCCACGCTGGGCACCACGGGCACCACCTTGATGCCCGCCTCGATCCAGAAGGGCATGTACTTGCCGGGCAGGCCCGCGCCGGTGGTGACCACCGGCACCCGCTCCTCGATCACCAGCTTGGCCACGGCCTCCACGTGGGGGCTCATCAGCATGATGTTCACGCCGAAGGGCTTGTCCGTCAGCTCGCGGCACAGGCGAATCTGATCGCGCACGTAGTTCTCATCCGCATTCATGGCGGAGATGATGCCCAGGCCGCCGGCGTTCGAGACCGCCGCCGCCAGCTTGGCGTCGGAGACCCAGGCCATGCCGCCCTGGAAGATCGGGCAGCGAATGCCGATGGCCTCGCAAATCCTGGAGCGCAGCATCAGCCCTTGATCCTCTCGATCAGGTTCACCAGATCCTGCACGGTGGCGACGCCCTCTTCCAGCTCGATGGTGACGCCGAACTCGTCCTCCAGGGTCATGACCATCTCGGCGATGTCCAGAGAATCCACGTTCAGATCCTTGAAGCTGCTTTCGGGGGTGATGGAAGCGGCGTCGATGCCCTTGGCGTCCACGATGGTCTCCACGATCTTGTCAAAAACATTGTTCATTGTCAATTCCTCCTGAAAATAAGTAGTATGTGGTATCTATGTTCATGCCGCAGGCGCGACGGGAGGTGTACGGCGCCGCCGTCACCACTCCACCAGCGCCGAACCCGTGCACAATCCCGCGCCAAAGGCGTTCAGGATCACGCGGCAGCCCGGTTTCAGCTTGCCGGAGCGATTGAGCTCGTCCAGCAGCACCGGAATGGTGGCCGAGGACGTATTGCCCGTGCGCTCGATATTGTGGGGGAAGCGCGCAGCATCCACCTTCAGGCGGGTGCGGACGGCCTCCAGAATGCGCATGTTGGCCTGGTGCAGCACGTAGAAGTCGATATCCTCCGGCTGCAAATCGTGATAGGCCAGCATCTCACGGATATCCCGGAAGGAGTGGGAAACCGCGAATTTATAGACCTCCTGCCCCTGCATCTTCAGATACTGGGCGGGCTTGGGATCGACGGCGAAGGGGCTGTTGCCCGGCGGGGTGCTGGCGCACAGCACGTCCCGGCGAGGCTCGCTGGCGAAGCGAATGTCCACCACGCCCTCGCCCGCGCCCACCACCGCGGCCCCGGCGGCGTCGCCGAACAGCACGCAGGTGGAGCGATCGGTCCAATCCGCAAAGCGGGACAGCGCCTCGGCGCTGATCACCAGCAGCTTGCGGGCACGCCCGGAGGCAATCAGGCCCTCCGCCACGGAGAGCGCCGCGATGAACCCGGTACAGCCGCCGTTGATATCCAGGCCCATGCACCTGAGGCCGATGGCGGGCTGGATGTCGCAGGCCAGCGCGGGGCTCATGGTCTCCGCCTGCACGGTGCTCACCAGCACGAAGTCGATCTCCTCCGGCGCGACGCCGGCGTTTTCCAGCGCGGCCCTGCCGGCGCGCTCCGCCAGCGATTGCAGCGTCTCATCCGTCAGCACCCTGCGCTCCCGAATGCCGGTGCGGGTGGAAATCCACTCGTCGTTGGTGTCCAGGAACGCCGCCAGGTCGTCGTTTTTCACGACCTTCTTCGGCAGCGCGCTGCCGGTGCCCAATATTTTCAAGGGAAATCCCTCCTTAATCTCATCAATGCGCCCGCGATTATTCGGGCGCGGACGACACATGCCTGCCGCCCTTATTCGGCGCGCCTCACTTCAGTTCTTCCATCTTCTGGGTAAAGAACCCGTTCAAGGCCTTCAATGACCGCAGCAGCACCGCCACGTCCTCGTCCTCGACGCACTGGCGCACGGCATTGATCATCTTGCGCTGGGCGAACAGATAGCCGATATAGGCGTGCATGCCCGCGTCGGTCAGGTGAATGTGCACCTGGCGGCCGTCCACCTTGTCGCGCTGCTTGGTGACGTAGCCCTTGTTTTCGAGGCGCTTCATCATCGCCGTGACCGAGGGCAGCGTGATGTCCAGCTCCTGGGAAATCTCGGTGACGGTGCGCCCCCGCTGGCGGCTGACGCCCACGCACTCGATGGCCCGCATCTCGCTGAGGCTCAGCTTGCCGTCCGACAGATCGGCCAGCATGACCTGCTCGATCTTGCCCGCGGCGCGGTAGGTATCCACCAGCAGCCGGTTCAGCTCGTTGCCCAGCGCGTCCATCCGCCATGCCTCCCTGTGTGCAGTGTCACATTTGCGTCGAAGCTTAGTTAGACAAGCTAATTATAGCCAAACCGGCACAAAAGTCAAGTAAATTGTATGGGAAGAATGGGCGCAAGCGCCCCCTTCCCCTGCCCCGCGGGCGCTTTGAGAGGTTGACATTGCTTCGGAGAGGGATTATTATAACAGTAAATTCTGAATTGTCGCACCCCGACAATTCAGAAGCCATCTCTCCAAATAAATGAGGCCGCACATGGGATTATTTGAAATCGAAAACCTGGCCAAGCGGGTGCTGGAGCCATTTCCCTTCGTCAAAAAGGTGGGCAAGCGCGCCTACCAGTACGTCGGCTATGCCCTCTCCGACGAGAAGATCAAGTCGGAGGGCGACGTGCGCCGGGTGACGCCGGACGACGGCTACGAATACTACTTCGGCTACTACGACAAATCCCCCTGGGACGCGGACGACAGGCGCATGATCGCGCTGAAGGCGCGGCGCACCTGGAAATCCGTCGCGCCCGCGGAGCCGGCGGAGCTGGCGCTGATCGACACCGCCGACGGGAACAAGGCCCAGACCATCGCCACGGTACATGCCTGGAACGTGCAGCAGGGCTGCATGGCCCAGTGGTTGGGGCCGGACTTCAATCGCTACATCCTTTACAACGACTTTCGGGACGGCAAATACTGCTCCGTCATCTTCGATACCCGTGCGATGCGCGAGGCGCGGACGCTGCCCCTGCCGGTGTACGACGTGGCCAGGGACGGCAGCTTCGCGCTGTCGCTGGATTTCAGCCGCCTGCACCGCATGCGCCCCGGCTACGGCTATTCCAACCTGCCCGACGCCACGGCGGGCCAGCTCTGCCCGGACGCGCCCTGTATCTGGCGCATGGCCCTCGCGGACGGCAACGTCACTCCCCTGTTCAAATACACCGATTTCGCCGCCTTCGAGCCCGACGAGAGCATGGCGGGGGCGGAGCACAAGGTGAACCACCTGATGATCTGCCCGGACGGCAGCCGGTTCATGCTGCTGCACCGCTGGTTCAAGGGCGGCCGCAAGCACACGCGGCTGGTGACGGCCAACACCGACGGCACCGGGCTCTACAACCTGAGCGACGATGGCTTCGCCTCCCACAGCTATTGGAAGAGCAACGATGAAATCCTGTCCTTCCTGCGCAAGCGGGCCACCGGCGACCACTACTATCTGATGAGGGACCGCAGCCGCGAATACCGGCTGCTCTGGCCCCAGCTACGCACGGACGGGCATTGCAGCTATGCCCCGGACGGCGGCCGGATCGTCACCGATACCTATCCCAACCGGAAGCGGCTGGCCTCGGTGTACATCTGCTCCGACGCGGCAAACCTGGCCCAGCGCGTGGCACGGGTGTTCTCGCCGCTGCGCTACGTGGGCGACTGCCGCTGCGACCTGCACCCCCGCTGGAACCGCAAGGGCGACAGGATCGCCATCGATTCCGTGCACGAGGGACGGCGCGGGCTGTACGTCATCCCCGTGCCTGAAGGCGCCCCGGCCCCCGAAGCTGGACCGCAGGGCGCGGCAAAGCTGTCGCTGAAGGCCCGTCTCAAGCGCAACAAGGCGCTGTTCAAGGTGCTGAACGCGCTGAAAAAGGTCCCCTATCCTCTGCTCAGCCTGTACATGATCCTTTGCCACCGGCTGATCGGCGTGGACAGGAACAAGGTCTTCTTCTCCAGCTACGACGGCAAGCTGTACAACGACAATCCCCGCGCCGTCGCGGAGGCGCTGCACGCCATCGCGCCGGAGGCGAAGCTGGTATTCCGGCTCAGCGGCAAGGGCATGTCCGCGCCGGGCATCCCCGACTACATCCGGAAAGCGCCGCGTTCGGGCCTGAAAATGCTGCGAGAGATGGCCACCGCGAGAGTGATCGTCACCAACGCCGGCATGAAGATCTGGGCGCGCAAGTTTGCCGACCAGCTGTATGTGCAAACCTGGCACGGCGACCGCGGCTTTAAGAAGGTGCGTCTGGACCTGGAGCCGAAGAACCGCTACTACTTGGCGGAGAGCAAGCGCATCGACGTGGCCGTATCCGGCTCGGATTTCGCGACGGGCGTGTTCAAGAGCGGCTTCGCGGTGAAGGGCGAGATCCTGGCCTGCGGCTGCCCGCGCAACGACCTGCTGCTCAAGAACCCGCCGGAGGTCGCCCGGCGGACCCGTGAGGCGCTGGGCATCGCCGAGGGCGCGCGCGTGCTG
Source organism: Clostridia bacterium (assembly GCA_017480045.1). Lineage (GTDB taxonomy): Bacteria > Bacillota > Clostridia > Christensenellales > Aristaeellaceae > UBA2862. The sequence continues at coordinate 7,396 of JAFVBK010000204.1, forward strand.
ATGTACGCGCCCACCTTCCGCACCGGCACCAGCGGCTCCGTGCAGGACGCGGGGCTGAGCTTGGAAAAGGTCCGCGCGACGCTGGAGGAAGCCACCGGCGAGCGATGGGTGTGCATCACCCGCGGGCACATCGATTCCCGCGGCATCCGCTCCGACGCCCAGATGGACGTCAGCGCCTGGCCGGAGCCGTCGGAGCTGCTGCTGATCTCCGATCTGCTGATCACCGACTACTCCTCCATCGGCGGCGATTTCATGCTGTTGAACCGGCCCGTGGTGTTCTACCAGCCCGACATCGGCGATTACAACGCCGAGCGCGGCCGGTACTTCGACCCGGACGAATCCCCGCTGATCGTGGCCCACACCGAGCGAGCGCTGCTGGACATTCTGTCGAAGCCCATCGACGGCCCCGCCAACTGCAAGGCCGTGCTGGATTTCTTCGGCTGCCGGGAGACGGGACGGGCGGCGGAGGTCGTGGCGGAGAGGATAATGAGAGCGTTAAGCGTTTAGAATCAGGCAGGCGTAGGGGCCGTTGCGCCGCCCCTACAGCCACCGCGCGTCTATCCCCCTCCATTCCCCATCGCTCCAGCGCACCGCCCTTCTCGTTAAGAATTGGAAACGGGGATTGACAAACGGTGGTTATCGTTCTATAATTCACTCAGTTAAAGCATTAAACCCTCGGAGGTACATTCCGTGAAGCGCAACGTGTACAGCTTTTATTACTTTTACTTTATCGGCTATCGCAGATAAAGAGCTTTGCTGTACACCAGAATCAAGCGCGGAACTTGCTAACGGCCCTGCAGTAAAACTCACTGCAGGGCTTTTCAGTTCGGCAAAGTCGCGATTTCGATATCACTCCGACGGAATCTGCATGTGAAAGGAAGGCATCATCCATGATCATTCTTCTCAAGGACAAGGTAAACGAAAAGCAGGTCAAGAACCTGACCAACTGGCTGGAGGGCATCGGCTTTGAGCTGCACATCTCCACGGGGCAGCATCAAACCATCATCGGCCTGATCGGCGATACCAGCCGCGTGGACATGGATCTGATCGCCTCGCTGGACATCGTGGAGAGCGTGAAGCGCATTCAGGAGCCCTTCAAGAGCGCCAACCGCAAGTTCCACGAGGACGATTCCGTGGTGGACTGCGGCGGCGTGCCCATCGGCGGCGGCAACTTCCAGATCATCGCCGGGCCCTGCTCGGTCGAGACGCGAGAGCAGATCATCTCCGTCGCCCAGTCCGTGAAGGCCAGCGGCGCGGGTATGCTGCGCGGCGGCGCGTTCAAGCCCCGCACCTCTCCCTACGCCTTACAAGGCCTGCACGAAAAGGGACTTGAACTGCTTCTGGAGGCCAAAAAGGCCAACCGCAAGTTTCACGAGGAGCCCACCGTGGTCGATGTCGCGGGGCGCAAGTTCGGCGGCGGCAATTTCCAGATCATCGCCGGGCCCTGCTCGGTCGAGAACGAGGAGCAGATCGTCACCGTGGCCCGTGCC
>JAFVBK010000205.1 GCA_017480045.1 Clostridia bacterium
GGCTGATCAAAACACCGCGAGGCATTGCTGGACTTTCCGGCGGTGTCTCGCTATAATAGATTCAATCAGGACATCACGGAGGCGTCAGCGCATGGAATCGTTCGCCATCAAGAGGTATATCGAGTTGCCCCTCCCCAATGAATCGGATACCCGCGCGGATCGTGAGCGCATCCTGGATGCTGTCGGCGCGGACACCGTTCAAATGACGCTGCGAGCGACGCAGAAGCTGTATCCCGCCTTGCAGGACGCAGGCTACAAAATCACGCTGACGCTTTGCCCCGGCGAGCGCGGATTCGACATTGTGAATGTGGAAGCCGGAGATACCACCGCCGCGCTCTATGGCTTTGCGCTGGACGTAGGTTCCACCACCCTTCAGATGGCGCTTATAGATATGAACAGCGGCAAAACGCTCTGCGAACACGGCGCGTCCAACAGCCAGCGGGCGCTGGGCGACGACATCCTGACGCGGATCATCGCGGTCAAATCGGACGGGACAAATCTGCAAAAGCTGCAAGCGCTGGTGCTGGGCGACATTCGCGCGCTGATCCAGCGCTGCTGTGCGGACGCGGGCATCCTTCCCTCCCAGATTGCCGCCATGACCATTGGCGGCAACACCACCATGATGCACTTCCTGCTGGGCTGCGACCCGTGGCTGGTATTTCAAAGCCCTTACGCGCCCGTGTTCTACAATCCCGGCATCATTCCCGCATGGGAATTGGGGCTGGACCTGAATTGCAATCTGTTCATCATGCCTGCTGTGGCGAACTATCTCGGCGGCGACATCACCAGCGGATTGTTGAACACGGATATCGACACCCGCGAGGACATGGCGATGTTCCTGGACATCGGCACCAACGGCGAGCTGGCGCTTGGCTGTAAGGGGATGCTTCTGGTCGGCGCCGGCGCGGCTGGCCCGGCGCTGGAGGGCGCAGTAAGCCAATCCGGTATGCTGTCCGAGCCCGGCGCAATCGATCATGTGCGCATTGATGAGAACAACGTGCTGCACGTTGAGACCATCGGCAATCTCCCTCCGAAGGGCATCTGCGGTTCCGGCATCATCGACCTGATCGCGCAGGGCTATTTAGCCGGTTGGATCAACGGCAATGGAACGCTGAACCCGGAGGCCAGCGACCGCATCAAATTGGTTTGGGACGATGAGAAGAACAAGCACATTCCCGCCATCGAATACGCCGTTGGTGAAAGCGGCTCGCTGTTTTTCACGCAGGATGACATCCACGAATACATCCTGTGCAAGGCGGCCGCGCACACTATGGTCAAGACGCTGATGGACGCCAGCGGCATCACCGCCGCCGACATCGGCGCGTTCTACCTCGCGGGCGGCTTCGGCACACACTATGATCTGGAATCCGCAATCACCGTCGGGCTTTACCCGGATCTGCCCCGTGATAAGTTTGTCGTCCTCGGGAACGCTTCATTGGAGGGCTGCAAGCGATTATTGCTGGATCGAAATTGCCTGAATCGGCTGCAAACCCTGTTGGACAGCGCCGTCTACGTTCAGTTCAGCGAGATGGATAAGTTCCTCGAAAACATGGTTGCGGCACAGTTCCTGCCACATACTGACGCAGCGATGTACCCAAGCGTACACACACGCGTTAAACCTTGACATAGAAATGCCGGAAGTCGATTGTAACTTCCGGCATTTCCGAATGATTTATTTATCCGATCAGCTTCCTCACCAGCGCGGGAATCGCTTCAAGGTCAGTCTCCTCCGGGTTCCACATGGCGCGCACGTTTTCGTCAATGACCGCAAAACCAGCTTCCGAGAGCTTTCCCTGCAACAGCTTCACGCTCTCGCCGCTCCAGCCGTAGCAGCCAAAGGCCGCCGCCTTCTTGTTTTTGAACTTGAGCTGCTTGAGGAATTCCAGCCATCCGGCCACAGAGGAAAGATAGCTGTTGGAGACCGTCGGGGAACCCACGGCGATGGCCTTGGACTTGAATACCTCGGTCATGACCTCGTTCTTGTCCGCCTTGGCGATGTTGAACACCTTCACCACGGTGTCCGGGCTCTGGCGGTGGATTTCCTCGGCGATGCGGTGGGCGATCTTCGTCGTGCCCTCCCACATGGTGTCGTAGGCGATAGTCACCTGATCCTCCTGATAAGCTGCTGCCCACTCGGCGTACTTTTGTACAATCTGCAGGGGATTATCACGCCAGATCGCACCGTGGGACGGCGCGATCATCTCGATGGGCAGGTTCAGCTTGCCGATCTCCTCCAGCTTTTTCGTAAGGATCGGGGCAAAGGGATTGAGAATATTGGCGAAATACTTCATGGCCTCCTTGTACAGCAGGCACGGATCCGCCTTGTCGTTGAACAGCTCCTCCACCGCGTAATGCTGACCGAAGGCGTCGTTGCTAAACAGGATGTTGTCGCCGGTCATGTAGGTCGCCATGGAGTCCGGCCAGTGCAGCATCTTCATCTCCACAAACACCAACTGCTTGCCGTTTCCGATGTCCACGCTGTCGCCGGTCTTCACCACTCGGAAGTCCCAGCCGCGCTTGCCGTACTGTCCCTCGATGCTCTTGACCGCCTGGGCCGTGCAGTAGATGGGCGTGCCGGGAATCTCATCCATCAGCGCGGTCA
>JAFVBK010000206.1 GCA_017480045.1 Clostridia bacterium
CGGTTACGGGGCGCACACACCAGCTCCGCGCCCAAATGGCGGACTTTGGGCATCCGCTGTTGGGGGACGATCACTACGGCGATCGCGCCGCCAACCGGCCATATACCGGCGCGAAGCTCTGCCTGTGGCACGAGCGCTTGGGCGTGTCGGAGGACAGCCCGCTGAAGGATTACGCTGTCCGGGTATTCGAGGCCCCAGCGCCGGATTGGCTGGGGGAGAAAAACACGTAACGGTTCGGAGACAGGGGCGCTGGCAACCGCGAGTTATTGTTGGGAGGCCGTTGGGCCGAAGCGCCATCTGGCGCTTAAAGCGCTGACTCAGCGACGCAGGCGTAGGGGAGGCGGCTGTGCTTGGAGGACATTAGATTGATCGCCACGGATGTTGACGGCACCATCCTGCCCCACGGCGGAAAGATATCGGAAGCCACGCGGCGGGCGGTGCGCCGCTGTCGGGCGGCAGGTATTCCCTTTGTAATCGCCAGCGGGCGCTGGATTGGCGCATTGGAGGACATCGTTTGCGCCGTGGGCGCGGAGGATCAACCGCTGATTGTGGCCAACGGCGGAGCAGTCGTCGCCCCGGACGGCGCGATTCTCCATGAGTGGACGATGGATGAGCGGGACGCGTGGGACGCGTACGGCGTGCTGCGCAAATACGACGTGATGATCGTCAGCTACGTGAGGGACGCCGCTTACCGCCTGAATACAGCCGCCATGCCCCAGCTGCCCGGCGGCTACATGGGTAAACGGGACTACCGCGCGGTCGACGACGACGTGAATGCCTTTGAGGCGGAGGGGTTGCGCGGGGTATACAAGCTGGAGGCGATCACCGAGGATCGGAACGTGATCGCCCGTCTGCGGACCGAACTCCTGGAAAAGACCCGGGCGGTCATCACAGGCGCTTTTTGGCGCAATACAGAGATTCAGTCGCCCGGCATGGGCAAGGGCACGGCGCTGCGCTGGCTGGCGGACTCGCTGGGCATTCCGGCGGGAAACTGCATGGCTTTTGGCGACAATACCAACGACGTCGACATGCTGGAGGCCGTGGGCTGGCCCGTGGCGATGGCCAACGGCGCGGAGCGGGCGAAGGCCGCCGCGCGGATCGTCGCTCCCGCGGACGTCGGGGACGGCGTGGCTCAAACCATATTCAAATACGTCTTTGGAGAGAAGCTGTCATGATGCATATCGTGCTGGTTAACCCTGAAATTCCTCAGAATACGGGCAATATCGCCCGAACCTGCGCCGCCACAGGGGCCAGGCTGCACCTGATCAAGCCGCTGGGATTTGAGCTGAGCGACAAATATCTGAAGCGCGCCGGGCTGGACTATTGGCACATGATGACCTATGAGGTGCACGAAAGCTGGCGGGACTTTTTGGCGGCCTATCCCGATGCGCGGCTGCACTACGCCACCACCAAGGCGCCCCGGGATTACTGTGCCGCGAGTTACGGCCCTGAGGATTTTCTGGTGTTCGGCCGGGAGACCAAGGGCCTTGACGAGGCGATGCTGGCCGCGAACTACGATCGTTGTATCCGCATCCCCATGCGCGAGGATGCCCGGTCGCTGAACCTGTCCAACTCCGTGGCAATCGTGTTGTACGAGGCGCTGCGCCAGCAGGGCTTTCCAGGTCTGGCCGGTCAGGGGCGCCTGCGCGAGGCGTAGCCCGAGGGCGGGGAGTGGTCGGACTATATTTGACGTGCTGTGATCATTTGGATTAGTGCCGGACGAACGGAGAGGAGGCATATGCCGCATGATTCATCTGATGCGCAAGCGCATTGATCCGGAAAACATGCCCGTGTTATACGACGTTCCCTTTTCACCCGAGACCTTTGAGAGGGACTTCGAGGTCAGGGACGGGGAATGGTGCGTGGAGAAGGGCTGGCTGACGGGCGAAAGCCGGCGGAACTTTGCATCGATGGCGATCATGAGGCGGAGCTTCTTTGGCCCCGTTTGCCTGGATTTCCGGGCAAAGGTGCTCTCGCCCTGCACTCATGATATCAACTGCATGTGGTCGGGCAGCTGGAATGAGGCGGACAACAGCCGGGGCCTGGCCTATGTGGCGGGTATCGGCGGCTGGTGGGACGGCAAGGTGGGCTTTGAAAAAAGCCCGGAATATAGGTTAAACTGCGGTACGAAGCTGCTGGACTTCAGGCCGGAAAAGGTGTATCACATGCAGTGCGGCAGCATCGGCGGCCATGTGTTTGTGGTCGTGGACGGACGGCTCGCCATCGAGGCCACCGACCCCGATCCCATCGATCAGGAGAAGTACGGGCGCGTGGGATTTGAGGCCTACTGTACCCGCATCGCCGTGACGGATTTCAAGGTTCGCCGCGCCGTGTGGGAGGATGCAGAGGAGGGGTACCTGCCCGAGTTTTGACGGAAATCGGGATGCGAAGGAACAGCCTGGGGGTAAAATGCCCTCAGGCTGTTCCTTCGCTTTTGATCCGTTCCAACTGCTCAACGCGCCAAAGCGCGGCTGCCTCAGTGACGCTTGTCCAGTCCCGGTTGAAGGCCTGCACGCCCTTGTGCGCGTGGAAGCGCGTGCGTTCGTCCATGTCCGCCAGCGCGCGCAGTCGCGGATCCTGGGAAAGGCTGACGCATGCGCGGGCGTACAGCCGCCGAACGCGCGCCGCGCTGACGCCCAGCGCTTCGGCGGCCGCGCCTGCGGATATGCCTTCCAGCTTGCACAGCCGCACGGCCCTGCGCTGTCCTTCGTCGGGAAGCCGGTTTACGGCGTCGTGAACGCCGCGGCGAAGCTCGTCTTGCAGCAGAGCGTCGTCCGGCTCAGGCAGGCGATCGTCTACCAGCGCTTCGCCGAGGGTCGCGCCATCCCCGTCCTCCGCGCGGATCGGTCGATCCAGCGCTTCAGCGGCGGTGTGCGCCCGGGTAAACCGCCCCGCGCGCAGGCCGAGAGCGCTTTCACATTCCCTGCGAATGTACCAGCTCGCCCAGCCTGCCCAGCTCTTTCCGGCGGATTCGTCAAAGGTCTTCGCGACTTTTATCAGGCCGATGACTCCGGCCTGCGCCAGGTCCTCCTCCGAGACGGCTCGATCCAGCGCGCACGCATGGGCATAGCGCCTGGCAAGCCGGCGCAGCAGATCCCGATTTTGATCGTACAGCGCTTCATACATGCTGATTCCCCCTTTCAAGTCATGCGACGATGGGGAAAGTATACCATAAACGAATATAAAATGCAATATCGAATATAAATAATAAATAAGGAAAATAAATTTATGTATGAGTTGACAGACGCGGGCTGTCGTGATATGATAGCC
>JAFVBK010000207.1 GCA_017480045.1 Clostridia bacterium
CGGCGCGCGACGGCGACCACCTGCGGGCCCTCGCGCACGAAGGTCTCCACGATCACCTTGCCCATGCCGGACGAAGCGCCGGTGACGACGATAGACTTTCCATCGAGCTTACCCATTGTTGTTACCTCCTTGAAAATGCGTATACAATGTATCGATACCATTATAATCGATTAAGTGTACAAAAGCAACCCATTTTATCTCGCGTCATCAGCCCCTGAGAATGCCGCTCTCCGGCGGCTTCACCGAATCCGCCGACAGCGCCCGCAGCGTCAGGCGCGGCCGTCCGTACCGATCCGCGGTGGTCTCGGCCCTGGCGGTCAGGCGAATCCAGCTTCCGGACGGATGAGCTTCTCCGTCAATACCCGCGCAGGGCAGGCCCATGAACTGCAGATCCGCCATGCAGCAGGTCATGACGGTTCGGCCGGCTCTGACGCCCTCCTCGCCGTCACAGGGCGCCATCTGCGCTGTCAGCGTCAGCAGCTTGCCGTCGTAGTGCTCCGGATGGGCGGCGGCGTCCAACGCAAACGGAATAAAGTCGGCCTCCCTCAGCTCGATCTCAGCCTGATTCAAATCGAAGGGCACGAACACTTCGAAGGCCTTCTCGTGATAGCCGCCCGGCCCCTCCCAGAGGTAGACCGCCCCGCGGTTCATCAGTCGAAACAGCTGTCCGTAGGGCTCCAGGCTCGCCTTGTCCGGGCAGCGGTTGAACGTGACCTGGTTGGACGCCGCCACCATGTCCTGAAGCAGCTGCCGCATGTTCTTCGCATAGAGCGCCAGCGTCCCGCCGTCGATCAGCATCGCGCTGAAGACGACTTTCATCTCTTCGGGCAGCTGCTCCCGCAGGCCAGCCCGCATGCCGTTCATCTCCACGTAAATCCGATCCGGCCTGTATCGCTCGATCGCCCCACGGCAAAAGGCGGTGATCGCCTCACCGCCCTCAAAAAAAGCCACATCTGTCCGATACTGGCGCAGCCTGTCGACATCGTAATCGACCTCCCCCGCCTCAAAGCAGAGGATTAGGGTCGAGCCGCGCTTGTGGAAGAAGCCATGGAAGACGCAATCCTGAATATAGGTGGTCTTTCCGGCTTCGAGAAAGCCGCAGACCAGATACGTCGCGATGCCCTCCATGGCGCTCCCCTTCCCGATAAATCAGTCGTACACGCAGACCAGACGGCCCTTGACCTTGCCCTCGGTCAGCAGGTCGATGCCCTCGCCGATCTTCTCAAACGGAATCGTGTTGATGATCGGGTCCAGCTCGCCGGAGGCCATCAGCTCCAGGCAGTCGCGCAGGTCGTCGGTGGTGCTGCCCTGAGAGCCGGCAAAGGTCAGCTCGCGCAGGATCATGTTCATGGTGTTGATCTCGGCAAAGTCCTTCGCCATGCCCACGATGACCACGCGGCCATGGGGCGCGACGGTGTTGATCGCGTCGGTGGTGGTCTGGCCGCCGCCGGCGAAGTCCACGATCACGTCCAGATTCTTGTCCGCGAATTCCGTAATGCTGGAAGCGACCGCCTTCGCGCCCAGGCTCATGGCCAGCTCCTGGGCTTCCTTCTTGCGGGTGGCGACATAGACCTCGCAGCCCTTCACCACGGCGATGCGCACGGCAAACTGGCCCAGGCCGCCCACGCCGATGATGCCCACGCGCTGGCCGGGCTTGATCTGGCCGACGGAGCAAACCGCGTGATAGGAGGTGGCGCCGGCGTCGGTGGCCGCCGCCGCCTTGGCCGGGCTCAGACCCTCAGGCACCTTCACCAGCTGCTCAACCGGCGCGGTGGTCATCGTACCATAGCCGCCATCACGGGTATAGCCGGGCGTGGTGCCGTCCTTGGCGTAGAGTGGGCAGACGGAGACGATATCGCCGATCTTCCAGCCCTCAACCCCCTCGCCGATCGCCACGATCTCGCCGCAGACCTCATGGCCCATGATGACCGGCAGATTGAACATCGGCATCCAGCTCTCGTGCTCCAGGGCGCTGACGTCGGAGTGGCAGAGCCCGCCCGCGAGCGTCTTCAGCACCACGTATCCCGGCTTCGCCACCGGGTCCGGCTTCTCTACGATGCGCAGCGGCTGATGCGTGCCTGTGAATTCCCATCCCTTCATGTGAAAACCTCCTATAAAATAGTTGCTATACCAGAAGTCGCCCCACAGGACCGGCTTCTCAGCTTCAGATGCCCAGCGCCGCCGCCGCGTCCGCGACGATCTGCGCGTGATCGAAGGCCAGCTTTTCGCCCCGCGGCAAAACCGGAGCCGCTCCGTCCGCAGTCGTTTCGATCTCAAACCACCGCGCCTCCGCGGCGTCGTCCCCAGCGGCGGCCTCCAGCTGCCCGGCTTCCACGCAGACTGCGTAGGCGGCGGACACCGTCCAGCCGCGGGGGTCGCGCCCCGGCGCGCTGTACACGCCCACCAGACTCAAGGGCAGATCCCTCAGGCCCGTCTCCTCCTCCAGCTCCCGCGCGGCGGTGCGTTCGATCGTCTCCCCCGCGTCGGCAAAGCCGCCCGGCAGCGCCCAGCAGCCCAGGAAGGGATGGCCGCCCCGCTTGATCAGCAGCAGCTCGCGCCGCGCGCCACGGCGCGCAAACACCGCGATGTCCGCAGTCAGCGCCGGCGTCGGGTAGTTCTTCGCCTGATATCTCGCGATCGCCTCGGCCTCGGTCAGGCCGCGCTTGTCCCTCAGTTCGCTCATCGTTTTATCCTCATCATTCAAGTATGTCAGAATCCTGCATATTTATACCTAATTTATTATATTCCTATTTTTTCCCGCCGTCAATATGGATTTTCAGTTTCCGCGCTTCCTCATCATTTAGCTCGATTTATATTCAATGCGCACTTTTGCCATGGCCATTTACAACGCGCCTCGTTGATGCTATATTGATAGTGGAAGCCATTACATATTGAAGGAGCGTATGCCATGATTTTTTCTGCGGATGGAAACCGCCTGACGCTGCGCAACGGCAGCGAGCTGGTTTGGATCGAGCCCTGGGGAGAGGACAGCCTGCGTGTGCGGGCCACGCGCGGCGCGGCGATGAGCGGCCGGGATTGGGCGCTGATGGAGCCCGTACCCGAACTGGAGGCAATAATTGAAATCGAGACCATCGACGCCACCGAGCCCTGGAACCGGAACGACCCCGGCAAGCGCCGCGCCGCGCAGGTCGCCCGCATCGCCAACGGCAATATCGCCGCCGAGGTGGACGAGGAGGGCTGGATCACCTTTAAGAACGCGAAGGGCGAGGTGCTGACCCAGGAATACTGGCGCCAGCGCAACCGCATCGACCGCTACTGTGCGCCGCTGCGCATCGACGGCCGCGAGCTGAAGCCCATACAAGGCACGAACGACTACGCGCTCACCGCCCGCTTCGAGGCCTTCGACGACGAGCGCGTCTACGGCATGGGACAGTATCAAGTCGCCCAGCTGAACAAGAAGGGCGCGACGCTGGAGCTGGCCCACCGCAATTCCCAGGCCTCCGTGCCCTTCTACGTGTCCAGCCGCGGCTACGGCTTTCTCTGGAACAACCCAGCCATCGGCCGGTGCAGCTTCGGCACGAACCTGACCGAGTGGACCGCCGAATCCTGCCGGGAGCTGGATTACTGGATCACCGCCGGAGATTCCCCCGCGGCCATCGAATACCGCTATTCCGCCGTCACCGGACGCGTGCCCATGATGCCGGAATACGGCATGGGCTACTGGCAGTGCAAGCTGCGCTACCGCACGCAGGATGAAATACTGGCCGTCGCCAGGGAGCACGTGCGGCGCGGCTATCCACTGGACGTGATCGTGGTGGATTTCTTCCACTGGACGCTGGAGGGCGACTACAGATTCGATCCCCGCTGCTTCCCGGATCCCTCGGCCATGGTGCGGGAGCTCAGGGAAATGGGCGTTGAAACCGTCGTCTCCGTCTGGCCGACGGTGGACCGGCGCTCGGAAAACTTCGCCGCGATGGCGGAACGCGGCCTGCTGGTACGCAACGACCGTGGCATGGGGAACCACATGTCCTGGATCGGCGACACAACCTTCTTCGACGCCACGAACCCGGCCACCCGGGACTTCGTATGGCAGACCTGCAAGCGCAACTACTACGACGCCCACGGCGTCCGCGTGTTCTGGCTGGACGAGGCCGAGCCGGAATACGGCCCCTACGAGTTTGACCTCTACCGCTACTACGACGGTCCGGCGCTGCAGGTGAGCAACGAATATCCCAAGCGCTACGCCCAGGGCTTTTATGAGGGACTGAAGGCCGCGGGCGAGACGGACATCATGAGCCTGGTGCGCTGCGCCTGGGCCGGCAGCCAGCGCTATGGCGTGCTCACCTGGTCGGGCGACATCTCCTCCACCTGGCGGGCCTTCCGCGAGCAATTGCAGGCGGGCCTCTCCATGGGCATGGCGGGCATCCCCTGGTGGACCAGCGACATCGGCGGCTTCCTGGGCGGCATGCCGGAGGACCCGGATTTCCGCGAGCTGCTGGTGCGCTGGTTTGAGTGGGCCTGCTTCTGCCCCGTGTTCAGGATGCACGGCGAGCGCCAGCCCTGGTACGACCACGACGCGGAGCACCCGGAGTACGTGGACAACGTGCTGCAAATCACCAGCGGCCAGCCCAACGAGCTTTGGAGCTTCGGAGAAGACGTGGAGAAGATACTGTCGAAATACCTGTTCCTGCGAGAGCGCATGCGGCCCTACATCCGTTCGGTCATGGAGGAGGCTCACGAGACGGGCGCGCCAGTCATGCGGCCGCTGTTCTTCCAGTTCCCGGAGGACATCGACGCCTGGAAGGTGGAGGACGCCTACCTCTTCGGCCCGGATCTGCTGGTCGCGCCGGTGATGGAGGCCGGCGCGCGGGAGCGAGCGGTCTACCTGCCCGCCGGCGCGACATGGACGGACGCCTACACCGGCGAACACTACGCGGGCGGCCAGATGGTCACGGCGCCCGCGCCGTTGGATGTCATCCCTCTGTTTGTCAGGGACGGGCGCCAGATGGATCTCTTTGGAAAAACGCGGCGCTAATTGGCCGCATTATCTCCGCACCGGTTTCGTTCCCCGCGTCCCGGCCAAGGGCAAAATCAATCAGAGGCATTCCCTCCGGCAATCGATATTGCCGAAAACAGCGCCCCTTCGAGCCATCGCCACGCGATGGCCCGAAGGGGCGCTCAGCTATGTAACGCCGCGCGTTACAGGCTGTTCACATACTTGACCGCCTCGGTGGCCGCCATCGCGCCATCGGCGGTGGCCGTCACCAGCTGCCTTAGCGCCTTTGCGCGATTGTCGCCCGCCACAAAGACGCCAGCGGTTTGGGTGTGGCAATCCTCGCCCGCCCGCGCGTAGCCCGCGTCGTCCAGCTGAATCAGGCTGGCGAAATTCTGGTTTTCCGGCACGCGGCCCACCGCCACAAACAGGCCGTTCACCTCGATGGCGCGCACGCTGCCGTCCAGCTTGTTGATCACCTCGATGGCCTTCAGGCGCTTCTCGGCGATCAGCCGGGTCACGTTGGAATTGTACACGAATTCCACGTTTTCCCGCGCCTGCAGGCGCGCCGCGTTGGTATCGTCGCCGCGGAAGCTGTCCCGGCGGTGAATGAGGTAGACCTTTCGGGCGATGTCCGCCAGGTACAGCGCGTCCTCCAGCGCGGTGTTGCCGCCGCCCACCACGGCCACCACCTTGTTGCGATAGAAGTTGCCGTCGCAGGTAGCGCAGTAGGAGACGCCCCTGCCCACCAGCTTGTCTTCGTCCTCGACGCCCAGCTTGCGGTTCTCGGAGCCGGTGGCGAGGATCACGGCCTTGGCCTCATACGAATTCTTGGTGGTGACGACCGTCTTGACGCCGCCTTCGTCCTTGACCTCCACGGCCTTCTCAAACACGAATTCCGCGCCCAGGCCCTTGGCCTGCTCGTAGACCTTCGTGGAAAAATCGAAGCCGGAGATGTGGGCCTCCACGGGATAGTTTTCGATATCGGGAGTGTTGATGATCTGACCGCCGTAGCTCAGCGCCTCCAGCACCAGCACCGACTTTCCGGCGCGGCGGGCGTAGATAGCCGCGGTCATACCCGCGGGGCCCGCCCCAACGACGATGATATCATGCATGCTTTAGCCCTCCACCAGCGCGGCAATGGCGTCCTTGGCGATCAGGCCGACGTTGCGGTTGACCTCCTCGCCGCCCTTGAACACCACCAGGCAGGGAATGGAAGTGACGTCGTATTCCTCCGCCAGCTCGTCCTCCTCGTCGATGTCGATGGAGACGATCTTGTAGCCGGGGTCGGCAGCCGCCAGCTCGTCCAGCATAGGCTTCATCGCGCGGCAGGGGCCGCACCAGCCAGCGTTAAAATCGGCCAGCACCGGCACGTCGGACTTCAAAACCTCGGATTCAAAATTGGCCTTGTTCACTTCGATAACAGACATGTTTCACAACTCCTTTTCGATATTCATCAGTACCTTCCCGACGAGCATGCCCAGCGTCCGCGCCTCCTCGGCGCTCAGGCCGATACTACAGCTCATCCGCGCGGGGACCTCCAGCGCCGGCTCTCGCAGGGCCGCGCCAGCCTCGGTCAGCGCGACGATCAGGCTGCGCTCATCCTCCGGGTCGCGGCTGCGCGCCAGATAGCCCTTCTGCTCCAGCTTCTTGAGCACCGGCGTCAGCGTGCTGGGATCCAGCAACAGCGCGCGGCTCAATTCCTTCGCGCTGCCGCTGCCCATCTCCCAGAAGTACATCATCACGACGTATTGTGTGTAGGTCAGATTCAGTTTATCCAGCATCGGCTGATAGCGCCTGGTGATCTCCTTGGAGCACAGATACAGGGGAAAGCACAGCTGATTGCGCAGGCGCAGCGCCTCGTAGCAATCGCCCATCTCAGATGAGGGCGGCGATGTCGGCCTCGAAGGAAGCGGGATCGCTGGTGGGGTTGAAGCGCTTGACCACGTTGCCCTCGCGGTCCATCAGGAACTTGGTGAAGTTCCATTTGATGTCATTCGGCTTCTTGCAGGTATTGCTGATCTTGGCGATCATGGCCATGGCGGCCTTGTTCTTCATGCCCTCAACCTTCTCGTCGGGCTGCGCCTGCTTCAGGAAGGTATACAGGGGCTCTTCGCCGTCGCCGTTCACGTCGATCTTCGCCAGCTGATCGAACTGGGTCTGGTACTTGGCGGTACAGAATTCGTGGATCTCGCTCTCATCGCCGGGCGCCTGATGGCCGAACTGATTGCAGGGGAAATCTAAGATCTCAAAGCCCTGATCATGGTACTTCTCATACAGGTTCTCCAGCGCCTCATACTGAGGGGTAAAGCCGCACCCGGTGGCCGTATTGACGATCAGCAGCACCTTGCCCTTCAGGTCGGCCAGGTTCAGGGTAGCGCCCTTGCGGGCCTTGACGGTATAATCATAAATGCTCATGGATTTGGCCTCCTTTTATTTGCTTGCAAAACAATTTTATCAAATTGATTAGCGTCTGTCAATATCCATGCGACCTATTCATTGATAAGTTTAAGTTAAGCCGTGTCGCCTTCGCCGCTATTCTGCCCGCAAGCCGCCTCTTTCATTCCAGATTTGTCCATTGCCAAAGGCGCAAGCCAAGCGCCTCCCCCAAATCGAAGCGTTGCGGGGAGGCGCCCTCTGTTCCATTTCGGTTACTTATGCTCCTTTTCATAGATCAGCTCTTCCAACATGCGGTACAGCTGCTACGGCTCCACCGGCTTTGAGAGATGCGCGTTCATGCCTGCTTGCAGCGACAGCTGCACATCCTCGTCAAAGGCGTTCGCGGTCATGGCGATGATCGGCACGGTTTTTGCATCCTCGCGCGCCAGCGCACGGATTGCACGCGTGGCCTCCAGCCCATCCATCTCCGGCATGCGGATGTCCATCAGCACAGCGTCGTAGTAGCCCTGTGGGCTGCCGGAAAACATATCGACCGCCCGCCTGCCGTTTTCCGCGTGGTCGATTTCGGCCTCACGCATGGCGATGAGTTGCTTCATGATCTCGGCGTTGATGATGATATCCTCCGCCAGCAGGATGCGCCGCCCCTTCAGCTTCGCCCGCTGCTTCTCCTTGAACAGGCTCATGTTGTTACGGCGGGCGATGCGTTCGAACTCTTCCAGCACATTGCTGGCGAACAGCGGCTTCGCCAGGAAGCTATCCACGCCGATGTGCAGCGCCTCGTCCATGATCTCATCCCAGTTGTAGGCGGTGAGTATGATGACGGTCGTCTCATTATTGTAGCGCTCACGGATCTGCCTCGCCGTCTCCATGCCGTCCATTTCGGGCATCCGCCAATCCAGCAGCACCAGATTGTAGGGCTCCATCTTGGTGTGCGCCACCTCAAGCATGTGCAGGGCCTCCCGGCCGCCGAGGCAGGTATCCGCCTTGATGCCGGCATCCTCCAGCACCATCCGCGCGTGCTCCGCGGCAATCTCCTCGTCGTCCACCACCAGCACGCGCATCTCCTTGGGATTGATGTATTCCCGCGACACGCCCTGGTGCGCGCACTGCTTCAGCGTAACGACGACGGTGAACTCCGTGCCCGCGCCCTTTTCGGACTCGACTGAAATGGTGCCGTTCATCATCTCCACGATGTTCTTCGTGATCGCCATGCCCAGGCCCGTGCTGCCGTACTTGCTGTTGCGGCTGCCGTCTTCCTGCGTGAACGATTCAAACACCTTTGGCAGAAATTCCTTGCTCATGCCGATACCGGTATCCTTGATGGCAAACCTCAGCGTCGCCTGATCGTCAAACACCGCGGTCTGCGCCACCGTAAGGGTAACGCTGCCCGGCGCGTCCGTAAACTTGATGGCGTTTGAAAGGATATTGATGAGCACCTGCTTCAGCTTCATATCGTCGCCGATATAGTATTCTGCCACGTGACCGATCATGCGGCACTCAAAGCGCAGGCCCTTGTCGCTGCACTGGGACATGACCATGGTGTTGATCTGCTCCAGCATGGCGCTGAAGGAAAACTCCTCCTTGCGCAGCACCAGCCGGCCGGACTCGATGCGGCTCATATCCAGTATATCGTTGATCAGGCCGAGCAGATGTCGGGCGCTGCCGCCGATCTTCTCCAGATATTCCCGCGTCCGATCGGATATGCCCTCGTCCTTCAGCGCGAGGCTGTCCAGGCCAATGATGGCGTTCATCGGCGTGCGGATCTCATGGCTCATGCTGGACAGAAAGGCCGTCTTGGCCTTGTTGGCCTCCTTGGCGGCGTTCAGCGCCTCCACCAGCGCTTGATTGCGCGCCATGGATTCGCGCATTTCATCGTCGATGACCGTGAGCCCCAGCCCCACCGCGTGCACCACGTGGTCGTCCCGATCCTCGGCATGGCGCACGCCCGCCATGCGGATCATCTCATAGTATTCCTTGCCCGCCCGCTGGGCCAGATAGCGATAGGCGATGATCGGGTGCCGCGCCAGCGCCGCGCGGACGTTTTCCGGCTCGATAAACTTCAAAAAGCCCTCGCGATAGCTCTCGGCAATGGAATGGTTCGCGTACCATGTGAAGCGCTCCAGATAGGGAAAATGGAGGTCCTCGGCGGTCTGTTCATTGTCGGTGGGATCGGCGCGATAGCACACCCCATCGTTGGTGTCCAGATCGACGTGATAGACGCAGCGATAATCCGACGCCAGCGCGGTGATCATCCTGTCCTGCTCGATGCGCAGCTTTTCCTCCTCCAGCAGCTGCTCCTGCAGGTTCTTGCGACGCTGCAGCTCCTGACGCTTCACGCGCCCCTCTGTCTCGGCCGTCTTGACCCGCGTCATAACCGTCACGTCCACGCACAGGCCCAGCGTGCACAGCCGGCCCGATTCGTCCGTGAACTTCACCTTGGTGGTCTGGAAGTGGCGGGGATTGCCGGCCGCGTCGGGCACATCCTCAATAAAATTGTGCGGC
>JAFVBK010000208.1 GCA_017480045.1 Clostridia bacterium
ACGGCGGACGGCCTGCGGGATGCCTTCGACAGCGTATACGATGTGGAGCGGCTCCTGAGTCGCATCGCCTACGACACCGTGAACGCCCGCGACTGCCTGGCGCTGGTGGCGACGCTGGAGACGATTCCGCTGATCAAGGACTACGGCGGCGCCTTTGACGCGCCGCTGATCCGCGAGACGCTGGACATGCTCGACCCGCTGACGGCGCTGACGGATACGCTGCGCCGTGCCATCTCCGCGGACGCGCCCATCTCCGTGCGCGACGGCGGTATCATCGCCCCCGGCTACAACGCCGAGTTAGACGAATTGCGCCAGATCGGCAGCCACGGCAAGGAATACCTGGCGGGGCTGGAGGCCCGCGAGCGGGAGCGCACCGGCATCAAAAATCTGAAGGTGGGCTATAACCGCGTATTTGGCTATTACATAGAGGTGACAAAGTCCTTCTACGATCAGGTGCCCTATGACTACGTGCGCAAGCAGACGCTGGCCAACGCAGAGCGCTTCATTACTGACGAATTGAAGACGCTGGAGAGCAAGATCCTGGGCGCGGAGGAGAACGCCATGCGCCTGGAGTATTCGCTGTTCTGCGAGCTGCGAGAGCTGCTGAAGGGCAATCTCAGCCAGCTGCGCAGCACGGTGACGGGCCTGAAGACGCTGGATGTGCTGCTTTCGCTGTCCAAGGCGGCGGCGGAATATGGCTATGTGCGCCCGACCATCAACGACGAGGGACGCTATCACATCGAAAACGGCCGGCATCCGGTGGTGGAGGATTCCATCGGTCGCGAGCGCTTCGTGCCCAATGACACGGCGCTGTCTGAGGATGAGCGCGTGATGATCATCACCGGCCCCAACATGGCGGGCAAATCCACCTACATGCGGCAGGTGGCGCTGATCGTGCTGATGGCCCACATGGGCGGCTTTGTGCCCGCCTCAGCCGCGGATATCGCCATTACCGACCGGATATTTACCCGCATCGGCGCCTCGGACGATCTGTATGGCGGGCAGTCCACCTTCATGGTGGAGATGACGGAAATGGCCACCATCCTGAAGTTCGCCACGCCCAAGAGCCTCTTGATCCTGGACGAGGTGGGGCGGGGAACCTCGACCTTCGACGGCCTGTCCATCGCCTGGGCGGCGGTGGAATACATCGCCGGCGAAAAGTGCGGCGCGCGCACGCTGTTCGCTACCCACTATCACGAGCTTTCCGAACTGGAGGGCCAGTTGAAGGGCGTGGTCAATTTCCGAATCACCGCCAAGGAGCAGGGGGAGGACGTGATCTTCCTCAGAAAGATCGTGCGCGGCGGCGCGGATCGCAGCTACGGCGTCTCCGTGGCGCGACTGGCCGGGCTGCCGAAATCACTGATCGCCCGCGCCCGCCAGATCATGGCGCGGCTGGAGGTGGAGGGGCAGACCCGCGGTACCATCGGCCAGAACATACTGGACGACCGCAAAAAGCCTCAGGACCGCCAGCTGGGCATGCTGGATTTTCAGCCGATGGAGCTGGTGCAGGAGATTGCGGCGCTGGACGTGGTCAGCATGACGCCCATCGACGCGCTGAACAAGCTGTTTGAGATCAACGAAAAGGCCAAAAGAATCTAGGTAAATCAAGGGAAGCCAACGCGAAAATGCAACCCTGGACGCTGTAAACGCACTTTGACATTTTGGAAACGCGCTCCAGGAATCAGGAAACGCAGGGGCGGCGTCGCGTCGCTCGCCCAAAGAGCTATTGGAGGTACAACATGCCCATTCGCGTACTGGACGCCGCTACCGTCGGTCGCATCGCCGCGGGCGAGGTGGTGGAGCGCCCCAGCTCCGTGGTCAAGGAACTGATGGAGAATGCCATCGACGCCGGCGCCACCGCCATCACGGTGGAGATCAAGGGCGGCGGCATCGAATATATGCGCGTGACGGACAACGGCGGCGGCATCGAGCCGGGCCAGGTTCGCCTCGCCTTTGAAAACCATGCCACATCGAAGCTCCAAAACGCGGAGCAGCTGGACGATATTCGCACGCTCGGCTTCCGCGGGGAAGCGCTGCCCTCCATCGCGTCGGTTTCCCATGTGGAAATGACGACCCGCGCCAGAGGGCAGGATACCGGCGTGAAGCTGAATATCGACGGTGGCGCGGATCTGCGGGTCCGCGAAACGGGCTGCCCGGAGGGCACCACCTTCGTGATGAAGGACCTTTTCTACAACATCCCCGTGCGCCAGGCCTTCTTGAAGAAGCCGGGCTACGAGGGCGGGCTTGTGGGCGACGCGGTAGCGCGATTGATTCTGGGCAATCCGGGCGTTGCCGTGCGCTACATCAACAACGGCACGAACGTATACCACAGCTTTGGCGACGGCAAGCTGCGCCACGCGGTGTTCGCCGTGTATGGCAAGCAGACGGCGGAGCAGATGGTGGACGTGGACGCCAGCGAGGGCGGCGTGCGCGTCTACGGCCTGATCGGCGTGGGGGAGCTGGCCAAGTCCACGCGGGCGCACCAGGCATTCTTCATCAACGGGCGCGCCGTGCGCTGCGCGATGCTTTCAAAGGCTTTGGAGGAGGTATGCCGAAGCCGCGTCACCATCGGCATGTATCCGATGTGCGCGCTCAACCTGGTGATACCGCCCGCCAGCGTCAATGTAAACGTGCATCCCAACAAGCTGGAGGTGCGCTTCAAGGATGAAATCACCATGCGCACGGCCTGCGAGCGGCTCCTGGCGACGGCCTTTGAGGGCGAGCGCGTGCTGCAGCTGGGACCCGACCGCCCCGTGGCAAAGCCCATCGAGCGCGTGGCGACCGTCCGCGAAATCGTGCCGCCGCCCATCGGGAATGACGCTGCCGTCGATGAAAAGCACGCCGAGCGGCAGAACGCCGCGCAAAGTGCGGAAATCCAGCCAAGCCAGCCGGGATCGGCGGATGACGCGGCTTCTCAGACGTCGACTTCGACGGTTCCAAGCGCTGGTTCAACGTCGAAACCGCAGCCAAAGCGTGAAAAGCCCGTGCAGCTGGATGTATTTCAGCGCGTGATGCGCGAGGAGCTGGATAAGCTGGGGGCGACCTCTGGCGGCGTCCTTCGCGAGGACAGGCTGTCCGACCTGCAAGCGCACGTGCAGGCAGCTGGATCGGCTGAAGTGCCTGCGCCAGCTGTTGAGGTGCCCTTGTCCGCGCAAAAACAGACCGAGGTTTCGAATAATGCTGTTCAAGAAGAAAAACAGACTCCGGTCCTTAATAGCGCTGTTCAAGAAAATCCGACTACAGTCGGCTCTTCGTTCGACAAACCCGTCTATCGTGTGATCGGCGTGGTGCTCAAGACCTATATACTGATCGAGGCAGACGATTCTCTGGTGCTGATCGATCAGCACGCCGCCCACGAACGCCTGAACTATGAGAAGTTCATGGCGCAGCTGGAGGTAGGGCGCGGCTCCCAGCAGCTGCTCACGCCAATGGTGCTGCGCCTGAGCGCGCGAGAAATGGCGCTGATCCAGGAGAACCTGGACGTGCTGCGGGATTCCGGCTACGAGGTGGAGCCCTTCGGCGAGCAGGACATACAGGTGCGCGCGGTGCCCTTCATATTGGGGAGGGCGGAGCTGAAGCCCGCCTTCATGGATACCATCAACGCACTGAACCGGCTTAAAAACGCGACTGTCGATCTTCGCCGCGCGGAGGTGGCGCAGATGGCCTGCAAAGCGGCGATCAAGGGCGGCGACCCATTGAGCGAATTTGAAATCGAATCGCTGATCCGCCAGCTTTTGGAGACCGGCGCGCCGCCGACCTGCCCCCACGGCAGGCCCGTGATGAAGATCATCAGTCGGCGCGAGCTTGAAAAGATGTTCAAGCGGATACAGTAATATGAGTAAAGCGCAAAAGCCAATTTTGCCGGTGATCGCCGGACCGACCGCCTCCGGCAAGACCGCCTGCGCCGTGGCGCTTTGCAGGCAAATCGACGGCGAGGTGATCTCGGCGGACTCCATGCAGGTCTATCGGGACATGGACGTGCTTTCGGCCATGCCGACGCCTCAGGAGATGGACGGCGTGCCGCATCACCTGCTCCGCTGCGTCGATCCCAGCGAAAAATACACCGCGGACGCCTACCGGGAGGCTGCCAAGACGTGCGTCGCCGATGTGATCGCTCGCGGGCGCGTACCGGTGCTGTGCGGCGGTACGGGGCTGTACATCGACGCCGTCACCCGGCCCATGAGCTTTTCTCAGCGCAGCGACGAGGCGATGCACGCCGCGCTGCTGGCGCTGGCGGAGGAACCGGGTGGACGACGGAGGCTGCACGACATGCTGCGGGAGGTCGATCCGGAATCCGCCGCGCGGCTGCACGTCAACGACGTGCGCCGAGTATCGCGGGCGATTGAGATCTACCGCTTGACGGGCGTCACCCAGACGGAGCACACGCGGCTGGACCGGCAGCGAGAGGGCGACTATCGCGAGATCATCTTCGCGCTGAGCTGGCCGCGCGAAGCGCTCTATGCCCGCATCGATGCGCGTGTCGACGATATGCTCAGGGCGGGCCTCGTGGACGAGGTGCGCGCGCTGATGGCGGACGCCCAGCGGCATCCCACGGCGGCGCAGGCCATCGGCTACAAGGAGATCGCCGCCGCGCTGCGCGGAGAGATTTCCATGGCGGACGCCGTGCGCTGGACGAAGCAGGCGACCCGCAACCTGGCCAAGCGGCAGCTCACCTGGTTTCGCCGGGACAGCCGTGTGATTTGGCTGGAGGCGGAGGGGGAGAGCGCTGAATCCCTGGCGCTCAAAATGAAGGACATGATCGATGCGAGGTTCCATGCGTAGACCAAAGGGGGCGACCGCCTTGCGGCGAAACGTCGCCATTTTCACGTTGTTTTTTCTGATCGTCGCCGCGCTTTCGGGCTGTCAGCGGCTTGTCGAGCCGGAAGCGGCGTCTATTAGCGTCTATGCCACGTTCTGGCCGATCTACGCGCTCACAGACGCGGTCATGCAAGATGTGCCGGACGCGGATTTGCGCCTGCTTGTGCAGCCCCAGGATGGCTGCCTGCGGGACTATCAGCTCTCCGACTGGGACGCGGCGCTGCTCTCCGCCGGCGCGGACGCCGTGATCATGGGTGGGCGCGGTCTGGAAAGCTTTGAAAGCTTGCTGTTCGCCTGGGGCGAAAGCGGGCCGGCGGTCTCGGCGGTGCTATACAATCTGGAGCTGTACAATCAGGACGCGCGGGCGGACGGGGAATCCGATTCCCATCTGGCGGGCGCGAATCCGCACTTGTACATGTCCATCGATGGCGCGAGGCGGATCGTCGAGAGCATCTCCGCGACACTGCAATCGCTGGATCCGAAGTATGCCGGACGCTATGTGGAGAGCGCGAAAGGCGCCGATGAGGCGCTGGAGCGTCTGCTGGCGCGAAACCGCGCGGCGCTCTCGGAATATGAGGGGCGCTCCGTCGTGCTGATGAATGAGGCGCTGATCTACGCGGCCCTGGATTACGATCTGGAGGTCGCGGATTGGATCGACCGTGAAAGCGGCGACCCATTGGCGGGAAACGATCTTGCGCTGTGTCTGGAGCGGCTGGATGCGTCCGGCGCACAGGTTATACTGATTGAAAAGCAAGCGCCGCAGGCGCTGACGGAGGCGCTGGAGGCGGCGGGCTATTCCGTGGCAAAGCTGGATGTGCTGTCCACGCGCCGAGAAGGCGACGGCTTCGCTGCCTATATCGACCTTCAATCATCCAACGCACAGGCCATACAGAGCGCTTTTGAGCGCGCCGATGGCGGAAAGGACACAAATTGAAGGAAGTCATCATCTATACCGACGGCGCGTGCTCCGGCAACCCGGGTCCGGGCGGCTGGGGCGCGATACTGATGTACAGGGACAAGAAGCTGGAGATTTCCGGCTACGAAGCCCATACCACCAACAACCGCATGGAGCTGATGGCCCCGATTCAGGCGCTTTCGCGATTGAAGGAGCCCTGCGAGGTGCGGGTTTACTCCGACAGCGCCTATCTGGTCAACGCCTTTCAAAAGCGTTGGCTGGAAAACTGGCAGCGGAAAAATTGGATCAAGAGCGACAAAAAGCCCGTGGAAAACCAGGATTTGTGGCAGGAAATCCTGAAATTCACGGGCATTCACCGAATACAGTGGTTCAAGGTCAAGGGACACGCGGACAATCCGTACAACAACCGCTGCGATGAGCTTGCCACCGGCGAGATCAAGCAGCACCACATCAAGCTGTAGCCATTTGACGCAAACGCGCGCGGGTCGCGAGTCAATCTGTCTCTTTTTGATCGTCCCGCGGGGCCTGATCTTCGGGATCGGCGCGCAGATGCACCTTGCGGGCAGCCATGCGGCGTCGATCGTCCGACATGGCGGCGTAGTGCCGCCGGGTGGTATTCACATCGCTGTGGCCCAGAACGTCCGCCACCAGGTAGATGTCTCCGGTCTCGTGATAGAGATTGGTGCCGAAGGTGCTGCGCAGCTTGTGAGGGCTCAGGTGCTTCTTCAGGGGCGCGGCCTGAGAGGCGTATTTTTTGACCATCAGCTGCACCGCGCGCACAGAAATGCGCTTGTTTTGCAGCGACAGGAACAGGGCGTCCTCATTGCCGGGCACGGGCGTCATATCCATGCGCAGCTTTAAATAGTCCTTCAGGACCTGCGCGACCTCGTCCGGGAAGTACAGTATGGCCTGACTGCCGCCCTTGCGCGTGACCAAAAAGCCGTTGATGGAAAAATCCAAATCGTCGATATTGATGCCCACCAGCTCGCTCACGCGGATGCCGGTACCCAAAAACAGCGTTAAAATCGCCAAATCGCGGGTTTTCGTGTGGTCGTTGTACTTTTTTTGGCGCTCAGAGAGCATCTCGCCAGATTCCACAAGATCCAGCATATGGGCCACTTCGTCGATTTCAAGGCGTATGATGGGCTTGTTGTGGCGCTTGGGCATGTCCACCAACGCGGCGGGATCGGACTCAATATAGCCATTTTTATAGAGAAATTTGTAAAAGCTACGTAAAGATGACAATTTTCGCATTTTGCCCAGATCCTGGTTAGAAAACTCGACGTCGTCCTTGATGTAGAGCCCCAGAAAGTCCAGATACATGTAGATATCCCGGGAAGTGACCTTGTTGAGATCAGACACGTCCAGCGTTCGTGGCGTCTTGTCTGCGAACTTAGGAAGCTCGTTGATCAGGAATCCAAAGAAAATTTTCAGATCAGATACATAGGCGTAGCGCGTCAGCGGCTGGGTCGTAGAATCAATGGCGTTGATAAAATCGAAGCACACGTCTGGCAGCTCGCGCAGCGCGGCGCGCGTCAGCAGCTGCAATTCCTTGGCGCGTTCTTCGGCATAGGTGGGCATTTTTGCTGTATCCTCCCGTCAATAGGCCATATCTTTTCGCAAAAGCTGCCTTTTGCGCAGAGTTTCCAAAGGCGATAGCCTGAATCGACGACCGTCCCCTTCCTGTGTTTCGTTCAGGGTCTTTGATCTCTGAAGCAATCGAACGGTGTGTCCTCGTTGGTTTCGGCCAAGTCTTTGCGCAGCTGTTCAAACGCTTCGGACGCCGTGCCGTCGTCGATGATTTCATCGATCTCAATGGCATTGTAATCCGCGCCGGTATGAACGCACTTCATGCAGTTGTCGCAAATCTTGTTCGGGTCCAGATCGCAGACGTTGCATTCGCCGCAATCGTCGCAAATCTTGTTTTCGTCCAGCACACAAATCTTTTCCATGCCAAGCGCCTCCCCCGGCATTGTCAGTCAGTCTTCATTGACGACCTGGTGCCCCAGCTTGTTGACCGAACGCTTCACAGCGTCGCGACTGTTGCCCCAGGGCTTGTCCTGGTTGCGATAATCGAATTTATTGGTGAACCATTCGATTTCGCCCTCCAGGCGGTCAAAGCTCTTCATTTCTATATCCGTCAGCGTATCCACGAAGCGCTTGAGCGCGTCGCCAGAGAGATGCTTGGGCGCCATCTCCAGCGCCTGCGCGTAGTGCCTGAGGCACATGCCCTTCGATTCCGCGAACAGCTTCGGAAACTCCGCCTCGTGCTTGTACATATAGAGCAGCGTGTACATATAGCGCTCCATGTTTTCGGCGATGCGGTCGCACATCAAACAGGTGTTCTCTATGCCCCTCAGCTCGCTGACAACCTCTGAAAGCGCCGCCCCCCTCTGGGCGCCCAATCGCTTGAAGATGGGCTTGCCGGCCTCGGCCCCGGCGGCGTCCCGCGCGCGCTGGGCGTTCTCCTTGAGCGCCTTCATGCTCTCCTTCATGTAAGTGTGGGTCATCAACGCCAGTCCCAATCGGTTGCCGGCGTCATACATCAGCTTGAAGTGATCGGCGCAAAAGCCCTTTTTATTGACCTCGATGCGCTGGCTGGGCTCCATCACGGATTCGCCCAGAAAATAATCCACGTTCGCGGCCTCTACCTTCGCGTTCAAGAGGCAAAGCGGGCATTCGCAATCCTGCCGGTAGCTCTCCCAGATGGGCGCGGTATCGATGTGTTGCTTCACAGAAATCACTTCCTTTTAAACATTGTATCAGGTTTTCACGCCAAAAACAAGAGAGCCGCCGCGGCGACTCTTCGTTTTTGGTATACATTACGCTTTCTGCTTAAACGCGTGGTGGCACTTGCCGCAGGTAATCGTCACCTCGCCCACCTTCCGCGGCAGGCGAAGCCGCGCGTGGCACTCCGGGCACTTGAAATACTTGTACTTGCGCATATTCTTGACGCGGTTGATGAACTGCCGAACGCCGGAGCGCCCGTTTTGCCACAGGCTTTTAAACTTCATATTCTCCGCGTAGCGTTTCTCGACGTTGCGGGAAAACATGCGAAAAATCGAAAAACCGTAGGCCACGAGCCCGATCAGATAGAAGAGGCCGACGCGCGTGATGCTGCTGAGCATCGACAACACCAAGCCAACGATCAGCAGCGCCAGCGACAATTCGTCCGCGCCGCGACGCCCGACCATAAATTTCCGCAGACTATCCTTTATTTTTTGAAGAAAAGACATCCTTGATTCCTCCTTTTGCGATCTATCGTCGATGCGCCGCGTCACCAGCCGCGGTAGAAGCCGCCTCCGCCGCACATATTGCACAGGCAGTTGCACAGCAGGTTGATGGCGCAGCAGCTGAGCAGCGGATTGCCGCAAAGCGCCGTCGGCACGGTAAAGCCCCGGCTGGTGCCATTGCGCTGATAATACTGCGCGCCGCCTTCCAGACGGTTCAGCAGCAGCCGATATTCAAAGCTGTTGGGATCCATGCTGACGGCCTGACGCGCGTAATTCAACGCCGCGATGCGGTTTCCCAAGCCCAGGCTCGCCTCGCCGCAAAGGTAGTACCATTCGGCGTTGCGCTCTATAATGTCATCCAGCACGCGCATGGCCTCCTGAAAGCGGCCCGCGTGGATATAATTCCGGGCGGCCTGCATGCGCGGATTGGCGCTGTAGCTGCCATAGCTTCCAGCGCCGCCGCCGTATCCGCCGGCGCTGCCGCCCGCGCCGCCATAGCCGGCAGAAGCGCCCTCGCGGCGCAGCTTCATGATCGTGGAATAGGCCTCGTTGACCTCCTTCATCCGCGCCTCCGCCTGAGCGGAGCCGTTATTCACGTCGGGATGATATTTCTTGGCCAAAGCACGATAGGCCTTCTTGATCTCGTCGTCCGTCGCCTGGGGTGAAACGCCCAATACGCGATAGGGATCCTGCATTAGTCTGCTCCTTTTCCGCGCGCGTTCCGCTTGTTTTGCAGATACACGTACTTGCTCCAAACACCGGAATACAACACATTCCGGAGGATATCCGCATCCAGCACCACTGGCAGGCGCTCAAAGGCCTCCGTGGCGTCCGCAATCATCATCGTCATCGCCGACTTGCACAGCGCCTCAAAATCCGGCCGGTCTCGCAGCGCCTTGAGTGGATTGTAGCGCCCCTTCCGGATATCCTTTGAAAGATCGTCGTAGGCATCCATGATATAGATGAAGCGCCCCAACCCGTCGCCAATAACCCGCAGCTCGTCGTTCCAGGCGCGCTCCCGCGGATAGACGAACAGCTCGCCCAGCATGCGGCCCGTGGCATTCACCGGCAAATCGACCTCCGGCAGGTTCCTGGATTCGATGTCGTGCACCTCATCGAGCCAGGCTTCGATCGCGGCGCACTTATCGGGCCATTCGCGCGCCACGCTGCGATAGGCCTGTCTGAGCAGCGCGCCTTCCCCGGCGGACAGCGGATTCCTGTCGTCCAACCAGTTGTCCATGCACTTATGATAGGCCAGCGCCACATTCATATCTGCCACGTATTCCATCACCGGCGATACGGCATAGGCGTGCGCGCTGATCGGATGCGCCGGACAGCGCTCGCGGCCCGTCTGTTCGCCCGGTTCATACAGCGCGTTCAGCAGCAGCGCCAGGAAGGTCATGTCGTAGCTCAGCGTCGCGCTGCCCGCCAAACCGTGCCGCCTGCGCAGCGCGGCGCACAAGCCGCAGTATACCGCGCGGAAGCGCTGCTGGCGCTCTTTGGGAAGCGCGTTGGGATTTGTAATCACATATCCAAACATTGTATTTGCGCCTCCATCCCACCAATATATGTATTATAGCGCGTCATTGTAAACATATCATCAACAAAGCGGTCCTAAAACGGCGCTATTATTGTCAAACCAACGGAATACCAACGCGTTTTCAGGCTACGCAAGGCATTTTACGCGTCGCGCATTAACCAAATGTGAATTCCCGCATCTCTTAGAATTATATAAACTTATATAAAATATTGTTAATGTTATGAATTTATTACAATATAATTAAAACAAGCGTGCAACAGACCAAAGTCTAATATAATAGACCGTGGTTTGTTTTTTTATGTCGACAAAAACAGCCGATTCTCATAAGGAACCGGCTGTAAACTCCATTTTTTGCGATGTGCCGGCGGCCTACCGGCCGCTCCCGTGCAGCCCCAGCGCCGCGACGGCCTGAGCCACCGTCTCCACGCCAAGAACCTGTATACTGTCTGGAACGCGCAGATTTCGGAGATTGTACTTCGGGAGAATCAAGTGATCGAAGCCCAGCCTCGCGCACTCGGCGATGCGCCGTTCCGCCTGAGAGATCGCGCGCACCTCGCCCGCCAGGCCCACCTCGCCCATCACCGACCAGCCGCCGGCGATGGCCTTGTTTCTGTGGGAGGACGCAATGGCCGCGCACAGGGCAAGATCCGCCGCCGGTTCTGTCAGCGACATGCCGCCCGCGATGTTGATATACACGTCCTGATCGTACATCCGAAGCCCCACGCGCTTTTCAAGCACTGCCAGCAGCAGCGCGAGCCGCCCCTGATCCACGCCGCTGGCCATGCGCCTGGGATTGCCGAATACCGTGGTGGAGACCAGCGCCTGCACGTCGGTGAGCAGCGGCCGGGAACCCTCCAGCGCACACATGACCACCGAGCCGCTGGCATCGTGCGCCCGCTCGGAGAGCAGCGCTTCGCTGGCGTTTTCCACCTCGCGCATGCCCTGCTCAGTCATTTCGAACATGCCCAACTCGTTCACGGAGCCAAAGCGATTCTTGACGGCCCTGAGCAGCCGGTACTGGTGCTGCCTGTCGCCTTCAAAATACAGCACGGCGTCTACCATGTGCTCAAGAATCCTGGGGCCGGCGATGGCGCCCTCCTTGGTCACGTGGCCAACCAGAAAAACGCTGCAGCCGCTGACCTTCGCCAGCCGCATCAGCATGGAGGCGCACTCCCGCACCTGGGAGACGCTGCCGGGGGCGCTTGCCATCTCCGGCAGATACATGGTCTGTATGGAATCGACAATCATCACCGTGGGCGACAGCTCCTGCATCCGCTTTTCAACGGTATTCATATCATTTTCAGACAGCACATAGAAGCCCGCCTGAGACGCGCCCAGTCGCCGCGCGCGCATCTTGATCTGTCGCGCGGATTCCTCTCCGGACACATACAGCGCCGTCGCGCCCTCCGCGGCCATGTTGGCGCAGAGCTGAGTGAGCAGCGTGGACTTGCCGATGCCGGGGTCGCCGCCTACCAGCACAAGCGATCCGTCCACCACTCCGCCGCCCAGCACGCGGTCAAGCTCCGCGATGCCGCTGGAGCGGCGCTCCATGGATTCGCCGGGGATTTCATCCACGCGCACCGCCTGAGCGTCGCTGCCAGGCGCGCGCTTCAGCTTCTTTTCTTCCGATTTGAGCGCCGCCGGGGCGCTCTCCTGCTCCTCCAGCGTGTTCCAGCTGCCGCAGTCCGGGCACTTGCCCAGCCATTTGGGCGTCTCGTAGCCGCATTCGCTGCACACATAAATCGTCTTAGCCTTTGCCAAATTATAGACCTCCGGGGGGGCCGCGCGCGGCGGCCTGATTTTTTTTATTATAGCACATTTCGGGCGGCGTGTGTAGTAGTGCGCCGCCCGCTTTTGTTTAAATTGGGCCCGATTAGCGGACCGCCGAGGCGCGACATTGAAGATTTCGCGGTCTGTTTTGCAGGCTGGCATGGTAAAATCAGAGGTTTCAGCATGCTACCGCCAAGGGCGGGTTTCGGCAAAATCGTTTACTTGTTCTTATAATAATTGTGCACGCCGCGACTTGCCAGAAACCGAAAAAAAACTTATAATAAAGGATAAGGTTAATTTGAGGAAGTTTACAATGCCCGAATCTGAAGCAAATACCCGCGCGGGGAAAAAGAATATACCCATTCCAAAGCCAACCTCCGGAGCTTCGGAGGATGTGTTGCGCGATGAAACCAATCTGTACGGCGACGAGGCGGAAATAGCGCCCCGGCGGCGCAAGCTCACCGATGCCCGCGTGCCGATTATACGCAAACGGGAAGAAAGTGAGCATACAGAGCAGGCGGCCGAAAAGAAAAGTGACGTCGTTGCGAAAAAGAAAAAGCCGGATAAGACTTCCGCGGCGTTCCCCAAGGTGGCTCCGAAGCGCAAGAAGAAGTCCAAGCGCAAGAAGCGGCGCGTCTATCGCTCGCTCTACGATTTGATGAGCGCCACTGGCAGCGATAGCTTCTTTAGGCCCATTCGCGTGTTTGGGCGGGAGATTCGCTTCTGGCCGCTGATTGTATTGGCCGCGGTGGCGATATTGGCGGGCGGCGTCATGCTGAACAACAGCAACCTGGTGGTCAGCGAGCAGACGATTACCGTGGTAGGCCTGCCGGACGACCTGGAGGGCTATCGCATTGTGGTGCTCTCCGACATGAATGGCAAGCGCTTTGGCGACAGCCAGAGCCTGCTCCTGATAACGCTCAACGGCTTGAAATACGACGCTATTTTCTGTTTGGGCGATATGGTAGGCAAATCCGGCAACGCCGAGCCCTTCTGGGAGTTCATCGAGGGACTGCGCAACCCGGAAAAGGTTTACTTCATCTGCGGCGATTCCGATCCCGGCCCCTATATCAAGGGCGCGCGCGGCACGGAGGGCATTCTCTCCCAGCTGATCCTTGAGGACTGGATATTGGGCGCCGTTGAGCGCGGCGCGCATTATGTGGACGCCCCGATGAATATTTCTGTAAAGGGCGCGAACCTCTGGATATCGCCCGCTACCATGCTGAACCTGGAGACCAGCTCCACCCTTGCGGCCTGGCAGGATCAGACCGATCAGGAAGTGGACGGCGTGCGCTCCGGCATCACGGAGGACTACGCTACCCTGCCCCTGACCACCTATCGCACCAAGCTGGCGCAGCAGCTTTACGATGTGCAGCGCACGATGAGCGCGACGGATATCCACATTTCCTTGGCCCACGAGCCGCCCGCCGACGCGTACATCTACACCAGCGAGGATCACGATCCGGCCAACGAGCGCTTTCTGACCTCGCCGGAGTTGATCGTGGCAGGCCACTATTGCGGCGGCGTGTGGCGAATACCGGGCATCGGCGCGTTTTACGTGCCGGACAGCACAATGGCCCGCGGCGGTTGGTTCCCGGTGCAGGAGGATGTGGCTGGGCTTTCCACCGTAGGCGAAACTCAGCTCTACATTACCCGTGGGCTCTCCACCAACGGCAGCGTACCGCTTTTGCCCTTCCGGTTGTTCAATGGTCCTGAGATTTCCGTGCTGACGCTGACCTCCGTGCTGCCGGAGAACATGCTGGAGGCGGCGGGCTGACGCTTGGCGTGCGGGTATGGCAGCTTCGAGTAAATTGCCATACATACGCCGGCGGCGCCGATGGCGCTCTCGCGAATAGTTCTCACTTATAATCTTTGCTTATTCAGGCTTGGCCCTTCAGCCGCCATGCCGGAATAAGCGAAGATTCTTTTTGTTTTTGGCATATTTGCCTTCAAACGCCGGCATACTACGTGGCAGAACTATGCCGCGCGGGAGGTGAAAAAATGCCGGCGAGCCAGGACGAGCTGTTGCGGTCGACGCTTTCGACGGAGCTGTCCCGCAATATAGAATGTTTCAAGACGCTGCTGAACAGCGAACTGAATTCCGACGCACACTTTCGCATGCTGACGCTTTGCGGAACGGAAATCTGCGCGCTGTATATCGAGGGCATGGCGGACGACAAGAAGATCAGTGACTTTGTGCTGCGGGCCTGCGCCGAGCGTGAACTGCCTACGAAGACGACGCTCGACGTCCGTTATCTGATGCAAAACGTGATGGAAATCGCCCAGTGCGAGACGGAGGATCGCGTCGGAGAGATATTGAAGCAGGTTGTGACCGGTATGACGGCGGTGCTCATCGACGGGTGCGATGAGGCCGCGCTGCTGGAAACGCGGGGCTATCCCGCCCGCCCGGTCAATCGTACCACCAATGAATCCGTGGTTATCGGCGCGCAGGAGGGCTTTGTTGAGAATCTGCGCACAAACATGACGCTGCTCAGGCGCTATGTGCCCTCTCACCGACTGATTACCGAATGTCTGTCCGTGGGCGTCGAGGTACCCTGTCGCGTTTCTATGGTGTACCTGGATGGCGTTGCGGACGAGCGAATCGTTTCGGCGGTGCGAGACCGGCTCAAGCGGATCGAAGCGCCGACGGTGCATGGCCTCGGCGCCATCCAGCAGCTGATAGAGGACAGCCCCTGGGCGCTGCTGCCGCAGATGCTGCAAACGGAGCGCCCGGATCGCGCCGCCTCCTGCGTAATGGATGGACAGGTGGTCGTATTGGCGGATAATTCGCCCTACGCGCTGGCGGCTCCGATTACGCTGTTCCACCAGCTGCACGCCTCGGACGATTCCTTTGCCCGCTGGCAGTACGGCAGCTTCCTGAGGCTGATTCGCATCGCCGGCATGTTGATTTCCGTGTTCCTGCCGGGGCTGTATATCGCCCTGACGGATTATCACATGCACCTCCTGCCCCTGAGTCTGCTTGGCTCCATCGCGGAGGCGCGCGCCAATGTGCCCTTCCCCATACTGACGGAGATACTGATTATGGAGTTCTCCTTTTACCTGATCAATGAGGCGGGTACCCGCATTCCCCAGCAGATCGGCTCGGCGCTGGGCATCGTGGGCGCGCTGATACTGGGTCAGGCGGCGGTATCCGCTTCGATCATCAGTCCGATACTCATTATCATCGTGGCGATTACGGGCC
This sequence comes from Clostridia bacterium, assembly GCA_017480045.1. Lineage (GTDB taxonomy): Bacteria > Bacillota > Clostridia > Christensenellales > Aristaeellaceae > UBA2862. The sequence continues at coordinate 15,480 of JAFVBK010000208.1, forward strand.
TCGGCAACTATGCCATACCGGATTACGGCTTCGGCATCGGGCTGGTGATTTGCCGGCTGTTTGTGATCGCCTGCGGCGCGGCGCTGGGGCTCTACGGCGTTTGCCTTTCGGCGTTTGTGATGCTGGTGAGCCTGTGCGGCATGCATTCGCTTGGCATCCCCTATCTTGCTCCGCTCGCGCCAAGGCGGCCCCACAATCCGGACCTGCTGCTCAGGCTTCCGGTCTGGTTGCAGCGCAGGCCGATGTTTTTCGCGTCGCAGGAAAGCTTGGCAAACTCGGAAAGGAAGGCGGTTCATTGAAGCTGTCGATAACGCGCGGTCCCGCCCGTGCCGCTGCCTGTACCGCCATTGCCGCGCGCCTTCTTTTGGGACTGATGGTGGAAGCGCCGGTTACGCACAACGGCGCATGGCTGTCGGCGATCATGGGCGGGCTGCTGGCCGCGCCCTGGCTGCTTTGCGTTCAGTATCTGCGGCGGAGGTCGAGCGACAATCCGGCGCTGCTCTCGTTCGTGCTCATGGCCTTGACTATTTGGGACGCGGCGGTTGTTTTGAACGCCGTCACGCGCTCGGCGGGCTATCTGGCGCTGGATCGCTCTCCGCCGGCTGTGCTTGCGCTGCCCATCGGCCTGGCGGCGCTTTGGTGTGTCTATAGGAACGGCGACGCCGTCGGCTATGGAGCGATGCTGTGGGCGCGCATCGCACTGATCCTTCTGCCGGGAATTGCGCTGCTCCAGGTACGCTATCTGCGGTCGGAGTGGCTCTGGCCGCTGCTGGGAAGCGGCTGGCAGGCGATTTTTGACGGCGCGGTTGAAAGCGCGGGTTCAATCGTCGCCGCGGCGGCGGTGCTGCTGCTGGAGGATGAGAAATCGGAAGGGGCTTCAAAGCAGCCGTCGCCGATGCCGATGCTGGCGGGCGCCGTGGCTACGGCCGTGGCGATGATTCTCCTCAGGCTGATGATGACGCCAACTCAGTTGGACGACGGCGGATGGGTGAATCGCCTGGATTCCCTGCTGTGCAACGGCCGCGCGCCGCTGTATCTCCAGCTGCCGCTGATCGTCATGTGGTTCGGGGGCCTTCTGCACCTGTTGGCTTGCGAATGCTTTGCAGCGTCCGCGTTCCTTCAACAGCTCTGCGCGCCGCTGACGGGACGCCTGTGCGGGCTTTTGATCGTGTCCGGAGTTCTGCTACTCTCCCGCTTTGAGGCCCTCGTAGGCCTGCGTGGCGCGGTTTCACGCTGGAGCTTCGCGGCGGCAGGCATCCTGACGGCGTTGACAATGCTGAGATCCGCGAAACCGAAGGGAGGACTGGCCGAATGCGCGCCCGATCATTGATGACGCTGCTGCTTGGCGCGGCGCTGCTGCTGAGCGGCTGCCGCGTCTCCGGAGAGGTGGAGAATCAGGCCTATGTGTTGGTGCTGGGCGTCGACCGGTTGGAGGACGGCAGTCTGGAGCTGACGGCGCGGGTGCCTCAGATTGGCAAGAGTGATGATTCCGGCGAACAGCCCGGTGGCGGCGGTTATCTGGTGTTTTCCGGCAGCGGCGATGGCTATGCCCAGGCGAAGGAGGCGCTGGAGCAGGCAACGCCCCGCCAAATGAACCTGAGCCACATTGAGATGCTGGTCGCGTCTGAAAACCTGGCGCGGGAGGCGGACTTTGGCGCGTTGATCGCTCAGCTCTCCGAGACGCCGCACCTGTATACCACGGCGCGCTTTGTGGTGTGCGAGGGCAGCGCCAGGAGCTTTATTGAGGCTCAGGAAACCGTTATTGGCACGCGATTGTCCTCGGAAATCAACGCGATGCTGAACCATTTTGCTGAGCACGGCTATATTCCGGACAGCAGCTTTGCGGACGTGTACTACATGGCGGGTTCGATCTATTCGGATCCCGTCGCCATTCGCGGCTTCATGGCGGCGGCTGAAGAGGCCTCGAAGCCCGCGGCGGCGCTGATCGATACGCCCGCGCCGATAAACGAAAATATCAGCTCGCCAATGCGGCAGCGGTTCTCAGGCGCGGCGCTGTTCAGGGATGGACGACTGGCCGGCCTTTTGGACGTGGGACAGACCCGCCTGATGAACCTGATTCGCGGCACGATAACCGCCTTTCCCTTCGATTGCGATGGCAAAATATATACGTTGACGACGGAAGGCGCGGCGACTCGAACGGTCAAGCTCGAAGACGGGCATGTGACGCTGGCGCTGCGCATGCGCCTCAGCACGCTGGACGAGGTATGCGACGAAGACGCGCGGCGCCTGGAGGCGGCTTTGGCGGAAGCGCTTGCGACAGTGGTATATACCTGCCAGACGCTTGGCACGGATCCCTTTGGGTTTGCCGAAAGCGCCGCGGGACAGTTTTTGACGGTTGAACAGTGGCAGGCCTTCAGCTGGCGCGAACGCTATGCCGGCGCGGCGGTAGATGTCGATGTCGAGGTTCACAGCGCCAGCGAGGATTGACGTGCTGCCAATGATTTCCGGTGGTGCCCATGCCCTCCTCCGCTAATCGCGCCCAATTCCAATAAAATAGGGACTTCCGGCGCGGTGCGTCGAAGTCCCCACGATTGCCTGGGCGCTTATCTGCGGGAGTAGCTGCCGCACATGCTCTCGTCGTCGGGCTTGCCGCTCGTGCAGAATTCGCAGGGCTCCACGCGGATGGCCTGCAGGGAGCAGTATTCCTCGTCGCCGCAGTGATATTCGCAGCTGTTGACGCGGCAGTGAATGCTGGTGTTGGGCTTCTTCTGAGACATATTTCATTCCCCCATTCTCATATTCGCGCTTTGCGCAGCGTTATTTTGCCCAAAATCGCCCGAATCATGAGCGCAGGAAAACCAAATGATTGCCAATCTGGAACATCTATGCTATAATCTTGGCAGAAATTTGCAGCGCGGATGGCGTGAATCCGCGAGAAGGAGGCCGCAATATGTATTGCGTCAAGCAGATCACAGAGGATATGTACTGGGTGGGCGGCAGCGATCGTCGCCTGGCGCTGTTTGAAAATGTCTATCCAATTCCGGGCGGCGTGTCCTATAACGCCTATCTGGTGCTGGATGCGCAGACGGTGCTGTTCGACACCGTGGACAAGAGCGTCAGCGAGGTGTTCTTTGAGAATCTGGCGCACCTGCTGGACGGCAGGAAGCTGGATTATCTGGTGGTCAATCATATGGAACCCGACCACTGCGCCACCATGAGCGAGCTGGTGCTGCGCTATCCGGACGTGAAGATCGTCACCAACGCCAAGGCGCTGAACATGATCAAAAACTACTTCACCTTTGACATCGACAGCCGCGTGACCATCGTGAAGGAGAACGACACCCTCACCACCGGCAGACACACCTTTGCCTTCGTAATGGCTCCGATGGTGCACTGGCCGGAGGTCATGGTCTCCTACGACACCACCGACAAGGTGCTCTTTTCCGCCGATGCCTTCGGCACCTTCGGCGCGCTGAACGGCAACATCTTTGCCGACGAGCTGAACTTTGAGACCGAATACCTAGACGACGCCCGCCGCTACTACACCAATATCGTCGGCAAGTACGGCACCCAGGTGCAGGCGCTGCTCAAGAAGGCGGCCGGCCTGGATATTCAGCTCATCTGCCACCTGCACGGCCCCGTCTGGCGCACGGATATCGCTTGGTTCGTCGAGAAATATCAGCTTTGGAGCAGCTATACGCCGGAGGAGGCGGGCGTGATCGTCGTCTACGCCTCCGTTTACGGACATACCGAAAACGTGGCCAACATCATCGCGAGCCGACTGGCCGACGCCGGCGTGCGCAATGTGAAAATGTACGACGTTTCCGTCACCCATCCTTCGGTGATCGTCTCCGAGGCGTTCCGGGTCAGCCACATCGTGTTCGCCTCCACCACCTACAACGCGGGCATCTTCGTGAACATGGAGAACGCCCTGCATGACCTGGTGGCCCACAACCTCCAGAATCGCACCATCGCCATCGTCGAAAACGGCAGCTGGGCGCCCACCGCGGGCGGGCAGATGCGCGAGCTGCTGGGCAGGCTCAAGAATACAACGATCCTGGAGAATACGCTGACGATCAAGTCCTCGCTGAAGGGCAGACAGATGGACGAGCTCAACGAACTGGTGGCCGCCATCGCGGATACGCTGCCCAAGCCGGAGGTCATCGCGCACAAGCCCACCGAGGCCGTCGAGCCCAACGCCATGTTCAAGCTCAGCTACGGCCTGTTCGTGTTGACCGCGAAGGACGGCGACGTGGACAACGGCTGCATCATCAACACCGCCTCGCAGCTGACCAGTAAGCCCAATCGAATCACCATCGCGGTGAACAAGGCCAACCTCACCCACGATATGATTCTCAAGACCGGCGCGTTCAACGTGTCGATTCTCACCACCGACGCGCCCTTCGATATCTTCAAATACTACGGCTTCCAGACCGGGCGCGAGGTGAACAAGTTCCCCGGCAGCGGCTTCCCCCGCAGCAAGAACGGCCTGATTTTCATCACCGGCTGCACCAACGCCTTCCTGTCCGGCAAGGTCGTAGAGACCCACGACTATGGCACCCACACGCTGTTCGTGGCGGATGTGACCGAGGCGCAGGTGCTCTCCAGCGCTCCCTCCGTCACCTACGCCTACTACTTCGACCACATCAAGCCCAAGCCTCAGAAGCCCGCGGAGAAGAAGGTGGGCTGGGTCTGCAAGATCTGCGGCTATGTGTACGAGGGCGAGGAGCTGCCCGCCGATTTTGTCTGCCCGCTGTGCAAGCACGGGGCGGCGGATTTTGAGAAATTAAAATAAGGGCCTTTTGCAAGAGAGGAACCTGGCTCGTTGAGAGGACGACTATCGCATCCTTCTGTCGAGACAGGTTCCTTTCGTCATGCCCCCGCGGCGCTCTTTCCCGCCAGCGCGCCGGTGGAAAAGGCGATTTGCAGGTTGAAGCCGCCGGTGGCGGCGTCCACGTCGATCAGCTCGCCCGCGAAATACATCCCCTCCACGCGCTTGCTCTGCATGGTGGACGGGTTGATGTCCTTCACGCTCACGCCGCCGCGGGTGACGATTGCCTCGTTAAAGCCGCGCAGCGACCTTGGGCGCAGCGGCACGGCCTTGATGGTTTTGAGCAGGGCGGCGCGCTGCTGAGCGGTCACGCCGTTGACGGGCAGCGCCGGGGAGAGCCCCGAAAGCTTGATCAGCTGCTCCGCCAGGCTGTGCGGCGCGAGGCCGTCCATGACGGTGATGAGCTGCTTCCTGGACATGGCCTTGAAATCCCGCAGAAGGCGGGCGTCCAGCGTCTGTTCGTCCAAAGCGGGTTTCAGGTCGATTTCAAATCGGACGCCTGAGAGGTCCTCCGGAAGGACGCTGGAGAGGGTCAGCGCCAGCGGGCCGGAGATGCCGAAATGGGTAAAAAGCATCTCGCCCATCTCCGAAAAGACGCGCTTTTCCCTCTTTGCTCCGGCGGCATAGGCGCTCAGGCGCACGTTTTTCAGCGACAGCCCGGACAGCGTGCCGGGCCAGCTCTCCACTGTCTCGATGGGCACCAGCGCCGGCAGCGTCGCCGTGACGGCGTGGCCGGTATCCCTCGCCAGCCGATGGCCGTCGCCGGTGGCGCCGGTCGAAGGATAGCTCAGACCGCCGGTGGCGAGGATCACGGCGTCCGCGCGAATCGTCTCGCCGCCCTCCAGACGCGCGCCCGCGCAGCGACCGTCCTCAATGAGAAGCGCCTCGACGCGGGCGTTGAGCCGCACCGACACGCCATCTTTCTCCAGCGCCCGACGCAGCGCCGCGATGACGTCGCTGGACTTGTCCGACTGCGGAAAAACGCGATTTCCCCGCTCCACCTTCAGCGGCACGCCCTGCGATTCAATCAGCGCCATGACGCCGCGGTTGTCCAGCTGCGCGAACGAAGCGTACATAAAGCGCGGATTGCGGAAAATGCTGCGCTGGAATTCCTCCATCTCTGCGGCGTTGGTGAGATTACAGCGCCCCTTGCCGGTGATATACAGCTTCTTGCCCAGCTTTTCATTGCGCTCGACCAGCGCGACGCGCGCCCCGCCCCGCGCCGCAAAGAGCGCGGCCATCATACCGGCCGCGCCTCCGCCTATTACGAGAATCGTTTTCTGTCGCATATTGTCCTCTGTCACTCGGTCGTCCGTGCCAAATACACGTCGTATTTGCCCCAAATGTCTTCCATCTCCTCAAAATACTGGGTAACCTCGTGCCGACGGCGCTGTCCGAGCGCCACGATCAGCGCGTTGATCAGCGACAGCGGCGCGGCGAAGGAATCCACGAAGGAGGACATGTCGCTCTTGGCCATCAGGCAGGTATCCGCCGTGGCGTGCAACGGTGAGAGGGGGCCGTCGGTGATGGCGATCAGCGACGCGCCGCGGGAGCGGGCAAACTCCATCGCCTCGATGGAGCGGGCCGTGTAGCGCGGGAAGGAGATGCCGATCAGCAAATCGCCCTCCCCGATGCGTGCCAGTTGTTCGAAGACATCGCTGACGCCGCTGGTGACCACCGTGACGTTCGGGAAGATGAAGCGCAGATAATGGCCGAAAAACTCGGCGATGGGCGCGGAGGCCCGCAGGCCCAGCACGTAAATGCTGCGAGCGGCGATGATCTTTTCGATAGCGTCCTCGAAGGCGTTGATGTCCATTTCGTCCAGCGTGGAGCGGATATTCTGGATGTCGGCCTTCAGCACCTTGTTGAGCACCTGCGCGTGATCCATGTCGGAGGTCATTTCAAAGCGCTGCGAGGCCGTCAGACGATGGCGAATCAGCTCCTGCAGCGCCTTTTGCAGCGCCGGATAGCCGCTGTAGCCCAGCGCGGCGGCAAAGCGCACCACGGTAGATTCGGAAACGCCCACATATTCCCCCAGCTTCGAGGCGGTCATAAACACCACCTTGTCGTAATGGGTGACGATGCATTCCGCGATGCGTCGATGACTTTTTGAAAGTTTTTTTCCGCTGTGATTCAAACGTTGAATCAGTTCCTGTGCGTTGTCCATCGAGGTGAAGCCTCCTAAAATATGCTTAAAGAGAATCAATTTACTGCAATTATAACCTATATTCAGCGGTTTTGCAAGGGTAGAATGCAAATTTATGCATAATTTACGTTATCGCATGGCATTTTTGACGGGACGTGATCCGTTGCGCGGCGCGCCCGCAATCAACTCAACGTGAATATTTATTTGAGTATATATGCAAATTGCTGCGCAGAGGCAGCCATGGCGCCGCCGCATGTTTCCATCGGCCGGCTCATATGTTAATGCGTGCAATGCTGCGGGAGGTGAGCACATGGTTCGTTTCAAGGTCGTTCGCGCATCCAGGCTGCTGCTGGCTGCCGCCGTTATCCTGTTGGCCGTGGCGCTGGCGCTTCTGGGCGCGCGGCTGCTGCGCCGGGAGCCGGCACCTACGGTCAGCGGCTCGGCAAATTTGGTAGACGCCGCAAATACCGACGAGGCAAAGACCACTCTGGTCTTTGCCTCGTCGGGTGTATCTACAGGGCTGCCCCTGGATCCCGGCGGCGAAGAGATCGAGGTGGAGGTTCTCGCCCAGAGCACCGAAGCGCCCGCGCCCCTGAGGGTGCTGATCTATCATACCCACACCCACGAGGCCTACGAGCAGGTTTCGGAAGACCCGTATGACGCGCTGGAGGCCTGGCGTACCTCTGACGCGGACCACAGCGTCGTACGGGTCGGCGAGGAGCTTGCCAAGATGCTCGCGAACTATGGCTTCGAGGTGGTCCACGACACCACCGATCACGAAGGGGACGAGCTTTCCACCGCCTACACCCGATCGCTCAAGACGCTGGAGAACTACGATGAGCGCTTTGACCTTTACGTCGATCTGCATCGGGACGCTTTTGTCGAAGGCGAACGGGAAACCGTAGCCGGCAGCGACGGCGAGGCGCTCGCGCCGCTCATGCTGCTGATTGGCAATGGCAACGGATTTGACGTGAAGCCGTATTATGAGCAAAACTACGCCTTCGCCCGCGCGTTGGAAGAACGCATCAACGCGATCGAGCCAAACCTGTGCAGGCCCACGCTGGTGAAGGATGGCCGCTATAACCAACATATCGGCGTGTTCGCGATTTTGGTTGAGGTGGGCCACAACCGAAATACGCTGCGGCAGGCGCTGAACGCTGTGCCGCCATTGGCGGAGGCCATACGGGATTTGATGATCACACGCCCCGATGCTCAGCTTCAGACAATGCAAGCCGATTACATTGCCAGCATTTCTGATGGCTAGAATCGCATTTGTAGCTGCTCCGGTCCCTCCGCGGCCACGCGCACAGCGCCGTTATTCTCAAAAAGCGGCGTTTCGCCGCGCAGCCAGCGCTCTACCGCCTCGGTTGTCGGCAGAATCAGCGGCATTCGATTGTGAATGACCTGAATCGCTGGCACAGGCGGCTGGGTCAACACCACAAATTCCTGCCGCTCCCGGCCCATTCTGTATAGCCCAGCCAGCCAAAATCTGTCGGCGCCATTGAATGCGACCTCAAATTTTTGATGGTCCGCCCTGCGCCATTCATAGTAGCGGGAGGCGGGGATCGCGCAGCGCCGGCGCTCCGACAGGGAGCGGAACATGGTCCGTTCTGTCATCGTCTCCACGCGGGCATTGATGACGAGCCCGCCTTCAGGGCGATCAAAGCCCCAGCGCATCTGACAGAAGGCTGTTTCGCTCGCCGCCATTATGAGAACGGGCGCATCCATGCCAGGGCAGACGTCCATGCCCCCTTCAAGCCCAAGCGACGCCCAATCAGCAGATTCATAACCTCGCAGCGCCGCTTCATCGATATAATACCTGCCGCACATGGAAAAGCCCCCTCTGTACATAGAATAGTAATACTATTGTTTTCGATTTGTCAATATATATCTCTTGAAACAACAATCCAACGGATATAATATACTACTTATGGTGTAATTACAAAGGTTGGGAAGTGTTTACATGGTACAGCTGTATATCGCGGATATCGATCCTCGCTTTATACAGAGAGCGCGCAGGGCGATTTCCGGATGCAGGGCGGTGGAGGTTGTCGGCGACGCGGCCAGCGGCAGGCGCGCGCTGAGCGACATTCAGCGTCTGCGCCCGGATGTGCTGCTGACGGACATTCAGCTTCCGGAGTTGGACGGCATTGCCCTGCTACGGGAAACTCGCCGGCTGCGCGACGCGCCAGCGGTCATCGTATGCACCCGCTTTTATTCCGATGTCAGCATGGAGTGGGCATTTCGATATGGCGCTTCCTATTTCCTCTGCAAGCCCATCGATTACGAGCGCCTGGCGGATCTTGTCATCGACTGCGCGGCGCTATCCCCCGGTGATGCGCGCATCCTTGACGACGCAGGCGTCGACGCGCAGGACCAGCGCGCCGCCCGCGTGCGCGCCCTGCTCACGGATATGGGTATCTCTCCCAAGCTGAACGGCAGCGTGTACCTGGTGGAGTCCGTGTTGCGGGCGCGGGAGAACGACCTGCTGCTGCGCAATCTGTCGCGGGGACTGTATGTGGAGCTGGCAAGCCAGCTGGATACTACCGTCGCGCGGGTGGAGCGTTCGCTGCGCAGCGCAATCAGCATCGCCTATGAGCGCGGCTCTCTAAGCCGACACTTTCCAGAGCGTCCCACCAACAAGCAGCTCATTGAATACCTGCTGCGCGAGTCGGACGCTATGCCGCGTTAACCAAAGTGCTCTGGATTCAGTGTGCCGCAAACATTTTTCATATCTTATTGTATTCTCTCCACGAGTGTGTTAAACTGAATAATAGCAGATGGGAAAACGGATGTTTTCCAGAGAGCGGCGGGTCTGCGCGTAGAGCGCCGTAAAGGGTCATAGTGAAAACACTTCGATGGAGGGATGTACCATGCTGATTATCGGTATCTGCGGAGCCAGCGGCAGCGGCAAATCCACGCTGGCGAAGGCGCTGGCATCGAGACTTGAAAAGCCCTGTGTCTACATCAAGCAGGATTCCTACTACAAGGATCACCCCGACATGACCTACGAGGAGCGCTGTCTCATCAATTACGATGAGCCGGAGATCTTCGAGCACGACGTACTGCGTGAGGATTTGCAGCGCCTCAAAAGCGGCCAATCCATTACAGCCAAGGAATACGACTATACCCAGCATCGCCGCTGCGATCCCGGCGTGTTGATCGAGCCGGCGGACGTGGTGCTGCTGGAGGGCATTCACGTGTTTTACGATCCCCATGTGCGCGACCTGCTGGACTTCAAGATATACATACAGGTGGACCCGGACGTCTGCCTGCTGCGGCGCGTGAAGCGCGATTTGCGGGATCGCGGGCGCACCATTGAGAGCGTCTATCGCCAGTATCTGGAGACTGTCAAGCCCATGTACGAAAAGCACATTCGCAACTATGTGGAGCACGCCGATTTGATCGTCGCGCGGGGCGGCAAGAATGCCCGAATCGTGGATATACTGGCACACTACATCAATTCCGGGATGATCGAGGCGAAGAAATAGCCCGCGCCATACGCGATATGGCAAAGCAGGCAAGCGGAATCAAAGCGCGCAGATCCGTCGCCGCGCTCAGGATGGCAGGGGTACGTGACCATGCCTTCTGAGCGGCAGCAAAGGATCTGCGCTTTTGATAAAATAGCGGTTTCCGTTAAAGCTGCGTCTTCCTCCCGGCAGCCTCCTTCAGCATGTGCGCCGCGTGGGAGAGGCTGCTCTCCGTCTCCGCTGCGCCGCCTACCAGCCGCGCAAGCTCATGCACGCGTCCCGCCTCATCCAGCAGGCGCACATGGGTATCGGTGCGATCCTCCCCGGCGACCTTTTCCACCAGGAAATGCGCGTCGCCCAGGGCGGCGATCTGCGGCAGATGAGTGATGCTGAGCACCTGGCGGCTGCGGGCGATGAGGCACATTTTTTCCCCCACCACCTGGGCCATTCTGCCGGAAACGCCGGTATCGATTTCATCAAACACCATCGCGTCCACGCCCTCAGCGTCCACGGAGATGGCCTTGAGCGCCAGCATCACGCGGGAAATCTCGCCGCCGGAAGCGATGCTGGCGAGGGGCTTCAGGGGCTCGCCGGGATTGGGCGATATCATAAATTCCACGCGATCCATGCCCGCGGCGGTCGGCTTCTCCTCCGGCTCCACCCGGACCTCAAAGCGGGTCTTGCCCATGCCAAGATCCTTGAGCTGGGCGCAGATTTCGGAGGCGAGATTTTCCGCCGACGCCCTGCGAAGCTCCGTGAGCCTCGCGCAGGCCTCCCGCAGCTTCGCGTCGGCATCCTTATACTGCTTTTTCAGCGCGGCGATCGATTCGTCGCCCCGCTTCAGCTCGCTGAGGCGACTCTCCGCAGTCGCGCCGAAGGCGATCACTTCCTCGACGGTGGCGCCGTATTTGCGCTCCAGCCGGTGGATCATGTCCAGCCTGGCGGCGATTTTATCCAGCAGCTGCGGTTCGAACTCCAAATCGTCCAGCAGCGATTGCAGCTCGTAGCCCACGTCCTGCGCGCCGTAATACAGCTCGCGCAATCGGCCCGCCAGCGCGCCGTAGCGCTCATCCAGCGACGCGATGCGATCCATTGCCTCCGCGGAGCGCAGCAATCCCTCCTGGGCGCTGGGCGCGCGCCCGTCTCCCTGATACACAAGGGTGTAGGCGCTCTCGACGCCCTGACGGATTTTTTCGCTGTTCTCAAGCACTGACAGCTTCTTTTCCAGCTTTTGCTCCTCGCCTGGCTTCAGCTTCGCGGCGGCGATCTCCTGCGCCTGAAAGGAGAGCATATCAAAGAGACGCTCCTTTTCGGAGACATCGCTCATCAGTCGCTTGAGCTGAACGGCGATTTTCCCGCGCTCGGCGTGCAGACGGGAAACCTCCGCCAGGGCCTTTGCGTGGCCTTCTCCGCCGAAGGCATCGAGAAAATCCAGGTGCTTTGCCGGGTTCATCAGCGCCTGATGCTCGTGCTGGCCATGTATGTCCATCAGATGCGCCGTCAGCTGCTTGAGGCTTGAGAGCGGCACGACCACGTCCTGGACGCGGCAGATGTTGCGCCCCTCCCGGCTCAGCTCTCTTCGAATGGCAATCAGGCCATCCTCCACATCGATGTCCAACGCTCGCGCGAAATCCAGCGCGCGCTGATTCTTAGAAATGTCGAACAGCGCCTGCACAGAGGCCTTTTCGGCGCCGGTGCGAATGAGGTCGCGATCCGCGCGCCCGCCGAGGGCGAGGTTGATGCTGTCTACCACGATGGATTTACCGGCGCCCGTTTCACCCGTAAGCACATTGAATCCCCGCGCGAATTCCACGCGCAGCGATTCAATCAGTGCGATGTTTTTAATTGTCAGTTCCAACAGCATTGGCTTGCTCCGATCAATTGTTCAGCAGGACGTTGAATTTCTCCATCAGTGCCACGGCGGCTTCATCGGAGCGCGTGATGATCAACAGCGTGTTGTCACCGGCAATCGTGCCCATTACCTCGCTCCACTTCATGGAATCGATGGCCTCTCCGGCGGCGTTGGCGCTGGCGGTAAGCGTGTTCACCACGATCAGGTTGTTGACAGGCTCGATGTTCACGATGGATTCGGCGAGAATGCGCGCGAAGCGATCGTTCATGCCCTTTTCCGCACGTTCAACTGTGGCATACTTATAGCCGCCATGCTCGGACAGCACCTTCAGAAGCCGCAGCTCCTTGATATCTCTGGATACGGTGGCCTGCGTCACCTTGACGCCGCGATTCAGCAGCTCCTCGGCGAGCTCCTCTTGTGTCTCAATATCCTTCGTCTCGATGATTTCCAATATAAGATTATGGCGCGCGCTCTTCATTTGGGTGAAGCCTCCCAGTCGTCAGATTGTGGGGATTCATTTGGGTGCGCTTCAAAAGCCAGACGCATTGCGACTTTTAAAGGCCACTCCCGGCTTATCAACAGGGGTTCATTCAGAAAGCTTGCCGCGAAGCGGTTCAAACTGAATTGAATCGAGTGGGAGCGCGCGGAAGGCTGCTCACGGCATATGCCGGTACGGCCAAGGATTTCGGCGATTCAAGCGATGCCCAGCGACGGGTTCGGCCGCCAATACCGGCTGAATGCGTCAACTAAAAACCCGGACGCATCAGCGCCGAGTTCAGGTTGGAATTCAGATGTGTCATCAGGCGCCTGCGCTTGCGCGATCTTATTAGATGCAGCCGGCTTCAAGCCGCGCGGCCTTGGATGAGCTTCAATGAATTCCGATGCGGCGAACGGCCACCACAACCACTCCTCATATATACAATATACCAAAGAGGGCCTGCGTTACAAGCCCTCTTTGAAGGATTTAAAAAAATTGTCATATGCGCGGCTAATTGTAACATCTACTGAAGTTTCACCGGCTTTTATCGTCAAATTGTTACACCTGGCAAGATCCAACAGGAATTCTATGTTACCCTCAGGGCCGCGTATCGGCGAATAATCCAAGCCGTTTACCCGCCAGCCAAGGCTGGGAATAAAGCCTGTGATATCTCGCAGCACTTTCTCATGTACGAGCCGATCTCGCACCACGCCCTTTTCCCCCACCTCGTCCTTTTCCGCCTCAAATTGGGGCTTGATGAGCGCCACGAAGCGCGCGTCAGGCCCTTCCAGCACGCCCAGCGCCGCGGGAAGCACCGCCTTTAGCGAGATGAATGAAACGTCTGTCGCGCCAAAGGCGGGACGGGGCTCAAAGTCGTCCGGGTTTAAAAAGCGAGCGTTGGTGCGCTCCATGCAAACGACGCGCGCGTCGCTGCGCAGCCGGTAGTCCAGAAGATTGTAGCCCACGTCCACGGAATAGACACGACGCGCGCCCGCGCGCAGCATCACGTCCGTAAAGCCGCCGGTAGAGGCGCCGACGTCCACACATACGGCGTCGGTCAGATCGATGTGAAATACCTCCAGGGCCTTTTTGAGCTTGTGCGCGCCGCGGCTGACCCAGGCGTTCAGCTCTCCCTTCACGCGCAACACGTCGCCTGGCCGCAGTGCTTCGCTGGCGCGGAGTATCTTGCGATCTCCCGCCATCACCCGCCCCTCCATGATCAGCGCGCGCGCGAGTTCGATGGATTCCAAATTCAAGTCGTTGTACAGCGCCTCGTCGGCGCGGCGCTTCCTCATGGCCTTGCCTCCGCGAGCGCCGACAGGCGCTTCTGGACGCGCCGCGCGATGGCAATGGCGCTGAGCCCACAGGCATCCAGCTGCTGGGCTACGGTGGCGTGCTCCACATAGCGGTCAGGTATGCCAAGCGCGAGCACCGGCGTATCGACGCCATCGCTCGCCAATATGTTCAAGACCCCCTCGCCGAAGCCGCCAGCCAGCACGTTGTCTTCCGCTGTGACCACAAGCTTTACCGCGCGCGCCTGCGCGAGCAGCATATCCTGGTCCATCGGAGCGACAAACCGGGCGTCCACAACCCCGGCGGAAATGCCTCTGCCCATCAGCTCGATGGTGGCCTGCATCGCCAGCTGCACCATGCGGCCTACGGCGAAGATGACCACGTCCTTTCCCTTGCTGAGCAGCTCCCACTCGCCGATCGCGAAATCGCGCTGGCTCTGGATGCCGGGGCCGAGATCCTCACATTCCCTCGGATAGCGAATGGCCATCGGGCCGCTCACATCCCGGCTGAGGCAAACCAGCTTTTTGAGATCGCGAACATCGCGAGGCGCGGCGACGATCAGATTCGGAATGCTTCGCAGATAGCTGAGGTCAAATACGCCCTGATGGGTCGCGCCATCCGGACCAACCAGCCCCGCGCGATCGATCAGGAATGTCACCGGCAGGGCGTTGCGGCACACATCCAGCATGATCTGGTCATAAGCGCGCTGCAGGAACGTGGAATAGATGGCCACATAGGGCTTCATCCCCTGATAGGCCATGCCCGCCGCCATCGTGACGGCGTGCTCCTCGGCGATGCCCACGTCAAAAAAGCGATCCGGATAGGCCTGCTGGAAAGCGGACATGCCGGTGCCGCCGGGCATGGCGGCGGTGATCGCGCAGATTCGGATATCGCTTTCCGCCAGTTCGATCAGCTGTCGCGCGGCCACATCGCCGGAGGAGACCCGCGACTCTCCCTTGCTCTCCCCGGATTCGATGTAGAAGGGCGCAACGCCATGGAAGGTATCGGGATGGTCCTCCGCCGGACTGTAGCCCTTCCCCTTCTGGGTAACCGCGTGAATGAGCAGCGGCTTGTCGTCGTTCTTCGCCCGGCGCAGCACGCGGATCAGCTGCTTTAAATCGTGGCCATCCACCGGGCCGATGTATTTGAAGCCCAGCGCGTCAAAAAACTTGTCGTCCACAAACAGCGAGCGCAGGCGGTTGCGGCACTTTTCAAGGAAGCGATACAGCGGCCTGCCCAGCTTCGGAAACGTCTCCAGGCGGTTGCGCACGCCGTGCTTGACCGCCATGTAGCCCTTGCTTTGACGCAAGCGCGTGAGATAGCGGCTCACCGCGCCCACATTGCTGGCGATGGACATGGCGTTGTCGTTGAGTATCACGATCATGCGAGTGCCGCTCTGGCCCGCGTCGTTCAGCGCCTCGTAGCACATGCCGCCGGTAAGCGCGCCGTCGCCCAGCAGCGCCACGACGTTGTAATCGCCGCGCATGATGTCGCGCGTACGCGCCATACCCAACGCGGCGGAAATCGCCGTGGAGGCATGGCCCGCCGTAAAGGCGTCGTATTCGCTCTCGTCCATTTGAGGAAAGCCGCTGGCGCCGTCCTGCTGGCGAAGCCGCTGGAAGAGCGCATAGCGGCCCGTGAGCAGCTTGTGGGCATAGGACTGATGCCCCACATCC
>JAFVBK010000209.1 GCA_017480045.1 Clostridia bacterium
AGCCAGTTCTTCGCACAGCTCCTTGAACAGTTCCCGGTCCTCTGCGCGTTCGATACTGCGGCTCCTCGTTCCCAGCAGTTCCACGCGGCACTCCCGCAAAATGCCCTTCTTCTCCAGCTGCATGGCCAGGTTCAGGCCCGTCTGCCCGCCGATACCGGGCACGATGGCGTCCGGGCGCTCGTAGCGCAGGATCTTGGCGATGTATTCCAGCGTCAGCGGCTCCATGTACACCTTGTCGGCGATGCTGGTGTCGGTCATGATGGTGGCGGGGTTGGAATTGCAGAGGATGACCTCGTAGCCCTCCTCCTTCAGCGCCAGGCAGGCTTGGGTGCCCGCGTAGTCGAATTCCGCCGCCTGCCCGATCACGATCGGGCCGGAGCCGATGATGAGAACCTTCTTGATGTCCGTGCGCTTTGCCATGATGTTACCTCCGATTGGATTGATATGAAGTTGCTCTGGTATATTGCTCAGCGTTGATTCCGAAGGGTGGAGAGTGGAGCTATAATTGTCGCGCGCCAATGTGAGCGATAGGTACTGGCATTGCGCTCGCGAAGGAATCATTCGCCCATGCGACAGTGACTCGCTCAGCGCCACACTCACAGTTCAAGTGGTATATACCGTCTCGCCCTTGTAGAGCGTCTCCACGCACCTACCGTTGACCTTCCAGCCCTCAAACGGCGTGGCCTTGCCCATGGAGAGGAAGTCGGCGGGGTCGATTTTGTATTCGGCGTCCAGGTCCCACAGGGCGAGGTTCGCGTCCGCGTCTGGCGCGATGCCGCTTTCAAGGCCAAAGCGCCGGGCGGGGGCGACACTCATCAAATCGACCAGTTTTTCCAGCGTGATCAGCCTCTGTTCCTTCACCAAATGGGTGTACAGCAGCGGAAACGCCGTCTCCAGCCCCACGATACCCATGGCGCTGCCTCGAAGGCCCTTGGCCTTCTCCTTGGCGGCGTGGGGCGCGTGGTCGGTGGCGATCATGTCGATGGTGCCGTCGGCGATGCCCTCCAGCAGCGCCGCCCGATCGGCCGCGTCCCGAACCGGCGGGTTCATCTTGAAGCGGCCCTCGTCCTTGAGATCCGCGTCCGTCAGCAGCAGGTAGTGGGGGGCCGTTTCGCAGGAGACGTCCAGGCCCTCGCTCTTCGCCTGGCGAATCAGCGCCACGCTCTCCTTCGTGGAGATGTGGCACACGTGGTAGCCGCAGCCGGTTTCCCGCGCCAGCTGGATGTCGCGGGCGATCTGGCCCCACTCGCTCTCGGAACAGATGCCGGGCAGATCGTGGGCGCGGGCGTAGGCGCCGTCGTGGACGCAGCCGCCGCGCAGCAGCCGGTTGTCCTCGCAGTGTGCGGCGATCAGCTTGCCCAGGGCCTTGGCCTTTGTCATCGCCGCGCGCATCATGCCGTCGCTCTGCACGCCGTGGCCGTCGTCGGAAAAGGCGACGACGTACTCCGCCAGGGCCTCCATGTCGGAGAGCGCCGCGCCCGCCTCGTTTTTCGTGATGGTGCCGTAGGGCCGCACGTCGATCACCGCGTCCCGGTCGATGATTTCCAGCTGTTCCCGCAGGTGGGCCACGCTGTCCGGCGCGGGATTCAGGTTCGGCATGGCGCAGAGGCTGGTGTAGCCGCCGCGGGCCCCGGCAAGCGAGCCGGTGGCGATGGTTTCCTTATAAGAAAAACCCGGCTCTCGCAGATGTACGTGAACATCTGTGAAACCGGGCACGCAATAGAGATGGCTTTCACGGGAAAGGGGGGATTTCGCGGGGGCGACGGAAACAATTTTACCGCCTTCGATGGTGATATCCGACGGGATAAATCGCCCGTCCACATAGGCGTTGACGCCGTTGATCCTGCGCTGCAAGGGGCCGCCTCCAATCCTTCGGCGCGGGCAAGAAAAAATCCCGCCCTCTCCGGCAGGACAAACACAGCGCGGCGCGCGCCGCATACCGCGGCACCCCTGCGAATATGGTTAATCTTGCCGGCATCTCGTACCGAATTAAAGATTACTTTTACCGAGTGCTATTCTAAACCACCGGGCCGTGAATGTCAATTATGGGTTTGTGAATCATAGAATTTTAGCATGCTTGCGATTTTAAAATATCAGAAGAAAGCGGTGCGCGGCTTGACGGGGCGGGCGTGGCTTAGTATAATATTAACAGTTCGGCGCGGCGTCCGCCGCGCCGCAGGCGAAAGGAGCGCGGAGAATATGAATGAGGAACTAAACAAGATTGAGCAGACCGTTGAGGAGACCGTCGAGGCCGTAAAGGACGAGGCGCAGGAGACCGCCGCCGAGGCCGCGGAGGCCGCGCAGGACAAGGCCGCCGAGCTGAAGGACAAGGCGGGTGAGGCAGTCCAGAAGGTGGCCGAGGCCGTGAAGGGCGTGCCGGGCAAGGTGCAGGAGGCCCTGGATAAGACGGACGTGGACGAGAAGATCGTCGAGGCCGTGAAGGGCGTGCCGGGCAAGATGCAGGAGCTGCTGGACAAGACGGATGTGGACGAAAAGATCGTCGAAGCCGCCAAGGGTCTGAAGGACAAGGCCCAGAGCGTGCTGGACAAGACGGACGTGGACGAAAAGATCGTCGAAGCCGCCAAGGGCCTGAAGGACAAGGCGCAGGACGTGCTGGACAAGACGGATGTGGATGAGAAGATCGTCGAGGGCGCAAAGGGCATTCTTGGCAAAATCGGGGATTTCTTCAAGAAGGACAAGGAATAAGTTTTATCAATATAAAAGCAGGAAATCTAAAGGTTTCCTGCTTTTTGATGGGCATATTTCTTGGAGCGCCCGTCGTTATTGGAGCGCGCGAACAGTTATTGGGAATCCTCTATGAACAGAAAGCCGTGCTCAGCGGCGTACTGCTCGGCGTAGCTGTTCCTTTCACCGAAAATAGTCAGGGCATCCTGCACGCCTTCAAAGGCGTCGTTGGAAATGAGATTCACGGTGCTTGGAATGTAGACATAAGCCAAATTCGCGCAATTCGCAAAGGCCTTGCGTTCGATGGTCTGAGTATTGTCGGAGAGCCGCGCGTAGATGAACGAATTGCCGGCAAAGGTCTCTTCGCCGATGGAGATCAGCGAATCCGGCAGGATGAAATCGGGGCTGATCCATATGGCAAACAGCGCTGCGTCTTCATCCAGCGTATAAGCCGCGCCTGGAGCATAGTCCGCATTGGTGGCGGACGCGTCCAAGCTCCAGCCAATGAAGCTGTAGCCTGGCCGGTATGGCATGGCAGCATTCAAAACAAGCGGCGCTTTATAGTTTTTTATCTGTGGGAGGGGTGCGTTCTCGCCTCCGTTCGCATCATACGTGACGGTGTGCTCCGCCTGTTCAAACTTCCAGGTTTGCGCTTTGGAACCATGGTAGTAATATTGACGCAGTGCTGAGCCGTCCTCCGTAATTGCGTTTGGCAAATCTATGACAAAGCCGCTTGCCCTGTTTTTGAGCGTGTAGCCGTCGCCGCTGCCGTCCTCCATGATGGCCCATTGCTGGGCGTTGCTGCCGTTGTCCAGGTGCAGCGAAATATTCA
>JAFVBK010000210.1 GCA_017480045.1 Clostridia bacterium
GAAATCTGCGCCTGAAAACGCGAAGGCAATCGTCAGTCAGCACTGCTGACCTCGTAGCCCGCATCCTCCACGGCCGCCTTGATCGCGCCGTCATCCACGGAGGCGTCGATCGTCGCGCTCTTGTTCTCCAGGGAGACCTCCACGGCGGGGTCCAGCGCCGCCAGGGCCTTCGTCACATGCTTCACGCAGTTCTGGCACATCAT
Organism: Clostridia bacterium; assembly: GCA_017480045.1. GTDB lineage: Bacteria > Bacillota > Clostridia > Christensenellales > Aristaeellaceae > UBA2862. The sequence goes on from JAFVBK010000210.1 coordinate 204, forward strand.
GCCCTCGATCTTCACAGTCTTCTTCACGGTATTATCCTCCTTGTCATCGATTTCAATGCTTGTATTCACAACGGCAGGCGCCGAAGTTATCACAGTTTCGCTTCCAGCGGTCTCGCCGCCAGATTCCAAATTCAGCTTGAAGCCGCGCAGCCGCAGCGCGTTGGAGACGACGCACACGCTGCTCATACTCATGGCCGCCGCCGCCAGCATCGGGCTCAACTCGATGCCCAGACCGCTGAGCGCGCCCGCGGCGATCGGTATGCCGATCAGATTGTAAAAAAACGCCCAGAACAGGTTTTGCCTGATGTTGCGGATCACAGCGCGACCCAGCCTGATCACACCCGCCGCCAGGCGGGGATCGTCCCGCATCAGCACCACATCCGCCGATTCGATGGCCACGTCGGTGCCCTGGCCGATGGCCGCGCCCAGATCTGCCTTCACCAGCGCGGGAGCGTCGTTGATGCCGTCGCCCACCATCATCACCATTCGTCCCGAGGACTGAAGATCCGCAATCGCGCTCTGTTTGTCCTCCGGCAGCAGCTGCGCCCGCACCTCGCTGACGCCCAGCCGGCCGCCGATGGCGTTCGCCGCGCGGACGTTGTCGCCGGTCAGCATCACCGTTTTGACGCCCATGTCATTCAGCGTCTGAATCGCCGCCGCGCTGGTGGCCCGCACGGTATCCGCCAGGGCGAAGCCGGCCAGCAGCGCGCCGTCCTTCGCGGCAAACATCACCGTCGCGCCCGCGCCGGACATCCCGTCCGCCCAGGCCGCCAGCGGCGACGTATCCACGCCCTGCTCCGCCATCCAGTCGGCCTTGCCGACGCTGACGCTCGCGCCCTCGACCACAGCCCGCACGCCGCGCCCGGCGAAGGTCTCGTAGTCGTTGGCTTGCGGCAGGTTTTCCCCCGCCGCCGCGACGATCGCCGCCGCGATGGGATGGGTGCTCAGCCTTTCCACCGCCGCCGCCAGGCGAAGCGCCTCGGCCTCGTTGCCGCTGGCGGCGTTGATGCCCGTCAGGCGCATCCGGCCCTCGGTGAGGGTGCCGGTCTTGTCAAAGGTCACGCAGTCGATGGAATGGGCCATCTCCAGCGCCGCGGCAGTGCGAATCATGATGCCCAGCTCCGCGCCCTTGCCGGTGCCCACCATGATGGCGGTGGGCGTCGCCAATCCCAGCGCGCAAGGGCAGGAGATCACCAGCACCGCGATGGCGTGCTTCAGCGCCGCGGGGATCCCCGCGCCGACGAGCAGCCACACGACGAACGTCACCAGCGCGATGCCCATCACCACCGGCACAAACACGCCGCTGACCCGATCCGCCAGCCGGGAAATCGGGGCCTTCGAGTTCGCCGCCGCCTCCACCAGCTTTACGATCTTTTGAAGCGCCGTGTCCTCGCCCACCTTCGTGGCCCGGAACCTGAAGCTGCCGCCCCGGTTGATGGTCGCGCCCACCACCTCGTCGCCCACGGACAGGTCCACGGGCACGCTCTCGCCGGTGAGCATGGACTGATCCAGGCTGCCATGGCCCTCCACGATCACGCCGTCGGTGGGCACGGTCTGGCCCTCGCGCACGATCACGATGTCGCCCACCGCCAGCCGCGCCGCGTCGATCTCCACTTCCACGCCGTCGCGAATCACGGTGGCCCTGCGGGGCGCGAGATCCACCAGGCGGGAAATCGCCTCGCTGGTGCGGCCCTTGGCGCGGGCCTCCAGGTATTTGCCCACGGAGATCAACGTGGGAATCATCACCGAGGCGTCAAAGTAGTAGTCCACCATCCCCATGCCGCCGGACATATCCATGCCCGTGCCGCTCTCCAGCGCAAGCGCCACCTTGAACAGCACCGCCAGGCTGTAGACGAGGCCTGCCGTCGCGCCCACGCAGATTAGGCTGTTCATGTTGGGCGCCAGGTGGAAGAGCGCCTTAAAGCCGTTGATAAAGTAGTTTCGATTGATGATGATCGCGGGAATGACGATCATCAGCTGCACCAGGCCGTTGAACATCGGCTTGTGCAGCGGCGCGGGCATCGGCAGGCGCAGCATGTGGCCCATCGCCACATACATCAGCGCCACCAGCAGTATCGCCGAAGCGATCAGCCGGTTGCGCATATCCCGCGCCTCGTCGTCCTGCCTGGGGGCGGCCTGCTTCTGCTCCACGCCGCGGGGCGACGCGCTGTAGCCGCCGGAGGCCACCGCCTTGCAAATCTGCTCAACGCTCACGGCGGCGGGGTCAAACTCCACCTCCATGGAATTGGTCAGCAGGCTGACCGCCACGCTGTTAACGCCCGCCAGCTTCTTTACGCTCTTTTCCACATGCGCGCTGCAAGCCGCGCACGTCATGCCCTTTACGTCGAATGTCATGATCATTACCTCTTTGACGGGATGATTAATTCACTTCAGCTTCTTCATCAGCTCGATCGTCTCGGCCAGGATCTCGGTATTGCCCTCGCGGATCTCCTCGGCAACGCAGGACTCCATGTGGCTCTGCAGCACGATGTAGCCGAAGTTTTGAAGCGCGTTTTCGACGGCGCTGATCTGTATCAAAATATCCCCGCAATAGCGGTTTTCATCCAGCATGCGGCCGATGCCGTTCAGCTGGCCCACCATGCGGTTCAGCCGGTTTTTCAACTGCTTCAGCTCCGCCGCGCTCCGCGGCGTGTGCCGCTGATGGCATGCCGGGCAGGCCGCCTGCTCGTGTATGCGCTCATTGTCCATGTTTTCACCTCGTATATACCCCTTATGGGTATCCTTCGCAAGCCATTATATACCCCTGGGGGCTATTTGTCAAGCCGGAGCGATAAAAAAATGTAGGGGGTGACGCAACGCCGCCCCCTACAAAGGGTTCACGGATTCACACTATATTCCCGAACAATCTCCGTCGCCGACTCCGCTATTTCAGCGTAATGATCACGCGGCGATAGGGCTCCTCACCCTCGGAATGGGTGGTGACCTCCGGGTCGTTTTGCAGCGCGGAATGGAGGATCCGGCGCTCATAGGGATTCATGGGCTCCAGCGCCACGCGGCGGCCGCTCTTCTTGGCGCGGCCCGCCATGCGGACGGCCAGCTTGCGCAGGGCTTCCTCGCGCTTGGCGCGATAGTTCTCAGTATCGATGGACACGCGCAGGTATTCCTCGCGGCCCCGATTGATGTTCAGACTGGTGAGATACTGCAAAGCGTCCAGCGTCTCGCCCCGGCGGCCGATCAGCAGGCTCATGTTCTCGCCGGCCATCTGCATGCGCAGCTGCTCCGGCGTCTCCATCAGCTCGATCTCCACGGGCACGCCCATGCGGTCAGTCAGGCCGGCCAGGAACGTCTTGGCGCGCTTGGCGTCGTCGCTCTGCGCCGCCTCGTCGGTGGGCACGAAGGGCTCGTGCTCGATGACGGGCGCGGGCGCGGCGATGGACTGCTCCTCGCCCTCATTGGCCTCAATCGCTTCGCCGCCCTCGCCCTTCGCGCCGCCCCTGCGGCGCCTGCGGTTGCGGCTCTTCTTCTCCCTGGGCGCGTCCTCAGACGCTTCCTCAGCGGGCTCGCTCTCCACGGCCTCGGCCTTGGGCGCCTTTTCCGCCTTGGGCTTATCCGCCTTGCGCTTTTCAGACTTCTGCTTGCGGGAACCCGCGTCCAGCGAGAGCACCGGCATCTCGATGTCCAGCGCGGGATCGTCGGCCTTCACCGTCAGGCGCACCTTGGCGGGCTTGCCGAACATGCCGAACAGCCCAGGGCTGCCCATTTCTACAACCTGAATATCGACATCATCGGAATCGCAGCCCAGCTCGGCCAGGCCGTTCCTGATGGCATCCTTTACCGTCTTGCCACTGGCTTCAATGGATTTCAAGGCACGTTGCCTCCTTAAACTCATAATTGGCGCGATTAGGGTGTGTTTCTAAATGTTGGGAGTGCAGTTTCGAGTGGATTTGGCTGCATTTCAAGGCGGTTTTCCGCAGGTTTACTGGCGGTAAATCAAGGGAAACCGACGCGGAAATGTAGTCAAAGACGCCGAAAATGCACTTCTGGCATTTTAGAAGCACGCCCTAGCGGACGGCGAATGAAATTCGCGTCGCGCGGTTTGCCGGAGCCGCGTGGCTTCGGCGAAAATCGTCGTTAATCGTCGGTGTCCTGCGCGGCAGTGGCGGCCTCCTTGGCGTCCTGGCGCTCAAAATACCAGTTCACGGCCAGCTGCTGCACAATCTGAATGACGTTGGCCGCCATCCAGTAGATGGAGAACGCGGCGTTGGAAGTGGCGCAGATCCAAACGGAGAAGATCGGAAAGAACCACTTCATCACGGGGCTGTTCATCGGGTTGGTCTGGGATTGGTCGTTCTGCTGCGCCTGAGCGAGCTCCTTCTGCTCCTCGGTCTGCTTGCCGTTCATGATCTTGGTCATCAGGAACTGGCTCGCGCCCGCCAGCAGCGGCAGGATAAACAGGCCGTTGCCATACTGGATCAGATTTGCCAGCGAATTGGGCACAGTCATGCGAATGGTCGTGAAGATGATCGGGATAGAGATGTTGGTAAACGCGCTCGCCGGGGCCAGCGCGGCGGCCAGGTGAGAATAATCGCTGGATTGCAGATACTCCACCGCCGCGGTGATGTTCTCCGCCGTCAACACCGCGGAGGCGCTCGACGGGCGGATCACCGCCAGCGTGCTGCCCACCTTGGGCAGGATCGTGGCCGCGAAGGAATCGGGCTGGAACACGTTCTTGATCCACAGCCAGCTCTGAAGGCTCGGCAGCGTGCCGGTGCTCTTCATGTCCAGGATCATCTGGATGGTGTACTCGTTGCCAAGCGTGCGCATGGCGGAGAACATGATCCACAGAATCGGCAGGGAAATCAGCATCGGCAGACAGCCCGCCGTGGGGCTGACGTGCTCCTTGCGGTAGAGCTCCATGGTCTTCTGGTTCAGCTTGTCCTTGTCGTTGGCGTATTTCTTCTGAAGGGCCTGGAGCTTGGGCTGGATCTTGGTGATCTGGCGCATGCTCTTCTTGCTCTTGATGTCCAGGGGCAGCAGGATCAGGCGGATCAGCAGTGTGAACACGACGATTGACCAGCCGTAGTTCCCCACCAGCTTGTTGATCCACGTCAACAGATTGATAAATAAGCCTGTCATTCGATAGCCTCCAATTTGTCTTGATTGCTCCCCCCGAAATCGACCCCCGCGCCAATTACACTAAAACGCCCCGCCGCACATACCAATGGCTGCGGAGCTTTGCGGTATCATGGAACAGGGTCATATCCGCCCGCATGGAACGGATGGCAGCGCAATATCCGGCGCAGCGCCAGATACCCCCCTCTGAGAGCGCCATACTTTTCCACAGCCTCCATCGCGTACTGCGAACAGGTTGGCGTGAACCGGCAGCAGCCTGGATGCAAAGGCGATATGCTCACGCGGTAAAAACGAATCATCCAAAGCAGCGCGCGCTTTGGCACAGAACGCAGCCAGCGCATTTACATATCCCTTCTTTGATCGTCGCCGCCCGGCCTCGCCCGTCAGGAATTCCCTTCCCGATTGGGCGCGTCCTTCAAAAGATTTGCCCGCTGGAGCAGCTTGCGCAGCTCCCGCGTAACGGCCTCGTGCTGCACATCCACGATCGACGTTCGGGCGATGAAGACATATTTGCCACACTTCATCTGATCGCGCAGCTTGCGCACATCCTCCCGCAAGCAGCGGCGAATGCGGTTGCGCGTGACGGCGTTGCCCACCTTGCCGGAAACCGAGAACCCGATCTTCAAATCCCGGCCCTTGAGGTGAATCAACACCAGATTGCGAGAGGGGTAGGACTTGCCCCTGCGATAAACATAGCGGTAATTCTTATTGCCGCCCAGTCGATAGCGGCGCGGGAATGCTTCAGAGCCTCGCGCGCCCTCGCGCTTTCCCTCCATGACGCGGCTTAGGCGGACAGAACCTTGCGGCCGCGGGCGCGGCGGGCCTTCAGAACGTTGCGGCCGGCGCGAGTCTTCATACGGGCGCGGAAACCGTGCACCTTGCTCCTCTGACGCTTCTTGGGCTGATAGGTACGAACAGACATGTTGGAACACTCCTTACAAATTAATATGTCGCATTCGCCGCGCGCCGATTGCGCCACGACGAATAATGCCAAAGTAACAGCCTTATAAGTATAAGAGATTTCACCGGGGCTGTCAAGTCAGGTTGTGTGAAATGTCTTGTTTTTGGAGAAATTCCAGTTTGTCATTCTCCCGCCTCCGTGATATAATTTAGAAAAACCGACTCGGAGATCGTATGAAGAAGCTTGAAATCGCGAAGCGCCCCGTTTCCCCCGCGCCGCCAAACTATGCCGCGGCGGGTGATTTGCTGCGCGTCGTATGCGTGGGTATGATCGCCTGGTATCACATCTGGCAGCAATCCTGGCTCAGCCCGACGCTGCGCATCGGCACATTCAAGCTGAGCTTCATGGCGCCCGTGCGCGCGGGCTACATGTTCGTGGACCTGATGCTGATGCTCAGCGGCTTCCTGTTATATTTGCCCTGGGCCAACGGCAGGCAGCGCTCCACGCGCGATTTCTACGCCCGCCGCGCGCTGCGGATTCTGCCCAGCTATTGGCTGTGCCTGGCTGTGATGCTCGTCTTTGCCCTGTCGCAGCCGGATTTTTCTGACGGCGAGCGCTTGGCGAAGGATCTACTGGCCCACCTGAGCTTTACCCACAATCTGTTCTACTTCTCCTACGTGCAAACGCGGCTGAATGTGGTGCTGTGGACACTGGCGGTGGAGGTACAGTTTTATCTACTGCTGCCCGCGCTGGCTCCCGTGTTCAAAAAGCGCCCGCTGGCCTGCTATTTGGCGATGGTGAGCATGGCGCTGTGCTTTCAGCGGCTGTGGACGGAACAGCTGCCCGATACCACGCTGTTCGTAAACCGCCTGCCCAACATGCTGGACGCGTACGCCAACGGCATGCTGGCGGCGCATCTATACGCATATCTGGCCAAACAAAAAAAGCGCCGGGCGCTGATCGCCGCGCTGGGCACTCTGGCCTGCGCCCTCGGCGCATGGGGCATTTGGCGCATCCTGAGCGCGCAGGCCCGCGTCTACGGCTATGAGGAACTGCGCCGCGGACAGTTGGCGCGCCGGTGGCTGTTCAGCGTCTGCGGAGCCGCAATACTCGCCGGCGGCAGCCTCAGCTTCGCGCCGCTGCGCCGCGTGTTCTCCAATCGCGTCGTGCGCTTCCTGTCCGGGCTCTCCTTCAATTTCTATATATGGCACCAATGGCTGGCCGTGCAGCTCAAGGTCTGGCGCATTCCGCCTTATCTGGCTGAGACCAATCCCAACCAAGCAGGTGAAATGCCTTGGCAGCTGCACTACACGCTGCTGTGCTTTGCCGCCGCGCTGCTCGTCGCCGCACTGACCACCTATCTGGTGGAAAAGCCCGCGGCGAAGTGGGGGCAAAGGTGGATGAGGGATAAATTCTGATTTACGCAGAAGAGGGATTAGGATCTGGAAAATGCTGCTGCCGCGTTTTTGCGGGGGCGGCGTTTCGCCGCCCGCCGGTAGTACAAAGCGCAATATACAGGGCGGGCGCCGCAACGGCGCCCCTACGTCGGGGTATGGAGGATTCGCGTATAATCTTTCACGCATAGCTTACTTCAACGCCGCTTTCCACACTATTCTGATTTGTCACCTTGCGACAAATCAGAATTTTATGCTCTCCTCTTCCCCGCCCTCCGGCGCATGCAGCGGCGCGGGGCGGTCGAAGGTGGATTCAATCTCCACAAAGGCATTGGTTCTGCCGCTCTCGATGATACCGTCGATGACCTCCAGCACATGGCAGGCCATATCGGCGCCAGCGCGGGCAGGGCGACCGGCTCGGATGGACCAGGCCAGCTCGGCGGGGCCGACGCCGCGGGTATCGTCCGCATAGCCAAAGGGGCATTCCAGCGTCCGCGGCCGCGCGGCCTCCTCGTTGTAGGCCCAGTTGGGCTGGAGGCGCACCTCGCCGCCAAAGCCATTGGGGTCGGGCAGATAGAGTATGCCCTTCGTGCCATAGATGGCGAAGAAGTGCTGATCCTCGATCACGCTGTCGGCATTGACGTGGGCCGTGCCGCTGACGCCGCTCTTGAGGGTGACGACCGCGTTGATCTCGCTCTCGTTGGGCGTCGATATAGCCTGGCCGAAGGTAGCGGACTTCGGGTCAATATCCCTGTGGGTGGGATAGGGCGCGCGCACCGACGCGGCCACCCGCGCCACCGGCCCCAGCAGGCTGCACAGCGCGGTGAAATAGTACACGGAATAATCGTAGGCCACGCCGCCGAAGGGCATGTTTAAAAAGCGATAGAAGCTGGTGAGGAAGTTGTTGTCCCGATTGGCGGCGAAGGCGAAGGATGTCACCTCGCCGATCAGCCCGTCGTCGATGGCCCGCCGCGCGGTTTGCAGCGCCGCCCCCAGAAACGTGTCCGGCGCGGAACCCAGCCACAGTCCCTTCGATGCCGCCAGATCCCTGAGCGCCTGGGCGCTTTGATGGCTGGTGGTCATCGTCTTTTCGGTATACACGTGCTTGCCCGCCTCCAACGCCCCGCGAATGATGCCCTCGTGAACCGGCGTGGGCGTCAGGTTCACGATCAGGTCGACGCTATCGTCCGCCAGCAGCTCCTCAAACGTGCGGGCGGGAACGCCGAACTCGTCGGCGCGGCGCTTCGCGTGCTCCGGATGCGCCGAGCACAGCCCCGCTACCTCCAGAATATCGAAGCGATGAATCATGTTGGTAAGATAGATGCTGCTGATGATGCCGGAGCCGACCACTCCGACGCGAATGGGTTTGACTGTCATGCGCCGCGCCTCCTCATTATATTATATAGTTTCTCATTGCGGAAGACACCGCTCTGCACCCATCATAACACAATCACCATGACAGCGCAAGTTCTCGCGATATGTTCAGGGGCGCATTTTTCGCGACGGGGTAGCCTGCCGCACACGGTCGAAAGCTATTATAGCACCACAGATACGTCCATCAAGCGCGCAAAGTCCTGCGATCTCCGGCGAACCGCGCAACGCCCGCCTTTGGCGGCCCGTTCGCTGATCGTATCAGCTCCAAAAAATCCCCCTTTCACACGCAAAGCGGCAAAAAGGGGGGGAATTGCGCAAAGGCAAAAGCGCTTATTTTCCAAACAGGCCCTTCAGCTTGCCCAGCAAGCCGGCGGCGTCCTTCAAATCGACACTGCTCAGATCGATCTTGCCCTTGACGCCCTCGATGACCTGGTTGATCTGATCATCCGGCAGATCGATGCCGAAGGTCTTCTCCAGCAGCTCCACCGGGTTGGCGAGGAAGCTCTTGATAAGTTCGGGATTGCCCGTCAGCTTGGCGACGACATCGCTGATGATCTTCTGAATATCCATGAATAACCGCTCCTTTCATTGTGCGCATACCGCGCTTTTCCCCTTTATTATATTACTTAGGCCCTAAAAAAGCAAGCAAGCCCGCTCAAATGATTCCATGAATTTCCAAATCGACCCGGAAAGCGTCCTTTTTCCAACCATGCCGACGCCAAAAAACGGCAAGACCGGAATCAGCCGTCGCTTTTCCGGTCCCGCTTTCATGTATTCGTCAGAAAACCTTCGTCTCCGTTCTGAGCTTCTGGCGGGTATCCGCCCTGCCGTCGATCTTTTCCTGCGCCCTGTCGTCAGCAACCTTCTCCTGCATCCGCTGCCTGTAGACCTTGTCCCAGCGCTTCATGCAGTAGCCCATGCTGGCGTAGCCGACGATGGTGTAGTTGTCGCGGTTGTAAATCCGAACGCTCACCGCGGCGGCGGTGTTGCCCTCCACCGTGTAGACGAGATCCTTCTCCGGGTCGTACTTGGTCACGATGCCGACGTGGTTCGGGAAGTTCGGATCCTTGGACACGCGATCGTGGTGGAAGAAGATCAGGTCGCCGGGTTCGGGGATGTAATCGTCCTCGTCGTCGATATAGCGCTTGCCCAGAGAGTTCTTCCAGCGGTTGCAGTTCGAGTTGCGGGGCATCATCCACGCGGGAATGCCCGCCATCTCCAGGCAGTACTCGGCGAACATTGCGCACCACTCTTCAAAGGGCATCCCGGCCCACTGGCCGTAGAAGGTCCAGCCCTGCACCGACTTATCGTCGCGGACGATGAAGTTGGTCTTGCTCTCGCGATAGCCAACCTGCGATTCCGCCACGGCCACCAGCCGCTCCGCGAGGGTCATGTCCCTGCGCAGCTTGGGCAGCTCCGGCGCCTTGTCCCGCGCATTGTCCGCGGCCAGTATGACGGATTCCGCCGAAGCGGTCGCGCCCGTCGCGTCGGTCACGCGCAAGCGCAGCGTGTGCTCGCCATAGCCCGCGGGGTTCCAGGAAATCTCGGTGGCAAATTCCTTGGTGGTGAAAATTTTGTGGCCCTTGTATTCGATGGCGATGTTTACCGCATAGGGCTCTACCCCGCCGCTGATCGCCAGATCATACGCCAAGTCCTTTTCGTCGACCTTGGCGTATTTCACGCTGGCCTTCGCCGTCGCCGACAGCTTGCCCGCGCGAACGACCACTTCGCACTTCTGACCGGCGGTTGCCATATCGCCGCCGACAGCAGTCACCTCAACGGTGTATACGCCGGACTGGGCGGGCTTCCATTCAAACGCGCCGCCCCCGGCGCTGCCGGACCCGCCGTCCAAGCCGTCGCTGCGCTTGGCTGTCCAGCTCACGGATTCGGCGTTCTCCGCCGCAAAGCTGAAGCGAACGACATCGCCGGGAGCCGCCTCTGTCCTGTCAGCCCGCAAGCCGCTCAGCTTCACCGGTGGCACGGGCGTAGGCGTGGGTTCGGGCGTGGGCTCCGCCGTCGGTTCCGCGGTAGGCTCCGCCGTCGGCGCTTCCGTGGGCTCCGCGGTGGGTTCCGCCGTCGGCGCTTCCGTGGGCTCCGCGGTGGGCGCTTCCGTGGGCTGCTCCGCCGGCTTTTCCGTCGGCGCTTCCTCCGGCTTTTCGGTGGGTTGCGCCTCAGGCTTATCGGCAGGCTGCTCCGCCGGCTTCTCCGTCGATGTCTCAACCGGCTCCGCGGGCGTCTGCGGCGCTTCAGGCGGCTGCTCTGCGGGCGGGCTTGGCGGCTGCTCCGTCACAGTGGGCGGCGCCTGCTCCGCGCCCTGCTGCTCCTCGCCATCGGCATAGGCTGGCAATGCCGTGGCGAAGCTCATGCAGAGCAGCGCCGCGGCGCACAGCAGCGCCAGAAATCTATTGCGCTTCATATCGTTCCTCCTCGTCTCCGCCGCGGCGCGCGAGCGCCCCGTCAGACGCGAAATGATGAATCTACATATCATTTCCATTATTACTTATATATTCTAGCACAGTCCCCTTGCAATGTCCATGGATTTGAGTAATTTGTTTCATTTTAATTACAATCCGTCGTTAAATGCCTTTATATTTCAAAATTTTGTCATATTTCAAGGCATCTTCCCCTGCCGCCATCGCGCTTTGGATTCTTCTTCGGGATTGCAATCAACCGGTTAGAATGCTATAATAGTCGTGTATTTATAATATGAAAGAAGGTTGACCCATGCTTCGCAAAATACTATCTCTGATCGTCGTTCTCGCCCTCACCCTGCTGCCCGCCGCCATGGCGGAAGACGCCGCGGTGCGCGTCGGCGCCCTGAAGGGGCCCACGGCCATGGGCATGGTGGAGATGATGCAGGACAAGCCCGACGCCTATGAATTCACGCTGGCTGCCGCGCCGGACGAGATCGTGCCGCTGCTGGTGAAGGGCGAACTGGACATCGCCGCGGTACCCGCCAATCTGGGCGCCGTGCTGTACAACAACACTCAGGGCGCGGTCCGCGTGCTGGCCATCAACACGCTGGGCGTGCTCTACATTGTGGAGCGCGGCGACACCATTCATTCCGTCGAAGACCTGAAGGGCCGCACGTTGGTCACCGCCGGCAAGGGCTCCACGCCGGAATACGCGCTGAACTACATCCTGCGCGGCAACGGCATCGACCCTGAAGCCGACCTGACCATCGAATTCAAATCGGAACACGCGGAGTGCCTGGCGGCCATGCTGCAGGACGAAGACGTGGTGGCCATGCTGCCTCAGCCCTTTGCCACCGTCGCTCAGACCAAGGCCGACGATATGCGCGTCGCGCTGGATCTGACCGCCGAGTGGGACGCCCTGCAGGCGGACGCGGAGGCGCCCTCCACGCTGATCACCGGCGTGGCCGTGGCCCGCGCTGAGTTTGTAGAGCAAAACCCCGATGCCGTCGAGCGGTTCATGGCGGACTACGCTGAGAGCGTGGCCTTCGCACAGGAAAACGTGGCGGACGCCGCGGCGCTGATCGGCCAGTTTGACATCTTCGAGGCCGGCCCCGCCGAAAAAGCCCTGCCCTATTGCAACATCGTGTTCATCTCCGGCAACGAGATGAAGGAAAAGCTCTCCGGCTACCTGGCGGAGCTGCTGGCGCAGGATCCCGCGTCCGTGGGCGGCGCGCTGCCGGGCGAGGACTTCTACTATTGACGGCGCGAACAGGGCGCGTCAAAGCTTGAAAGAATCCCTTTCCCCGGCAAGTTGGTTGGAATACTTCTCCGGCAGGCCCAGGCCTGCCGGTATCTATACGCGGGTGAATGCGCATGAAAAGACTTGACCGAAAAACGCGCGGTCTGCTGGCGGCGCTCTTCTGGCTGGCGGTTTGGCAGCTGCTCTCCATGGCCGTGGGCCAGCCGATTTTGCTGGCCTCCCCGGCGGCGACGCTGGCGCGACTGTTTGCGCTGATCCAGACGGCGGACTTCTGGCGTTCGCTGCTGTTCACGCTGGGCCACATTCTGGCGGGCTTCGCGCTGGCCGCCCTGGCGGGCATGCTGCTGGCCATGCTGGCGGGGCGCTTCACGCTGGTATCCGACCTGCTCTCCCCCCTGCTGGCGGCGATGCGCTCGGTACCGGTCGCGAGCTTCGTAATCGCGGCGCTGATCTGGGTTCCCTCCCGACGGCTGAGCGTGCTGATCGCCTTTGTGATCGTGTTGCCGGTAATCTACGCCGGAACGCTGGACGGCATCCGCCAGATCGATCCACAGCTGCGGGAAATGGCGCGCGTGTTCCGCATGCCCCGCTGGAACCGGCTGCGCGCCATCGACCTGCCCGCCGCGCTGCCCAGCGTGGCTTCAGCGCTGTCGGTGTCCATCGGCCTGGCATGGAAGAGCGGCGTGGCCGCGGAGGTGATCGGCATACCCGGCGGCTCCGTCGGCGAGAAGCTCTACAAGGCCAAGGTGTATCTGGCGACGCCCGACCTTTTCGCCTGGACGCTGGCCATTGTGCTGATCAGCGCCGGCTGCGCGAAGCTGCTGCGGCTGGGTCTGGCGGCTGTCAAAAAGTCAGGAGCGCGATTATGAATCTGATACTGAAAAATGTCACCAAGACCTACGGCGACCACATGGTGCTGGACCGCTTTTGCCACGCCTTCCCCGCAAACCGGATTACGACCATTGAGGGGCGGTCAGGCTGTGGCAAGACCACCCTGCTGCGCCTGATCGCCGGACTGGAGGCCCCGGACGCGGGCACGATCGAAGGCGTGCCGGCGGGCGGCATCGCGATGATGTTTCAGGAGGATCGCCTGCCCCCGCAGCTGACCGCCGCAGGCTGTCTGCGCGCCGTGCTGAAAAAGACCCCCGATCGGGACGCGCGGATCGACGGCGCGCTGCGCGCGCTGGGCCTTGGCGACGCCCTCGGCCAACCCGTCAGCGAATTCAGCGGCGGCATGCGGCGGCGGGTCGCGCTGGCCCGCGCGCTGCTGTATCCCGCTGGACTCGTGCTGCTGGACGAGCCCTTCAAGGGTCTGGACGCCGCCACCCGCGACTGCGCCGTCGCCTTTGCCCGCCCGCTGCTGGCGGGACGCACAACGCTGTTGGTAACCCACGACCAGGACGACGCCGGCGCCTTTGACGCCGAACGCCTGTTGCTGGAAACCTGATCGCGCCCCATCCATCGCAATAGACGCCGATTTCGCTCAATAATCCCGCGAAATTCGGCGTTTTGTTGTTCTCAAAGCATCGCAAATCATTCTACTTACTCTCATTTTCGCTTTTATATGTATCTACTTCTAAATTATTTTTGTCTACTTTATATATTTTTTGCTCATTTGATCACATTTATCGCTTATTATGCTAATAATTTCTCGTCGTACCGTCTCTTTTCCCTCCCTGCCGCCACCTTGAAGAGGGCTATACAATATCTAAATTAACAATTATAATGCTCAATTTGCTCTGTATTTGAAGAAACTGATCTATTTATGAAACAACTATGTCTATCAAGCAATGTATTTCGACAAACTATTGATGTCTTGATCATAATTCGCGCGCATTTGAACTTTCGAAAATGTCATCACCTATTTTTTGCGAAATATCGGAAATACAGGCTCTATTTTATAGAATTTTCTGCATTATGAATCAATTTTTATATCTATTTGGCTGTTTTAATGTCAATCTGTACCCAAAGCATCTCTCGCCAGCCTTGTCCCGCGCGGGCACGGCGCGGCATCGGCGCGCGCCGATGGGCACATCGCCCGCCCAGGTATCTCTCGCCTCAAGGGCCCACGGCAGCGACGATTTAGCAAAAATTAAATGCGCCAAAAACGCTTCAAGGTATTGACAATTCCCAAGTCCACATGCTATAATCTTTCTGTTGCTTGTGAGGCACAGCCTCCATTGCCGGGGTGTGGCGCAGTTTGGTAGCGCACGTGCTTTGGGAGCATGGGGCCGCAGGTTCGAATCCTGTCACCCCGACCAGCTGCGACCTCTTGGTCAAGCGGTTAAGACACCGCCCTTTCACGGCGGTAACACGGGTTCGAGTCCCGTAGAGGTCGCCATTTTTTTAGCAGCACTTAAAGGTTAAGGGCCTTTAGCTCAGTGGTTAGAGCAGTCGGCTCATAACCGATCGGTCCGGGGTTCAAGTCCCTGAAGGCCCACCATGGTGCGGTAGTTCAGTTGGTTAGAATGCCAGCCTGTCACGCTGGAGGTCGAGGGTTCGAGCCCCTTCCGCATCGCCAACAAAGCCTCTTCCGAAGAATCGGGAGGGGCTTTTTCCTTGCCCCTATTTGTAAATGAACTTTGAATTATTCCCCCGTTCCATTGAGAATTGCCACGCCTTGTGCTATAATCCGAATTGACATTCCGCGACCCGCGGATAATGAAATGGAGGCAACGCAAATGAGTATGAGGAAATTGTTCTGCATGGTCATGGCCATGCTGCTCGCGCTGGGCACAATGGCGTTGGCAGAAACGGACGATCTGCAGGCGCAGCTGGACGCCGCCAACGCGCGCATCGCCGAGCTGGAGGCCGAGGTGGAGCTGTACAAGCCCTATTACGAAAACCAGATCGTGGCCGAATACGGTGAGGATGGCATCATCTGGCTGGAGGACGCCCAGGAAGAATACCAGGCCGCGTCCGACGCCTACGCGCAGTATGGCCTGAACATCGAAGATTACGCCGAAGGCATCAAGCAAGACATTCTGGAGAGCCTGGTGCGACAGTCCGTGTTGGATGAAAAGGCCGCGGAGCTCGGTCTGGATCAGCTGGACGACGAAGCCAGGGCAAACCTGGAGGCCGAGGCCGAGGCGAATTTTGAAACCTACGTTGAAACCTACAAGACCTACTTTGCCGCCGAGGATGCCACCGACGAGGAGGCCCGCGAACAGACCATCGAGGCCATGGCGCAGTACGGCCTGACCCAGGAGGCCCTGACCGAGCAGATGCTGGAGAGCTATGTGGATGAGCAGCTGCACAGCTACATTACTCAGGATGTGACCGTCACCGATGAGGACATCCAGGCCGAGTACGATCAGATGGTCGAGGACGACGAGGCCCTCTATGCGGACGATGATTACAGCTACAACTCCGCCCGCAACAGCGGCGAGACCATCGCCTGGAATCCGGAGGGCTACCGCGCCGTGAAGCACGTGCTGATCAAGTTTGACGACGAGCAGGCCGCGCAGTACAACGAGCTGCAGAATACCTTGGACAGTCTGAAGGCTGAAAAAGACGCGGCGGAGAACCCCGTGGAGGAAACTGAGACCGAGGGCGACGCCGAGGCGGCCAGCGAGCCCCGCGCCATCGCCGATATCGATGCGGACATCGCCGAAGTCACCGCCGAGATCGAAGCGCTGCACGCGCAGCTGCTGCCCCAGGCACAGCAGGTCATCGACGAGTTCGAGGGCGGCGCGGACTTCCAGAGCCTGATCGAAAAGTACAATGAGGATCCCGGCATGACCAACGAGCCTACCGCCAGCAACGGCTACGCCGTGGCCGCGGATTCCACCACCTGGGATCACGCCTTCACCGAAGGCGCTATGTCCATCGCTGAGGTCGGCCAGATCAGCGCGCCGGTCTACGGCATGAACGGCATTCACATCATCTACTATCTCAGCGACATCACCCCCGGCGCGGTGCCCTTTGAGGAAATTGCCGAGACCGCCGAGGCCAACGCCCTGGAAGCCAAGATCGCCGATACCTACGACGCGCAGGTCAGCGCGTGGGTAGAGGAGGCCGCCCCGGTGTATTACCTGGATCGCTTCTAATATAATAGAAGACGCCTTGCATCCGCCTGAATTTTCGGGCGGATGCGTTTTCTTCTTTTTAAAAATATGGTATACTGTTGGCATATAAGCCTTGGAGGAACACGCCATGCGCATACTACTTGTCGAAGATGAAAAGAACCTGTCCGCCGCGGTATGCCGGCTGCTGCAGCAGGAGCGCTTCGTGGTGGATCCGGTCTACAACGGGACGGACGGCCTGGACTGCGCGCTGTCCGGCGGCTACGACGCCATCATACTGGATGTGATGCTGCCGGGAATGGACGGCTTCACCATACTGAACCGCCTGCGGAGCGAGGGCGTCAAGACGCCCGTGATGATGCTCACCGCGCGCGGCGATTTGCAGGACCGCATCCGGGGGCTGGAGGGCGGCGCGGACTACTATCTGCCCAAGCCCTTTCAGATGGGCGAGCTGATCGCCTGCCTGCGGGCCATCACCCGCCGGGGCGAGGGCGCGCCGGTGATGGCGCTGGCCTACGGCGGCATCTCCCTGTCTGAAAAGGATGCCAAGCTGCAAAACGACGCCACCGGCCAGTCGGTGAAGCTGGGCGCGAAGGAATATCAGCTGATGGAGCTGTTTCTGCGCAACCCCGCCCAGATCCTGCCCAAGGAGACCCTGATCGAGCGGGTGTGGGGCTATGACAGCGACGCGGAGTACAACAACCTGGAGGTCTACGTCTCCTTCCTGCGCAAGAAGCTGAGCTTCATCGGCGCGAATGTGAAGCTGAAGGCCACGCGCGGGCTGGGCTATTCGCTGGAGCAGGCATCATAGAGCGCGCTCTCCGCACCGGGAGGTGGAACCATTGATCAAAAGACTGCGCAGGCGGCTGACGCTGCTGGTGATTGGCGTGCTGATCGTCGTCACGGCGGGCATCGTTCTGTCCATCGACATCGTCAACCGGCGCAATATCGATTCCTCGGCGGAGGCGGCGCTGGAAATCCTGGCGGAAAACGAGGGCGAGCGTCCGAATCTGCGGGCGGAGGAGCTGCCCGCAGGGCCCGCCGGCGACGCTTCCACGAATGAGAGCGCGCCGCCGGAAAAGCCCGACGGCACCCTGCCGCCCGCCATGGCAAGCGGCCTGCGCCCCTGGCGCAATGACCGCCGCCGGGACTTCGAGCTGCAGGGGAGCGCGACCTCCCTGGCCAGCCTGTCCAACGCCTATACCGTTCGCCTGGACGCCAACGGAAACGTGACCGATTGGACCAGCGACCGCGCCGACCTGTACGCCGACGATCTGATACAGGCCTTTGCCGACGCCGTACTGGCCGCCGGTGTAAGCAGCGGCCGGATCGACACCCAGTATTATCGCCTGACCGACGCGGCGGACGGAAAGCTGCTGGTCGCGCTGGATGCCCGCCTGGAATTCCTGTCCGCCCAGCGGATGCTGCGCGCCGCGGCGCTGGTGGCCTCGTTGGCCTGCCTGCTGCTGAGCGCCGGGGCCTACCTGCTCATTCGTCGGATGCTCCAGCCGGTTCAGGCCTCCTTTGACCGGCAGAAGCAGTTTGTGTGGGATGCCAGCCACGAATTCAAGACGCCGCTGGCGGTGATCTCCGCCAACGCAGAGGTGCTCAGCCGAGAAATCGGCCCCAACGAGTACCTGGGCTATATTCAATCGGAGGTCCGGCGCACGGACAGCCTGGTGCAAAGCCTGCTGACCCTGGCCCGCATGGATAAGGGCGCCGTGACCGCGGAAGTGAAGCGCTTCAACCTCTCCGACGCGCTGCTGAGCGTGGCGCTGCCCTTTGAGAGCACCGTGTTCGAATCAGGGCGCGCGATTGAGACGGACATCCCGGAAAACATCTTCATTCGCGGCGACGAGGGGATGCTGCAACAGCTGGCGGTCATCCTGCTGAGCAACGCGCTGAAATATTCCAACGCGGGCGGCACGATTCGGCTGTCCCTCGCCCA
>JAFVBK010000211.1 GCA_017480045.1 Clostridia bacterium
ATCTTCGCGGGTTTCGCACATCGCGCGAAACCCCGCTCGATTGAACTGTTCTGAGAAGCATACCCCCGCGCCGCGGGGATCAGCGAGTCATGCGTACCGCGCTCGGAGAACAGGATTTATACTATTCTCAATCTAAAAGTGATCAGATGCGGAGCAGATTATTCGTTCTGCCACAGTCGAACGGAGAGAGGTGATGCAGCGCATCGTTGACCGCAGTGAGACAAAGGCAGGGCGGATAAGATGCCCGCAGATGGTTGCAATTTAGATTGAGTTTAGTATCAGGTGGACGAAAAACAGCGCTCATGCTATAATAGCCACAGAGCGCCCCTCCCCGCGCGGGAGAGGACAAATACGCACCACAGGAGGCACACCATGGCAGATATCGGCAACTCCAATCGCATTGCGCGGGAATACATCGATTCGCTGCGCATCGAAACCCGCTACATGGATTCCACAAACCCCACCCTGGATTTCACCCTCTATGGCGAACAGTTCGCCTCCCCCATCATGACGGCGGCCCTCTCTCACCTGGATCACTTCATGTTCCCCGGCGCGGCGGAGGCGCTGGCTCAGGGCGCGAAGGCCGCGAACGCGGCGCTCTGGTACGGCATGGCCGACGACGCGGAGATCGAACGCCTCAGCGCCACCGGCGCGCGAATGATCGAGATCATCAAGCCCTATTCCGACCGCGACATCATCTATAAGAAGATCGAGCGCGCGACGGCGCTGGGTCTGCTGGCCGTGGGCATCGACATCGACCATCCCTTCGGCGAAGACGGCGGCCCAGACATCGTGGACGGCTGGGAGATGACCGCCCTGCGCACCGCGGAGCTGGCGGAAATCTGTAAGCACGCCAAGCTGCCTGTGATCGTAAAGGGCGTGCTGAGCCGGCATGACGCCGAGCTCTGCCTGGCCGCGGGCGCGGGCGGGCTGGTGCTCTCTCACCACAACAACCGAATCGAGTACGCCGTACCGCCGCTGGTCATCCTGCCGGAAATCGCCGCCTTCGCGGGCGATACGCCGCTGTTTGTGGACTGCGAAATCCGCACGGGCATGGATGCCTTCAAGGCCCTGGCCCTCGGCGCGAAGGGCGTTTGCATTGGCCGGCCGCTGATGACCGCCATCAAGCAGAGCGGCGCGGACGGCGTGCGGGACTACCTGCTGAAGGCCAACGCCGAGCTGGGCAAGGCCATGGCCTACACCGGCTGCACGAGCCTGGACAGGATGGACTGCACCGTGATAAGAAGGGTGTAAAAAAAGCGCGTAAAAATCGCCTTCTCCGCTTGGGGAAGGCGCTATTTTTCATTGCGCCGCAGCCCTCATTGTGATATACTTAATAAATAAGAAGGCATTCGCGAGGATGCCCCGTACGGCGCATTAAAAATCTGAATATAAAGGAGACGAGCATATGGCGGAAATCATGATCATGGGCGAGCTTCTGGTGGAAATCATGCGCGCCAAGGAGGACGTGCAGCTGTTTGAGACCGGCGAATACTTCCGGGGCCCCTTTCCCAGCGGCGCGCCGGGCATCTTTGCCAGCACCGCGGCGCGGCTGGGCCACTCTACCGGCATCATCTCCGGCGTGGGCAACGACGACTTCGGCAAGAACATCCTCGACCGCATGAAAGCCGTGGGCGTGGACACTCGCCGGGTGCTGGTCAGCGACGCGGCCTCCACCGGCGCGGCCTTCGTCACTTACTTTGCCGACGGCGAGCGCAAGTTCATCTTCCACATCAACAATACCCCCGCCGTGATGGCGAAGGCGCCGGAGACGCAGGAGGGCCTGGAGGACTGCAAATTCTTCCACATCATGGGCTGCTCGCTGATGGCCTCGATTCCCTTCGGGCAGGAGATCCTCAAGACCATGCGGCTTTTGAAGGCCAACGGCGCGAAGGTGAGCTTTGACCCGAACGTGCGGCTGGAGATGCTGCGCGACCCGAAGGCCATGGACGTGGTGCAGGAGGTATACAGGAATTGCAGCGTGTTCATGCCGGGGCGCTCCGAGATCCGGATGATCACCGGCGAGGAGGATCTGGAGAAGGCGATCGAAAAGGCGTTCGCGGACAACGCGGGGCTGGAGCTGATCGTGCTCAAGAGCGGCAGCGAGGGCTCGAAGATCTACACGCGCGAGGGACTGGCGGAGACGATGGGCGTATACAAGGTGACGCAGCTGGACGCCACCGGCGCGGGCGACAGCTACGACGCGGCGTTCATCTGCGGACTGGCCGAGGGCAAGAGCCTGAAGGACGCGGCGCGGATGGGCGCGGCGGCAGGCGCGCTGAACGCGGCGGCCTTTGGCCCCATGGAGGGCGACATCTCCAGGGAAACGGTCCAAAAGATGATCGACGAGAACGACCTTTGAGTCATCGCGCACGGAGGAAAATAATATGAGACATCCCCTGCAGGAAATGATCGAGCGGCGGCAGCGCGGCGAGAAATGCGGCATTCCCTCCTATTGCACCGCCAACGAGCTGGCGCTGGAGGCGGCGCTGATCCGCGCCAAGGCGCTGGATAAGCCCGTGTTGATCGAGGCCACCGCCAATCAGGTGAACCAGTTCGGCGGTTATACCGGCATGCGCCCCGCGGACTTCTACAAAAAAGTGCTGGACATGGCGAAGGAAATCGGCGTGCCGGAAGATCACCTGATCCTCGCCGGCGACCACCTGGGCCCCCTCACCTGGGTCAATGAGCCGGAGGCGTCGGCCATGGACAAGGCCGAGACGCTGGTGCGGGAGTTCGTGCGGGCCGGGTTCACCAAGATACACCTGGATACCAGCATGAAGGTGGCGGACGACCCGGCGGGCATGCTCGCCACCGAGGTGATCGCCCGCCGGGGCATCCGGCTGTACAGGGCCTGCATGGAGGCGTGGGCGGAACTCAGAGCCGAGAAGCCCGACGCGATGCGCCCGGTATTTATCATCGGCTCGGAGGTGCCCATACCCGGCGGCGCGCAGGAGGCGGAGGACACTTTGGCGGTCACGAAGCCGGAGGCCTTCCGGGACACCGTGGACACCTACAAGCGCTGCTTCAAAGAGGCCGGCCTTGAGGACGGCTGGCGGGACGTGATCGCCGTGGTAGTGCAGCCGGGCGTGGAGTTCGGCGACGATCAGGTGTTCCTGTACGATCGGGACAACGCCAGGGCGCTGAGCGCGGCGCTGAAGGATTATCCCCAGATCGTGTTCGAGGGCCATTCCACCGACTATCAGACCGCCGAGTGCCTGAAGCAAATGGTGGAGGACGGCATCGCGATCCTCAAGGTGGGTCCGGCGCTGACCTACGGGCTGCGGGAGGCGCTGTTCGCGCTGAGCCACATGGAGAAGGAGCTGGTGCCGCCGGAGGAGCAGGCCTATTTCCCGGAGGTGCTGGAGCGGGTGATGCTGGAGCAGCCGGGCGACTGGCAGAAGCACTATCACGGCAATTACCGGGATACCTGGCTGGCGCGGCGGTACAGCTACTCCGACCGGGCGCGGTACTACATCGGCCTGCCCCAGGTGCAGGCGGCGACGGACAAGCTGTTCGAGAATCTGCGCAAGTACGAAATTCCGATGAACATGCTGCACCAGTTCATGCCCTGCCAGTTTGACGCCATCCGCGCGGGCGAATTGGACAAGGATCCCCGCTCGCTTGCGCTGTACGGCGTCATCCGCTTCATGAATGACTACGAGTATGCCACGGAATAAACGACAGGAGGATTGACTATGCCATTGGTTACTTCTGAAAAAATGCTGCTTGACGCCCAGAAGCGCGGCTACGCGGTGGGCGCGTTCAACTGTGAGAACATGGAGATGGTGAAGGCGATCATTGCCGCCGCCGAGGAGCTGCGCGCGCCGGTGATGCTGCAAACCACGCCCTCCACCATCCGCTATGCCAGCCTGGACATGTTTGCCGCCATGGCGGCCGCGGAGGCGAAGAAGGCCACGGTGCCGGTGTGCCTGCATCTGGATCACGGCAGCAGCTTTGATCTGGCGGTGCAGGCCATCGACGCCGGGTATACCTCGGTGATGATCGACGGCTCGAAGCTGCCCTTCGAGGAGAACATCGCCGTCAGCAAGCGGGTGGCGGACGTCGCCAGGGCCGTGCGCATCCCCTGCGAGGCCGAGCTTGGCAAGGTGGGCGGCAAGGAGGACGATCTGGTGGCCGAGGCCGACACCAACACAGACCCCCAGGAGGCGCGGGAATTTGTGGAGCGCACCGGCGTCACCTCGCTGGCGGTGGCCATCGGCACGGCCCACGGCTTCTATGTGGGCACCCCCGTGCTGGACAAAGCGCGCCTCAGCGAAATCCGCAAGGTGGTGGACATCCCGCTGGTGCTGCACGGCGCCTCCGGCCTGACCGACGAGGACGTGCGCGACTGCGTGTCCAGGGGCATCTGCAAGGTCAACTTCGCCACCGAGCTGCGCAAGGCCTTCACCGACGCCTGCCGCAAGGTCGCCGAGGACGACCCGAAGGCCTTCGACCAGAAGTTGTTCTGCAAGGCGGGCATGGCGGCGGTCACGGAGCTGGTAAAGAACCGCATGAAGGTCTGCGGCTGCGACGGCAAGGCCGACGGACTGGCGTAATCCCGGTCAGCATAAGTCAAGAGGCTGCCTCCATTGGAGGCAGCCTCAGGATGTTGACAAAGTCAACAGACTGGCAGGCCGCTGAAAAGCCTGCAAGGCAAGGAAAGAAGCCCTGCAAATGAGGGCGCTTACATGACCGTAAGTAACCGAATTTGCAGGGCTTTCTTGACGTCGCAAGCGGAAATTGCCGCCTTACTGAAGTTTTTTCAGCAATTTCCGCGTTTGCGGGCTTTGTCAGCGGTCTGAGGCTGCCTCCATTGGAGGCAGCCTCAGATTGTATGCGATTTCGCAACGTCACATTTTGCAGAGCTGCATCTTCTTGCGCAGATACTCCATCAGGCGCTCCTGCACCAGCAGCTGCAGGTCGAAGATGTCCTCGTGGCTGTCGCAGTATTCCTTCATGGTCTGATAGTACAGATAGAAATACTCGGTGCCCACGTTGAACTTGTTGATGCCCATCGTGAAGGCCTTCTCCAGCTGATCGTCCGGCACGCCGCTGCCGCCGTGGAGCACCAGGGGCGTATCCACAGCCGCGTTGATCTCCTGCAGGCGCTGCAGATCCAGCTTCGGGGTCTTCTTGTAGAAGCCGTGGGCGGTACCGATGGCGACGGCCACGGAATCGCAGTGGCTCTCCTCGCAGAAGCGGGCGGCCACGTCCACCTTGGTATACAGGTCGAGGTCGTCCTGATCGCTCTCATTGGCGGCGAAGCCCACATGGCCCAGCTCGGCCTCTACGTCCACGCCCATCGCGTGGGCAACCTTGGCAACCTCGGCGGTGTTCTTCACGTTCTCCTCATAGGAGAGCATGGAGCCATCGTACATGACGGACGGGAAGCCGGCCTTGATGGCGCGCATGATAAAGTCGAAATCCATGCAGTGATCCAGATGGAAGCTGACCGGCACCTTTACCTTGCTGGCTTCCTCGATGCACATCTGGGCATAGATCTCCGGCGTGCCCCAGCCCCACAGCCGCGCGTGGCGGGGATCCAGCATCACCAGCGCGGGCTTGTTCAGCTCCTCCGCCACGGTGAACACCGAATGGATCATATTGAAATCCGAGCTGTTGAAAGCGATGACCGAGGTATTGGCCTTGTCGGCCATCTTCAGAATTTCGCTGACTCTTACCAGTGCCATAGTATGTTCCTCCTTATATCCTGTTCCATCCCCTTCAGATGGTCATTGAACTGATAGACCCCGCTTCAACCCGCCGAGCAGCACCGATACGGAAACCGCCCCCGGATCCGGCCAGCCCAGCGCGTTCTCGCGAAAGCCCTTGGAGCGGCCCAGCCTCGGCAGCATGTCCTTGCTGCGCTCCACGCCCTCCAGCGCGCCGCGCTCAGCGGCCTCAAGAATCCTGTCGATATCCCGCGTCTCCGGCAGCGCCCGCCGCATGTATTCCTTGGCGGGCAACAGCGCGTCCACCATGGTCTTGTCGCCGGCCTTGGCCTTGCCCCGGCGCACGACGGCATCGATGCCGCCGCTCAGGAAGGCGCACATGTCGCCGCCGTCCAGGCTGTCCAAATCCCGGATCGTCTCCAGGCCGCCGATGAACAGCGTGCCGAAGAGCACCCCGGAGGAACCGCCCATGCTCTTGACCAGGCAGAGCCCGCAGGCGTGAAACAGCGCGTAGGGCGTCGGATATTCATTGTCCCGCAGCTCCCGCCGGATGGCGGTAAAGCCGGTCTTCATGCCGATGCCGTGATCGCCGTCGCCAATGACCATGTCGATGCGCGTCAGCTCCGGCTCGGCGGCGATGATCGCCTCCGCCGCCGTTATCATCGCGGCCTTCAGCGCGGCAGTATCGGCCCTGTTCATAAGAATTTCACTCCTTATTCAACCCGTTAAGCCTCTCATCGGCGAAAAGCACGGCGCTCTCTTCCTTCAGCCAGTCGTAGTCGTAGTCCTTCAGCCGCGTATCGGTCACCACATAGTCGCAGTTCTCTCTGAGCCGCGCCATGTACACCTTTCCGAACTTGCTGTGATCCGCCAGCACGATGGACTGGCGCGAGGCCTTCATCATCGCGCACTTCAGATCGATCTCGATCAGGCGCGGCAGCGAAAAGCCGAAGGATTGGTCGATGCCGTTGATGCCGATGAAGCACCTGTCCGCCCGCATGCTGTGGATGGCCTCCGTAGCGAGGGTGCCCTCCACACGACCGTGGAGGTAACTCACCTCACCGCCCGGCATGATGACCGTCACGTTCGAACAGTTCGCCAGCGCGGACACCACGGTCAGCGACGGGGTAATGATGTACAGCCGCTTGTCATCCTCCCGCGCGATGATTTTCGCCAGCTCGTTCACCGTAGAGGAGCCATCCATGAAGATGGTATCCTTGTCGTTGATCATCTCGTAGGCGAACCGCGCGATCAGGCGCTTCTCCTCCACATTCTTCTGACTTCGAATCAGCTCCGGCGCCGAAATTTCCGCGCCGACAGGGTGCATGGAGATGGCACCGCCATGGGTGCGCTGCAGTCGCCTCTCCTTAGAGAGCTGCTCCAAATCCCTGCGAACGGTGACCTCGCTGACATCCAGCAGCCGGCTCAGTTCGGCAACCCTGACGGCGCCGCGCTCATTGACCAGATCGCAGATGCGCTGTAAGCGTTCATTGGGAAACATGGCGATCCTCCCCGACTATCCAGCTTCTACATGAGGAAACCGTCGCCGCAGATCGTGCCCTCCAGCCAGGAGGCCAGCTCGTCGTCGGCGCACAGCAGCGTGACCGTGTAGCCATAGCGATCCATGACCTGCATATAGCCGCCCACGCGCATCTGCGCCAGCGGCGCGCGCTTCTCAAGCGCCGCTTGCAGGCAGCCCGCCATCACGAAGCTGTCGGAATAGCTGGTCATGCGCATGCGATTTACCAGCATGTACACGCGCTCGCCCGCGCGGGGCCGCACGTCTTCGATCAGAAGGCGAATGGTCTCCTCGGCGGTGCTTGCCACGGAGGCGCCCTCCAGAATCTGGAAGCCCGGCTCGTCGGAAAAGCCCGTGCCGTAGGTAACCCGATCCTTCTCCGGCTCCACCGTGACGCACAGCGTGCTCGTGCGCTCCATGGCCTTGCGGGCCAGGTCCGCGACCGCCTTCAGGGACTTGCCCTGGCGCGCGGCCTCGGCGCAGATCTTGATCGCATAGGCGATGCCGATCCGCCCGCCCCGGTTCTCCCTGGGCTCGCCGATGGCCAGGCCCATGTCGTCGTAGCAGAGCACCTGCTCCACGTCGTAGCCGTCCAAGCGCAGCAGCTCCGCGGCCATGTCGTTGTTCAGATAGTCGCCCATAAAGTTGTTGTACAGCAGCAGCACGCCCTTCTCCTTGCCCAGCGCCTTGCCCGCCTCGTAGAGGGCGTAGGCGCTGGGAGCGGTGTAGGGCGGACCGACGACCGCCGCGTCCGCCATACCCTCGCCCACAAAGCCGGGAATGAAGGGGCCGTTTGAACCGCCACCGCTGATGATGATGGCCACCCGGTCGGGCGTTGGCTCGCGCTTGAGCAGCACCGCGCTGGGCGCCTGCCCATCCATCGCGCGCCAACGCTCCGGGAACGCCTGCGCCATGGCTTCAAACCAGCGCGGGCAATAGTCGTCTCTCGTTTCGGCAAACCAGTGCATTTGCTCACCTCACAGCCCTGCGGCCCGTTTATCGGTTTATCAGACCTTCTTCTTCTTCTGCGCCATATCCAGGATGACGGCGAAGAGGATGATCGCGCCGATGACGACCTTCTGCCAGTAGGAGTTGATGTGCATCAGGTTCATGCCGTTGTTGATGACGGCGATGACCGCCACGCCGAACATGGCCCTACCGACGGAGCCGCTGCCGCCCGTCAGGGACGTGCCGCCCAGAACCGTCGCGGCGATGGCATACATCTCGTAGCCGTCGCAGGCCGCGGGCTGGCCGGAGCACAGCTTGGAGGCGTTCAGAACGCCCGCCAGCGCCGCCATGATGGCGCAGATCACATGGCCCATGAACACGGTCTTCTTGGTGTTGACGCCGGCCAGGTGGGCCACCTGCTGGTTGGAACCGGTGGCGTACACGTGACGGCCAAACACGGTCTTGCTCAGCAGGATGTGGACGATCGCCACCATGATGATGACGAAGATGGTGATGTTGGGAATCCAGCCGTTGGGGTTGCCCTCGGTGGCCAGCCAGCGGCCCGCGCCGATGAAGCTGTAGGTCTTCGGAATGCCGGAGACGGCCGTGCCGCCGGAGAAGATGAAGCACAGGCCGCGACCGATGGTCTGCATCGCCAGGGTGGCGATCATCGGGACGACGTTCATCTGGCTGATCATAAAGCCGTTAAAGCCACCGGCTATCAGGCCGACGAGAATCGCGGGAATGATCAGGATCGGGATGGAGCCCAGCCGGGAAAGGCCGGGAATCTGCGCGGCGATCAGCGTGCTGATGACGCCCGCCAGCGCGGCCACCGAACCGACGGAGATATCGATGCCGCCCAGGATGATGACGTAGGTCAGGCCCGCGGACAGCATGGCGTTGATGGCCATCTGGGTGGTCAGGTTGACCAGGTTGGCCGCGGAGAAGAACTTGCCGCCGGTGCCGATGCCGAAGCCCAGAATCAGGGCGATCAGGATCACCACCACCATGTTCTTCACCACAAAATCCTTGAAATTGAAGCTCTTGGCCTGAGTATTCTGTTCTGCCATTGTTTACACCTCTCTACAGTGATTCACAAAGTGGTCGGGCGATCATTCGGTCTGGCTCGCCAGGTACATGATCTTCTGCTCAGTCGCCTCTTCGCGGCTCAGCTCGCCGGTCACGCGGCCCTCGCACATCACGATGATGCGGTCGCTGACGCCCAGCACCTCCGGCAGCTCCGAGGACACCATGACGATGGTGCCGCCCTGGTCCACGAATTCGTTCATCAGGGTATAGAACTCCGATTTGGCGTTGACGTCGATGCCGCGGGTGGGCTCGTCCAGAATCAGGATTTCAGACTGGGCGATCAGCCACTTGGCCAGCACGACCTTCTGCTGGTTGCCGCCGGACAGGTTGCCGATGATGGTCTCGACGCTGGGGGTCTTGACGTTCAGCGTCTTGACGAATTCCTTACTCACGCTGTCGATCCACTTCTGGTCGGCGAAGCCCAGGCCCTTCATGTGATAGATCAGGCTGGGCAGCACCTCGTTGTCCTTGATCATGGCCTTCAGCATCAGGCCCGTGGTGCGGCGGTCCTCGGTGACCATGCCCACCTTGTTGGCGATGGCGTCCTTGGGGCTCTTGAAGTGAACCTCCTTGCCGTGCACAAACACCTTGCCGCTGTCGGCGTGGCGCGCGCCGAAGATGGTCTCCATCGTCTCGGTACGGCCTGCGCCCACCAGGCCCGCGATGCCCAGGATCTCGCCCCTATAGGCGGTGAACGACACGTTCTTGAACTCGCGCCCATGGCTGAGGCCCTCCACGCGCAGGGTCTCCTCGCCGCGGGTATGCTCGGTATGCACGAAATAGTTGTTCAGCTCGCGGCCCACCATGCTGGCGACAAGATCGTGCTCGGTGATATCCTTGATCAGGTCGGTGCGCACGAAGCAGCCGTCGCGCAGCACTGTGGAACGGTCGCAGATCTCAAAGATCTCCTTCATGCGGTGGCTGATATAGGCGATGGCGACGCCCTTGTCCCGCAGAATGCGAATCTGCTCGAACAGCGCGTCGATCTCGTGGTCAGACAGGGAGGAGGTGGGCTCGTCCATGATGACCACCTTCGCGTTCTTGTTGATGACGCGGGCGATCTCCACCATCTGCTGCTGGGCGGCGGTCAAATCGCCGGCCACGTCCGTAGACTTGATGATGGCGTCCATCTTCATCTGGCGGAGGAGCTCGTCGGCCCGCGCGTTCATGCTGCGGTTGTCCAGGAACAGGCCGCTGGTCTTCTCCTCGCCCAGGAAGATGTTCTCCGCCACGGTCAGATCCTTGGCGATGCTCAGCTCCTGGTGGATGACCGAGATGCCCTTGTCCATGGCGTCTCTGGGGCCTTTGAATTCGATTTTTTGGCCATTGAGGAGGATTTCGCCCTCCGTGGCGGTGTAGACGCCGGAAAGAATCTTGATCAGCGTGGATTTGCCCGCGCCGTTTTCGCCCATCAGGGCGTGCACCTCGCCGGGATAGAAATCCACCGATACGTCCGTCAGGGCCTTGACGCCCGGAAAGACCTTTGTAATATGAACTGCCTGCAAGCAGGGCTGCACATCCGTCACCCCTTTACTTCAATACTCGTTCGGGTTTTTCGGGTTTGAGAAAAAGGGGCATCCGGCGCGGGCAATCGCCGTGCCAGATGCCCCCAGGCATTACTTATCTGCCGTTATCCTTCGCTGTCAGCCTGAATTATTCGGGCAGAACGGCGTTGGAGGCGTCCACCAGGTAGGGAGCGATCCGGATGGTCTCGTTGTCGACTTCGCCGGTGGTCAGGTACTTGACCATCTGCTCGGCGATCTGATAGCCGATCTGATAGGGATCCTGAGCGACGTCGCCGACCCAGATCTGGCCGTCTTCCTCGTCCAGAATGGCCACATGGGCTTCAGGGTTGGCGTCAAAGCCGATCATCTTGGTGGAAGCACCCTGGCCCTTGATGGCAGCCAGCGCGCCGATGCAGGCGGGATCGCCCACGGTGAAGATCACGGCCATGTCGGGATAGGAGGTCAGAGCATCCTCCATCAGCTGCTGGGCCTTGTCAGCCTGGCCCTCGTAGTTGCCGATGTTGACGATGTTCAGGTTGTAGGCATCCTTGTTGGCTTCCATAACTTCCATCCAGCCGTTTTCACGGTCGATGCAGCTCTGGGGCTCCGGATAGCCGATGATGCCGACGGTCGCGCCGTCAGTCAGGCCCAGCTCGTCCAGCCAAGCGATGGTGGCCTCGCCGCCGACCACGCCGCCCTGATAGTTATCGGTGCCCACGTAGCACTTGATAACGTCAGTCTCGCTGGAGGTGCAGTCGAAGGTGAACATCGGCACGCCAGCCTTGTCCGCCTCTTCGATGGCGGTGGTGCAGGCAGCGGGCTCGTTGCAGGCCAGGGAGATGGCGTCCATGCCGTCCACGACCATGGTCTCAATAACCTGGGTGGCGATGGCGCCCTGCAGGTCGCTCTCGTCGACGACGGCGGTGAAGCCCAGGTCGGCGGCGGCGGCGTTGATGCCTTCCTCAATCTTCAGATAGAAGGCGTGCTCACGGGAACCCAGGATGAAGCCCAGCTTCAGGTCGGACACGTCCTTGGCTTCGGCGACAGCAGCGCCCATAGCCAGCACCATGATGGCGACGAGGAGAATAGCGACGATTTTCTTCATGACAGATACCCTCTCTTTCTATTTTTTGCGGTCGGCGATACCGACCGTCAAAATCGAACACGCGCCGGAACTGTGTTAATTCCGGATTGCATAACTTAATATATCATAGAAAATCAGGGCTGTCAACACTTTACCCAGCCTTCCTTATGTTCGTTTTTTTGATGGAATATCCATTCCGAAATTGACATTTTTGTCTGATACGCGAAGAAAATCCGCTAAAAATGTCACCTACGGGGCATTTTTTCGTCCTCCCTCCCAACAGGATGCAATTGCGGATAAATTTGTTAATGAAGCGTTACTTGATAGACGGTTACAGCCGTTTCCAAAATATCCCTCATGATCATTTTTCGCTCTTGAAAAAATTTTTCGATCATTTTCGAAAGTCCATATGCCATCACTTTTGAGTAGACACATTCCCGCGTTCTGTGATAGAATAACAGCGAAGGGCCCCCGTCGGCGCCCTGAAAACAAGCGACGCGCAGGAGGTGCAACATGGCTTTTTCCAAAATTGCGACGGGATTGCAGCACATTGGCGTTCCCACTAACGATCTGAACAAGACCATCGAATTCTATGTCTCCCTGGGCTTTGAGGTGGCCCTCCGCACCGCCAACGGCGACGAGCAGGTCGCCTTCCTTCGGCTGGGCGATTTGACCATCGAAACCTATCAGAACTTCAAGGCCGCCGAAATCAACGGCGCGGTGGACCACATCGCCATCAACGTCACCGACGTGGACGAGGCGCGGCGCATCGCCGACAGCATGAACCTGGAGGTCATCGAGGAGGGACAGCTGCCCTTCTGGGAGAACGGCGTGAAGTATTTCACCATTCTCGGACCCAACCGGGAGAAGTTGGAGTTCAACCAGTACCTGTAGGACGGGATTTCAAGGTCGCGATTCGCGCAAAGCGGGTCATCGATTAGATCGACGGCCTGCTTTTCATATAGCATTTACAAGCCCGCAAAATCTGGTATAATAGATTCCTTCTAAAAAAACGCCCAAATCCAATGCAACAGAGGACAGCCTACCACCGGCTGTCCTTCGTTGTAAAATCCCGCTCATTTTCCTCTATCGGAATGATCTTTTCCTCCATTGCCTCGATGCGCACATACATGCCTCGGTCGATCATCTCGACAACCTGATCGATCTGCGCCCGATTGCCCTGAATCTCCATGGAAACGGAGCCGTCCGGATCGTTCCGGACCCAGCCCGTCGCTCCCACGGCGCTCGCCGCGTGCCGGGCGCGATAGCGAAAGCCGACGCCCTGTACCAGGCCGTGAAAGCGGATGCGCTTTCGGATAATGGTATCGTTCATAGCCTCGTTTCCTCACCCCTGCGCGCTTTCCACAAACGTCACCAGCGCCGCCGGCGCGTCGATGACGCGCGTCGCGCCCGCGGCAATCAGCGCCTCCCGGCTTCGAAAGCCCCATGTGACGCACACGCAGTCGATGCCGGTGTTCTTCGCGGTGTCGATGTCCACCTCGGAATCTCCCACGTACAGACAGCGGCTCAAATCGAGGCCCAGCTTGCGGGCCGCCATCTCCAGCATATCCGGCTGCGGCTTGCGCCGCACGCCCTCCGTCTCCCCCATCGCGAGAGAAACGACATCTGAAAAAAAGGCCCTCGCCAGCGGCTGCACGGCGGCATCTGGCTTGTTGGAGATGATCGCCAGCGCCAGCCCGTCCGCCTTCAGCCGCGCCAGCATCGGCAGAATTCCTTCGAAGGGACGGCTCTTGTCCCTCGTGTGCGCGGCATAGTAGGGCTTGTAAAAGGCCAGGATCTCCTCCAGTCGCGCGTCGGAGCACGCGGGCAGAAGGCGCCGCATCAGCGTTCCAACGCCCCAGCCCAGATGAGGCTTCAGCGCCTCGGCCGCATATTCCGGCAGGCCAAAGTGTCGCATGGTGTGGTTCACGGCATCCGCGATGTCCTGTAGGGAATCGATTACCGTGCCATCCAGATCAAAAAATATCGCGTCATACTTCATTGGGCAACCTCCCGGATTGTAAGAGCCAGCCCCGGCGGGGCTGGCTCTCCATCTGCGGCATCTCTTACAGATTCTCCTCAAGGAACTGCTTCAGACCCGCGGCAGCCTCTTCCTCGTTCGCGCCGTCGCAGGTAATGGTGACCTCGGTGCCCTGTTTTACGCCCAGAGCCATCAGCTTCATCAGCTGACCCAGGTTCACGGTCTTGCCGTTGGCGCTGATGGTGACGGCGGTATCGGCATAGCTCTTGGCCTTCTTGGACAGCATGCCAGCGGGACGGGCATGAATGCCCAGAGCGTCCTTAATGGTGTAGGTGAATTCCTTCATGATAATCGCACTCCTTCATAAATTAGCTTTTATTTTCAGAGCGCTCACGCGCCCTCTTCAACGTCTGTCTCTCGCACGCGAATGACCTCCATGCCGATGGCGCGAAGCTGCTCCACCACGCCCTCCGGCGCGCGCGCGTCGGTAATGACGCAGCCCTTCTTCTCCAAGTGAAAGCTGGCATAGGCGCTGGTCTTGCCAATCTTGGTGTAGTCGGCCAGGATATAGTAGGAATCGGAATGCTCGATCATCGTCTCGTTGATGGCGAGCTCCGAGGGAATACCGCACAGAATCTCCCCGTCGGGGGAAATACCGGTACAGCCGAGAAAGGCCTTGTCCGCGCGGACGTCCATCAAATTGCGCATGGCCAGATCGCCGGTCAATATGTGTGACGCGCCGCGAAAAGCGCCTCCAGAGAGCAGAATATCCAGATTCGCCGAATACCGCTGCCTGTCCACAAGGCTGTTGTTGGTAAATACGCTGACCGATTTCGCCCCCAGATGCTCCAGCAGGGCAATGGCCGTATTGCTGCCGTTGATCAAAATGCTGTCGCCATCCCTGACGAGAGAAGCGGCGTAGCGGGCGATCAGGCGGCGGCAGTGCGCCACCTCATCCTTCTCCTCGGCGGAAACCGCGCGCACATCCACGCTCGCGCCGCCGTGAAAGCGGCTGATCTTCCCCTGCTCCTCCAGCGCCTGCAAATCTCGGCGCACGGTCATGGTCGAAATGCCGAACGTTCGGCTCAGCTCATCGACCAAAACCTCCTGTCGTTCCCGAATCAGGGCAAGCATTTCGGCGTGCCGGAGGTTGACGGTCTGGCGGTCTCGTTTCATGGGCAAGGCTCCTCTTTGGTGTCGAAGGTGTTGCGGCATTCGGCGAGCAGCTCCGGCAGCTCTGACAGCGCGCGGATGGTTGTCGCGCCGGGAATCGCCCGGTCCGGCTCCCCCTCCCGGCAAAACCAGATGGCGCGCATGCCCGCGTTCATCGCGCCCCGCACGTCCTTGCTCACGCTGTCGCCTACGAAGGCACAGGCCTCCGGGGCGCAGCCCGCCTTCTTCGCGCAGGCGTCAAACAGGCGTCTGTCCGGCTTCTCAGCCGTGACCTCCTCGCTGGTGACCATGAAATCCACATAGGGCATGGCCCCGATGCGCGCGAGCTTTTCGTACTGATTCTCCGCGGTCATGTTGGTACCGATGCCGATGGTCAGCCCCATAGCTTTCAGCCTCGCCATCGTCTCCACGGCGTCCGGGTAGGGCCGCATCGCCTCCAGCAGCGTAGACCAGTACAGCTTCGACATTCCCGGCGCGTAGGCGATGGGCTGGCCCAGCCGCTCCAGAAGCGCCTGATAGCGAAGCAGGCGATTGTGCACGGCGGCGCAGTTGCCGCCGCAGCGAATTTCCAGCTCTCTTTCCGCGCTTCGATGCAGCTCGGCAAACCGCTGAGGCGTCAACGAAAAGGTCTCGCAGGCAAATGCCGTCAGCGCTTGAAAGGCCGGCGCATGGGCCGCGTCGTAGTCGTACAGCGTGTTATCGATATCGAATATAACTGCCTTCAGCATCGGTTTTCTCCATTTTGCCAAGCGACAAGCGCCATAGCCGAGCCGACAGTCCGCCAATCGCGCTCAAATCCAAAAAGAGGCCGCCAACGGCGAGCCTCTGTCAGAGCGATCAGTCCAGCAGACCCGCGTCCTTCATCGCCTGCTCCATCTCCGGAGCGGACATGATGTTCTTCAGGCCGATGACCGTGGTACCCTTCTTCTCGGCATCCGCGAACATGTTGGCGAAGTTGCGCGCGCAGAGCACGATGTCGTAATTCGGCGCGGCGGATTTGCCTTCGGACAGAGAGCAGTGATGCAGCGAGGCGGGCTTCACGCCCAGCTTGGTCAGAACCTTCTGCAGGGTCATCTTCATCATCAGGGAAGAACCAGCGCCATTCGCACAGCAGACCATAAACTTCTTATTATCAAGCTTAGACATTGTATCATATTCCTTTCATAATTGCAATAGAGTCATTCCCCCTGAGGCGCCGCGCGCTCAGGGGGAAACGGGGAAAGCTTACTTCTTGGAGGCAATGTACTCCTTGTAGGCCTCGTAATCCTCGGTGATCAGGAAGTAGCCCTTCTTGTCCCGACGATACTCGATCTGCGGGAGCGCCAGCAGGATGACGGCCACGACCGCCACGCCCGCGTAGCCCAGGTACTTCATGATGACGGTGAAGGCCGGCCACACGGTCGCCCAGTCAAACATGCCCAGGTAGCCGCCGTACTGCGCCATGCCAACCCAGCCCGCGATGAAAGCGGAGCCAAACACCTGAATCAGGCCGGAGATGAAGGGGATCACCAGGCAGGCCTTCAGGCCGCCCTTTTCGTTGGCAACCAGGCCGATGGTGGCGTTGTCGAAGAACACCGGCACGAAGCCGCAGATGATGAGAACCGGGCTCTTGAAGATAATCAGCGCAATGATCGCGACCAGCTGACCGGCCAGACCAGCCAGGAAGCCGAATGTCACGGCGTTGGCGTCGCCAAAGCCGTAGCACACCGCGCAGTCCACGCCGGGCACGGAGGAGGGCAGCAGCTTGTCGGCGATGCCCTGGAAGGAAGCGGTCAGCTCGGTAACGAAGGTGCGCACGCCCAGCTGCAGGATCGCCAGATACACGGCGAAGTTCAAGCAGGTGTTGAGCACGTACATCACAAAGCTTGCATCCTCGGCCAGGCTGCCCTGCGCCACGAAGAAGGGCTTGCCGATGACGGTCATGATGATGCCGAAGAACACGGTCATCAGGATGGCGGTACACACCATGTTCTCATTGAAAATGGAGAAGAAGCCGGGCAGCTCCATATCGCCGACCTTCTTGATCTCCTTCTTGCGCTTGCCGCCGTTGGTGCCGAACAGCTTGTCGGCCAGGATATAGCCCAGGCGGATGCCGAACATCTGCTGATGGGCGATGGCGAAGCCCGCGCCGTCGGTCAGCTCCTGCATGGGCTTGACGGTCAGATTGGAGCCGACGGCCCAGTAGGCGCCCAGAATGATTGACATGACGATCAGCATCGGCACGGTCTTGACGCCGCCCTGCCACAGGGAGGGCAGCGCGAACAGGATCAGCCAGTAGGCGGTCGCCGCCTGCTGCACCTGCACGTGGCCGGTGGTGAACAGGGAGCGGCACTTGGTGATCTTGTTAAAGCGCACCAGCAGGATGTTCACGATGAAGGCGATGAGCAGCAGGGTGAGCGCGGAAGAGAAGGCCGCGCCGAACATTTCCTCGACGCCCGCGGTAACGGCGTTCTGACCGTAGTAGGGGTCGATGACCGCGGCGGTCAGGTTAAAGCGATCCTTCAGGCCCGCCAGGATCGGACGGAAGTTGCTGGTCAGTCCGCCGGAGCCGACATTCAGAATCAGCATGCCGATGATGGCCTTCAGGGTGCCGCCCAGCACATCGTACCACTTCTTCTTCATCAGAATGTAGCCGATCATGGTGATAAAGCCGATCATGTAAGGAGCCTGACGCAGGATGTACGTCGTGAAGAACTCCCAAATCTTAACTAAAAACACAGAAAATACCCCTCTCTGTATGGTCGGTTGTTATTCGTCAGGGTTAAAAATCGTCCTCCGGCGGATACTTCGCCTCGGCCGCCAGAATGTCCTCCGGCGTCTCGGCCGCCATCAGGGCATCCAGCAGCGGCTCGTTGGTAAAGATCTGCATCAGCTGCTGCATGTTGTCCAGGTGCTCGTTGGGGTCCTTGGCCGCCAGTGTGAAGAACAGCCGGGCAATCTTTCGCTCGCCATCCTCGTCCGTGCCGAAGTCCACATCCTCCTTCACGCGCATGAAGCCCACGGCGGTCTTTTCGGCGCCCTCCGCGCCCTCCTGGGAATGGGGCATGGCCACATAATGGTCAAAGACCACATAGGGACCGTACTTCTCGATGCAGTCGACGATTTGCTGATAGTAGTTCTCGCTGACATAGCCCGTATTCGCCAGGGATTCCGTGCTCAGCTTCACGGCCTCCTGCCAGGATTCCACGCGATCCACGAACTTGTAGTGTCCGCGCTCGACGATCTTCTGCAGAATGGTTTCAGCCATATTGCGCCTCCTTACAAGCAGGACCTGAACGGAATGTTCTGCGGCGCCTCGAAGCAATCCTCAAAGCCGCGCTGGTGATGATAGTAGATCTTGTCCTTGTCCTGCGGATAGACATACTTGCCGCCGACCTGCCAGAAGAACGGATGGAACTTGTATTCGTTGCGGTCCTTCTTGAAGTCGTAGAGCAGCTTGATCTCCTCGCAGTCGGCCTGGAAGTTGGTCCACACATCCCAGTGGATCGGCACGACCACCTTGCACCGCAGATTCTCCGCCATGCGCAGCACGTCCACGGAGGTCATCTTGTCCTGCATGCCGATGGGGTTCTCGCCGAAGGAGCCGAAGGCCACGTCAATGTCGTGATCCTTGCCGTGCTTGGCGAAGTAGATGGAGAAGTTGGAATCGCCGGAATGATAGATGTTGCCGCCCGGCGTCTTGACCAGATAGTTCACGGCCTTGTCGTCCATGTCGGTCGGACACTTGCCGGTCAGCTCCTCGCGATCCGGGCCAGTGGAATCCGTAGTCACGATGCAGGTGCGGTCAAAGCTGTCCAGGCACACGATCTCGATGTCCTTGATCCTGATCGTGTCGCCGGGCTTGACAATCCTGCAGCGATCCTCCGGCACGCCCCACTTCATCCAGGTTTCAACGCTCTTCAGCGGGCCGATGAAGGGCACCGGAATCTCGTTGCCGTTCTCGTCGGTGGTGGTCATGCCGCTGTTGATCACATGGGCCGCCCATTCCGCGGACATGTGGTCCTGGTGGTAGTGGGTCGCCAGCACGGCGTCCACCTGCTTGAAGGCGAAGGGATCGATCACGAAGGGCACGTTGCGCAGGTTGGGCTGCATCTTGCGCCCGCCGCACATGTTGGCCATCTGGTGGCCCACCTTCATCTTGCCGTCGCCGTGGGTGCGCTTGCCGTTGCCGCACCACAGATCGATGGTGATGTTCGCGCCGCCAGGCGTCTTGAACCAGATGCCGGTGCAGCCGAGCCACCACATCGCCACGTTGCCGGGTTGAACAACTTCGTTCTCGATGTCCTCAACCAGCCAGGTGCCCCACTCCGGGAACGTGGACATGATCCACTTTTCGCGGGTCATTTCAGATACCTTGCTCAAAAACTTCCTCCCCTTTCATAATATGTCTGTCTGTTTCCGACCTTTGCACAGACATATTATATGATAGATCGCACATATTTTCAAGCAGATGTTTATGTTTATTTCATTTTTTATGTTTATTTCCCCGTTTTCTCTTCCATCTCAGCTGCATTTAACAAAATATTAATATCGCATCATTTTAATAGACTTTTAATTTTCGGCTCCTCAGGGCTGATTTTCGACGCCCTTCAAAGGCGCTGCGCGGCCATGAAGCATGGGCTTCTTACCCTATATTATGTACTTTTTATCTTAATCTGGTGTTTACTATTGCAAAAGGCCCGACAATCGTATATAATCAAACAAAGGTTGTCCTCACGTTATGTGTTTCCGCCTTTGCAAAACGAACACAAACAAAGTGAGGAAGAGAATATGAAGCAGTATGCCATCGGGCTCTATGAGAAGGCCATGCCGCCCACCCTGACCTGGCGGGAAAAGCTGACCTTCGCCAGGGAGGCCGGCTATGATTTTGTTGAGATCAGCATCGACGAGACGGACGAGAAGCTCGCTCGCCTGGATTGGACGGATCAGGAGCGGCGAGAGCTGGTAGGCACCATGCAGGAGGTCGGTCTGCCGATTCGCAGCATGTGCCTCTCCGGTCACCGGAAGTATCCGCTGGGTTCCGCCGATCCCGCCATTCGCGCGCGGGGCATGGAAATCATGGAGAAGGCAATCGCCCTGGCCGACGACCTGGGCGTGCGCATCATCCAGTTGGCGGGCTACGACGTGTACTACGAGGAGAGCACCGCCCAGACCAAGGCCCTTTTTCTGGAAAACCTGAGGAAGGCCGCCGAAATGGCGGCGGTACGCGGCATCCAAATGGGCTTTGAGACCATGGAGACGGACTTTATGAACACCGTCTGGAAGTCCATGTACTATGTGGACGCGGTGGGCAGTCCCTATCTGGGCGTCTACCCCGATTCCGGAAACCTGACCAACGCGGCGGTCGCCTCCGGCGGCAATGTGTTGGACGACTTGAACTCCGGCCGCGGACACATCGTGGCCCTTCACCTAAAGGAGACGGTGCCGGGCGTATTCAGGGAGGTGCCCTTCCTGACCGGACATGTGGACTTCAAGGCCGTCATCGCGAAGGCCTGGTCTCTGGGCATCCGCCGCTACGTGACCGAAATGTGGTACACCGGCAACGACGACACCTGGGCCGACGATATCCGATTCGCCTGCCGGAAGATGTCTGAGCTGCTGGACGCGCAGCAGTAAGTCCGCGCCGGCGCGAAAGCCACCTCAGCCGGCGCGAACGGATGCGCCGTCAAACCGCCCCTCATTTTTAAGCCGCTTGCGCGGAAGAAAGGATAAAGCTGTGAACATTGAGAAAAAGGTTATATCAAATTTGAATAAATGCTACGCGCTGTCTGAATTGACCTGGCAGGGCAAGCATTGCTTTCTGGTCGCCGCCGAAAAGCACGACCCCTGCTATGTTTTCTCCGAGGACGGCGAGCAGCTGGATACCGTGTGGACGGAGCCCGGCGGGGTAATGACCATGGTGCCGGTGCCCGGCGCGGACGGTCAGTTCCTGGCGACCCACAAATTTTACTCCCCCAACGATTCCAAGGACGCCAAAATCGTCATCGCCACCGCCAGAGGCGCGGGCGACTGGGAGATCCGCACGCTCTGCGAAGCGCCCTTTGTGCATCGCTTCGGCATTCTGAACCGAAACGGCGTGAATTACCTGCTGGTGTGCTGCCTGAAATCCGGCCACGAATACAAGAACGACTGGCGCTTCCACGGCGCCTGCTATGCCTCGGTGCTGCCCGACGACCTCTCTGTGTTCAACGAGGAGCATCCGCTGACCCTGGAGCCCCTCATGTCCGACATGCTGCGCAATCACGGCTACAGCAAAGTGCGCGTCGACGGTTATGACGCCGCCGTGGTGGGCTGCGAGGAGGGCACCTTCCTGTTCCGACCGCCCGTCGCCCCCGGCAAGGACTGGGAAATCGACCTGCTGTGCGCTGTGCCCTCCAGCGATTCCGTGCTGATCGACTTCGACGGCGACGGCAAGCTGGAGCTGGGCATGATTACGCCCTTCCACGGCAACGCGCTCACCATCTTCCATTTGGACGCTTTCGGCAACTACGTGCCCTGCTGGAAGTATGACGCGCCGGAGAAGGACACCGAAATGCTGCACGCCACCTGGGCGGGAACGCTTCTGGACAAGCCCACATGGGCCGTCGGCTGGCGCAAGGGCACCCGCGGCACCATCGCCATCACCTATGAAAACGGCTCGTACCGCGTCGAGACCATCGACATGGACGCCGGCTGCGCCAACCTGATGCACTTCGTCAACGCCGCCGGCCAGGATATACTGGTGGGCGCCAATCGCGAAATCGACGAGGTCGCGATGTACACGATCACAAAGTGATGATCGGGAAAACCGCTGGTTTTCCCTCAACGCCTCATCTACTTTGAGCATAAAAGGAGGTTTTCACCATGCTTGAATCCCTAAAGAGGCTCGTCTACGAAGCCAACATGGAGCTGCCAAAGCGCGGCTTGGTCACCTATACCTGGGGCAACGTCAGCGGCATTGACCGAGAGAAGGGCCTGTTCGTCATCAAGCCCTCCGGCGTGGACTACGACGCCCTGAAGCCCGACGACATGGTGGTCATGGATCTGAAGGGCAACAAGGTTGAGGGCGACCTGAACCCCTCCTCAGATACCCTGACCCATATGGTGCTCTACAACGCCTTCCCCTCGGTGGGCGGCATCGTGCACACCCACAGTCCCTACGCGGTGGGCTGGGCTCAGGCAGGCCAGGATATCCCCTGCTACGGCACCACTCACGCCGACTACTTCTACGGCCCCATCCCCTGCGCGCGCCACCTGACCCAGGAGGAGCTGGACGCGGGCTACGAGCTGAACACCGGCCACACCATCGTGGAATGCTTCCGCGAACGCGGCATCGATCCGAAGGCGGTGCCCGCGGTCATCTGCCACAGCCACGGTCCCTTCACCTGGGGCAAGGACGCCGCCGACGCGGTTTACCATGCGGTAGTGCTGGAGGAGGTCGCGAAGATGGCTCTGTTCACCCGCCAGGTGGATCCCGCCGCCGCCCCCGCGCCGCAGCGCATTCAGGACAAGCATTACATGCGCAAGCACGGCCCGAACGCCTATTAT
The DNA here is from genome assembly GCA_017480045.1 of Clostridia bacterium. Taxonomy (GTDB): domain Bacteria; phylum Bacillota; class Clostridia; order Christensenellales; family Aristaeellaceae; genus UBA2862. Next base: position 22,502 of record JAFVBK010000211.1, read on the forward strand.
GGGCAGGCCAAAAAGTGACATGAGCGAGCAAAAGGGACCGGGCTTTTTCCACGCCAGCTTCACCTATACCGACGAGGTGCTTTCCGACTTTGAGGCGCTGTACCTCCAGAAAAAGGAGATCACTCCGGCGACCCGCGTCGCGCTGGGCGCGCTGGGCCTGGCCGGCGCGATCTATTTCGGCTACACGCTCTACAACGAGGGCTTTCAATTCACCCGCGTCGGCTATCTGTTGATCTGCTCGATCCTGCTGGTGGTGGCCTTTTCCCGCGCCGGCAAGCGCCCGGACGACACGCTGAAGAAGTACCGCAAGCACTATCTGAACAAGGGCGCGGCCTTCAAAGTGGACGACAGCGGCGTGGAGCTGAAGCTCGAAGGCCAGCAGAGCTATGCCCGCAGCAGGTTCAAAGAGATCTACGGGCTCTATGAAACCGATCTGTGCTTTTACTTCGTCATCAAGGGCAAGGCATACTATATCCTGCCCAAAGCGAGCGTGGAGGGCGGTACCGCCGAAGAGCTTCGCAAGTATATGCAAAAGAAGTGCGCCAAGCGCTTCCTGCAATACGACGTTTCAAAGCAATGAGATCCCCGCGCGCTTCATCATATCCGAAGCGCGCCAACGGCCCCGCGCCTCTTTGGTGAGAGGCGCGGGGCCGCAAAGCATGAAAGGCAGGTATGTCCATGAAAAAGAAGGTTATCGCCATCGTCGCTGCAATTCTGATCCTCCTGCTGGTTGGCGGCATCATCTACTGGGAGACCCACCACGGCAACCGGCGATTGATCGACACAAAATACCGGTTCAACCGCGCCATCCTCCAGCTGCCGAACGGCGAGGTGATCGAGGGCAAGCTGTCCTCCTGGCTGGACTACAGCGACTCCGACGTGGTACAGGTCACCATCGGCGGCAAGACCTATCTGACCCACTATTCAAACGTATGCCTGATTGACGATTAGAGCGTGCTCCCACATGCCGGAAAATGCGGTTTCGAGAGGATCTGGCCGCATTCAAGCGCTCGCTTTGTCATTTGGACGCAGCAGCATGCGCGTGACCTCGATCACGCCCCTATGCCGAACCTCCCTCGGCTCAAAGCCCACCAGCGCATACACCAGCTGCATCACCAGGCCCGCGCCAAAGGTGCTGATCAGGGTGCCGATTCCCACCGGGCCGCCCAGCAGCCAGCCCGCCAGCAGCACCAGGGCCCAGAGCAATATCTCTACCAGGCCGATGGGCAGCTTCGGCAGACGCTTGCCCAGGCCCACCAGCAGGGAGTCCCTCGGCCCGCAGCACTGGCCCGCCCTCATGTAGATCCACATGCCAAGGGCCATAAACACGAAGCCGACCAGCATAGCGGCGATGCCCACCCAAAGGCTGCTGTTCTCCGGCAGCGGGTCCAAATCGTTGAACAGCTGTACAAAGTTGCCGGTCAACAGCGCGTCGATGATGGTTCCGTAGCCGATGCGCTCCCCCAGCAGCAGATCGATCCCCAGGATCGCCACGCTCATCAGCGTCATCGAAAGCCCGTAGTTCAGCGGCGTGTGGTAGGATATGCCCATGCCCAGGCAGTCCCACGGCGCGAGACCGATGTTGGCAAATATCGTCAGGTGCACGCCGAAAGCAAATACAAATAATCCCGCCACGATGCGCAGCCACTGCCCTGCGATCCTTCTCCTGCCCAATTCTAAAACACGCTCCCCCGGCGCCAGAATGTGTTCCCAAAATGCCAGAAGCACACCCTGGAAGTTCACTCTAGCTCACTTGAATTTCACAGATGCAGGTATCCTGCCAGCGACTGCCCTGATAGACGCTCTCGATATAGATTCCCATATCTACGAATGCGCCGCCGCCAAAATCTGAAATCACGATCGACTGGGAGGCGCGCACGTCCTCCAGCGTATAGCGATAGGCGACGCCATTGATCGTCAGCGTGATATCCCTGGGACGTCCATTGTTGTAATAGGTGCTCTTGCTCTTATGATAGCCCGCCCAAATATCCAGCGTGAACGACGCGCGGCCAAAGGTGGCGACGGTGAAGGTAATGCCCTCGCCAATGCCATAGCCCGCGCCGGATTCCGCCCAGGTCGTGGCGGTATTGCCATCAAAGGCATTGGCGACCGTATAGCTGCCATACTTGTCCCGGTGCTGGCTGGTCGCATCGTAGCGAATCACCCGCGGGGCGAGCTGCACATAGGCCCCCTGGGCATTCGGGATCTGGCCGGCGTACAGCGCCGCCAGGAAAGCGCCATCCGCCACGCCCGTGGCGGAGAGCCCGGCCTGACGCTGCGCCGCCTGCACCGCGGCTTCGGTCTTGCCGCCGAAGTCACCGTCGGCGCCGCTCGCCAGATAGCCCAGATCGATCAGCGTCAGCTGAAGGTTGCGCACAGCGCTGCCCTTGTCGCCCCTGGCGAGGGCGTCCAGCCGCACGGACGCATCCGCCGGCGCG
>JAFVBK010000212.1 GCA_017480045.1 Clostridia bacterium
CTTCCGAAAAGGAGTTCGCGTCGAACTCATCTGGGTTGAACACATAGCCACGCTTAATCTGCTCCGCCGCGCGCATCGGTATGCGCAGCTGTGTGGCCAGATCGGCGGTGATGTGTCCGCCGCCGCGGGGCAATATCGCGTGATAGACGATGGCGTCGCCCTCGACCACGCTGAGCTCGGTGTTCAAATAGCCCACGTCGATCAGCACCGCCGCGCGATCGCGCTCCTCCAGCGAAAGCACCAGCAGACTCTCGCCCAGTGAGCAGGAGAGGAAGCCCAGAATCGTGATGTTCTGGCGACCGATCATCTCGGAGACGTCCTCTATAAACTGGGGGTCGGCGATGATGAAGGTGGTCATGGCGCGAAGGCGCGTGCCGCGTCCGCCGGGCGTCATGGTCTTCTTGCCGTCATCCACAATGAACCAGGAGGGCACGCGGTGCATCACCAAGCCGCCCTCGTCGGCAATGCGCAGCTTGTCCGCCGCGGCGTCCTGCACGGCGTTGATCGCAGCCTCGTCCACCATGCCGTCAGGCAGCTCCACTTCGCTTTCGCAGGCGCGCACGTGTATGTATTCGCCCGGCACGCCCACGTAGATTTCCTTAATCTTGGAATTGGCCTCCAGCTCCGCCGCCGCGATGGAATCGCGCACGCGCTGAATCATCTGGCCCGGCGTATTCCAATCGCCGTCGGAATAGCCGTCGTAGGGCACAGTGCCCGAACCGATGATGTCCAGGCGGTCCATGCCGCCGCTCTGCGCAATCACCGTGACGATTTTGGAGGTTCCAAATTCAATGGCAGCAATTTGCGTTTTCATATCCGTTGTCGACCCACCCTATTCCTATGTTCCCTGATAGATGCAAGACATTCGTACACTTCTACCTATTATCCAACTTATTCGTATTATACATGGATTTCCACTCGGATGCAAATTGGAAACCGCCGATTTTCGCCTTTTTCCGCAGTTTTCGAAATTGTTTCAAATTTACGGCCAGGGTTTGTCATACTATGGCTCAGCTGGCAGGGACCTCCGCCGCCTCGCTCGCCTCCGGCAGGCTCTCGACAGCCACGCCATCTACGTAAATCACGCCGTTTATGGAATACACCTCGCCCGCCGGCGCGTCCACCTCCTCCGCGGCCGCCGCTTCCTCTTCCTCGTCCTCAGCGGCCGGCGGCATATAATCCGCCTTGGTTCCGCTGGAAACGTCCAGCCTGCCCATAGTCTCGCCGCGGGCCTCCAAATCGGCAAGCGCACCGGCCATCCAGGCGATCTTGTTGTCCATGTTGTCGGCGCCGCCCAGCAGCACCGTCATGCCCGTGCGGGTAATGATGCGCAGATCCACCGTGTCCGCCACGCTCAGCTCCGAGACGTAGGCCGTGGCGCCATGGGCCTTGAGCGCCTCAAGCACTGCCTTCATGCAGCCGCAGCGCCCGTCGGCGGTGTCCAGCTGCCGCCCCAGCGTGTAATAGGAGGCCTTCAGCCCGGTGACATAGACGGCGTTCGCGTCAGGAAGCCTGTCCGTTATTTCCACGACGTAGCCGTCTGAATCCAGCACCAGGATCTTGCCCGCCAGCAGGATGACTGCATCCATCGTGCGGGGCCGCACCGTGAGCACCACGCGGCCCGGCAGCCGCCGCTGGAGGCTGACGAAAGCGACGCGCCCGTCGCTCTCCACGTCCAAACGCACCCGCTCCGCGTCCACGGCGCCAATGCGCGTGCCCAGCCGGATGCCGGACAGATGCCGCACATCTGCCTCGGACACCTCCCCCGCCCCGACGACCTGCACATCCCGCACCACAAACACCACGTTTGCAAGCAATATCCACAGAACCGCCGCCAGCAGCGCGATCGACGCCGCCCACGGCAGCCATGCGCGGCGCTTCTTTCTTCTGCGTTTGGGCATGGAGCACCTCCGTTGTATGGTAAATGCTGTTTGGTCGGGGCGCTTTGCGCCAGGAATCGGGGATTAGGCGGCTGAAATTCAACGAATTTCCCTCGATATGTTCATCACCACCGCCACCGCGGCCATGATGATCGAGATCGAGGTGCCGCCGGCGCTGAAGAAGGGCAGCGGCAGGCCGGTGGTGGGCATCATGCCGATCACCACGGCCACGTTCAGCACGCACTGCACGCCGATCATGCAGGTGATGCCGCCCGCCAGCAGGCTGCCGAAGCGATCCTCGCAGCGCATGGCCACCCGCAATCCGAAGAACAGAAACGCCGCGAACAGCGCCAGCACCGCCACACAGCCCACCCAGCCCAGGTCCTCCCCCACCACCGCGAATATGAAATCCGATTCCGGATAGGGCAGAAACGCGAATTTTTGGCGGCCCTGGCCGATGCCCATGCCGAACAGCCCGCCGGAACCAAAGGCCAGCAACGACTGGGAGAGCTGATAGCCCTCGTTGGTCATGAAGTCAAAGGGATGGCGGAAGGACATCAGCCGTGCCCGGCGATAGCCCTCCGAGAGCGCGTAGAACGTGCCCAGCGCCGCGCCCGCCGCGCCAACCAGCCCGAGATGACGCCAGCGTGCCCCGGCGATCATCACCATCACGGCGGTGACGATCAGTATGCTGCCCGCCGTGGAGAGGTTCGGCTGCATCAATATCAGCAGGAACATCGCGCCCGGCAGTATGAACAGCGGCACGAGCCCCGCGAAGAAGCGGGTGACGTCCCGGTGCTTCTGGCTCAGCGCCCGCGCCAGATAGATGATCATCGAATACTTCGCCAGCTCCGAGGGCTGAAAGCTCACCGGCCCCAGCCGCAGCCAGCGCCGCGAACCGTTCAGCATCTTGCCGATGCCCGGCACCGCCACCAACGCCAGCATGACGAGGCTCGCCGCCAGCAGTCCGCCACAGAGCCAGGGCTTCGCCAGCGTCCGATAGTCCATGCGAAGCACCACGACCATGCCCACGGCGCCCACGGCGACGCCAAACAGCTGGGATGTGACCTCCGACAGCGCGCCGCCGTTATCCTGAGCGTTGTAATAGCTGGCGGCATAGAGCGTTACAAGGCCCACCATCATCAGCAAAATGAAGCTGATCGCCAGGCCCCTGTCGATGCCGCGCAGCCCGCGGCGGTTGGTATCTCTTCGCGCGGCGTATCGCCGCGTCTCATTGGCCCCGCGAACGGGCTGGAGCATCAAGCCCGCTTGCCCTCCAGGGCGTTCACAATGTCCTTGAAGATGCGCCCGCGCGCTTCGTAGTCCTTGAACATATCGAAGGAGGCGCAGCTGGGCGACAGCAGCACGTTGCCGCCGGCGTTGGCCTGCGCAAAGGCCAGCTCAATCGCCTTCTTGAAGTCGTAGCCCGCGTGGGTCCAGGCGTGATAGCCCACATTTTCCAGCGTCTCCTCCAGCTGCTTCGCCGTCGCGCCGATCAGCACGATTCGGGAAATCGGGCATTTCACGATCTCCTCGCAAAGAGGGGTGAAGTCGGTGTGCTTGTCGTAGCCGCCCAGGATCAGCACCGTGGGCCGGTCCATGGCCCGCACGGCCTGGATGGTGGAATCCACGTTGGTACCCTTGGAGTCGTTGATGAAGCGCACGCCGTCCAGCTCCCGCACGAATTCGATGCGGTGCTCCACGCCCATGAAGGTCTTGAGCGTGTGGCGGATCACCGGCGCGGGAATGCCCGCGGCCATCGCCATCGCCGTGGCGGCCAGCGCGTTTTTCAGGTTGTGCTCGCCGGGAATGTAGACCTCCTTGGCGGGGCACACCGGTTTGCTGTCCTGCGGCGTGCCGTAGACGATCATGCCGTCCCGCACGAACGCGCCGAAGGGCACCTCGTTTCGGGAGGAGAACCAGCTGACCCGGCAGCGGGCGCGATTGGCCATGTCGCGGGTCGCGGGATCGTCCCAGTTCAAAATCACGTAGTCGTCCTCGGCGCTGTTTTCAAAGATGCGCTCCTTGAGGGCGATGTACCTCTCCATCGTGCCATGGCGGTTCAGATGATCCTCCGAGATGTTCAGCACGGCGCTGATGGCGGGGTGGAACTTGGAGGAGGTCTCCATCATAAACGACGAGATTTCACAAACCGTCACGTCGCCGGGCTTCATTCCGGCGACCGCGCCGCTGTAGGGCGTGCCGATATTGCCAACCACGAAGGTGCGCCGTCCGGCGTTTTTAAAGATCTCGCCCAGCAGCGTTGTGGTGGTGGTCTTGCCGTTGGTACCGGTGATGGCCAGCAGCAGGCCAGTGGCCTCCCGATAGGCGTATTCGATTTCGCCCATCACCTCGATGCCCAACGCCTTTGCGCGAACCACCGCCGGATGCTCCACCGGGATGCCGGGGCTGACGATCAGCGCGTCCATGCCGTCGAGCAGCGCCTCCGGGTGCTGCTCGCCCAACAGAAGGTGCGCGCCCGCGGCCTTCAGGTCGTCCAGCGCGCCGTCGAAATCCGCTTCGGTCCTGGCGTCGCATATGTACACCTCCGCGCCCCGCGACAGCAGCAGCTTCGCCGCGGCGATGCCGCTTCGGGCCATACCGAATACCATTGCCTTTTTGCCTTGCATCATGTCAGAAATCCCCCTTCCGGGTCAAATGCAATATAAATACGAGGGAACAGGGAACAGACAACAGGGAACAGGAATTGTGGCTACCGCACGCTCCTTCACCATGTTCTCAGCAGAACGGGCGGCAGCAGCTAATCCTGTTCCCTGTGCTGAGCGCCATATCATGGCGCGTAAGCTCATGCCACAAACCCCAGCAGCGACACCAGGCACAGCATCGCCGTCACGATGTAATACATCGCCACGATGCGGGTCTCCGGCATGCCGCTCAGCTCGAAATGATGGTGCAGCGGCGCCATCTTGAAGAAGCGCTTGCCGTGGGTAGCGCGGAAATAGGCAAACTGTATCAGATCCGACACGCTGCTCATCACCATCGCCAGCGCGATCACCGGCAGCAGCAGCGACAGCCGCGTCACCAGCGTCATGCCCACCAGCGCGCCGCCGATGAAAAAGGAGCCGACATCGCCCATGAACACGCGGGCGGGGTGGGAATTGTAGCGCAAAAAGCCCAGCAGGCCGCCCACCATGGCCCCGGCAAAGATCGCCACGTTCAGCAGGTTGTCCGCCTCGGCGGGATTCGCCGCGGCCATCGCCACGCAGATCAGCGCCATGGCCACGAAGTCGAACATGCCGCAGCCGCCGAGCAATCCGTCCAAGCCGTCCAGCAGGTTGGCGGAGTTCACCGTGCCCACCAGCACAAACACCATCACCGGAATGTAGAACCAGCCGAGATTCCACTCCACATTGAAGAAGGGCACCGTCAGAGAGGCGCCGATCTTCGGGTTCAGATAGGCCCAGACCGCCAGGCCGATGGAGAGCACAATCTGCGGGGCCAGCTTCTGCTTCGGCGTCAGACCCTCGGCGCTGTGCCGTCGAATCTTCAGCCAATCGTCGATGAAGCCGATCAAACCGAAGCCCAGCGCGCTCACCAGCGCGATCAGCAAAAAATCCCAACGGGCGTCGCCATAGGAAAAGGCCAGCGCCGCGATCAGCGCGGGCACGGCGAATATGATGCCGCCCATCTGGGGCGTGCCCTGCTTCTTCTTATGGGTCTGCGGGCCAAGCTCGTAGATCTCCTTGCCGAATTTCATCTTTTTCAGCCAGGGGATCACGATCGGCCCCAGCACCATCGCCATGGCGAAGGCCGCGACGACGGTCCAAATTAACCTCTGCATGTTATCTTATGTTCCTTCCTTACTTCCTGATTATTCCGAGATTTCCTCCAGCAGCTCCCGCACGACCACCTTTTCGTCGAAGGGATGCTTCACGCCCTTGATCTCCTGATAGGTCTCGTGGCCCTTGCCGGCCAGCACCACCACGTCTCCCACCTCCGCGTGGGTCAGGGCATAGCGGATAGCCTCGCGACGGTTCTCGATCACGATGTAATCACAGCCGGTGGATTTGATGCCCTCCTCGATGGCGTCCAGTATAGCCATCGGATCCTCGTTGCGCGGGTTGTCGCTGGTGAGGACGCAGTAGTCCGCAAGCTCGCCGCCGATCTCGCCCATCAGCGGGCGTTTGGCGCGATCCCGGTCGCCGCCGCAGCCGAACAGCGCGATCATGCGGCCCTTCGTGGTTTCCCGCACGGCCTTCAGCACGTTCTCCAGGCTGTCCGGCGAGTGCGCGTAGTCCAAGATCACCCGATAGGGCGTGCCGGTGTCCAGCAGCTCAATGCGCCCCGGCACGGCATACACATTTTCAAGCCCCTGCCGGATGCTCTCCGGGCCAACCCCGGCGCAGATGCAGATGCCCGCCGCCATCAGGGCGTTATAGACGTTGAATATGCCCGCCAGATGCAGCGAAATGGTCGTGCGGAAGCGCTTGTGCCAGGTCATCAGGAAGCTGCAGCCCCGCTCGCCGATCTCGATATCGTTGGCGTACACGTCGCTGCTCTCCCGAATGCCGATGCGCAACTTTGGAATATCCAGCGCCTTGACGGCGGCGCTCACCCGCTCGTCGTCCACATTGTAGACCACGGTTTCGCACACCGCGGGGTCCATCAGGCGCATCTTGGCCGCGAAGTAGGCGTCCATGCTCGAAAAGTAGTCCAGATGATCCTGGGAGAAGTTGGAAAACGCACCCACCTTGAACTTCACGCCCGCCAGGCGGTGCATATCCAGCGCGTGAGCGGAGACCTCCATGATCACGCATTCCATGCCCGCGTCCACCATCCGGCGCAGCAGCGTCTGCGTCTCGATGGGATCCGGCGTGGTCAGGCGGTTGGGAATGGTCTCCTCGCCGATCATCGAACAGACCGTGCCGATCAGGCCGGTCCTGATGCCCGCGGCGTCCAGAATGGACTTCACCAGAAAACTGGTGGTGGTCTTGCCCTTGGTGCCGGTAATGCCCAGCATCATCAGCTTTTCCGCGGGATTGCCGAAGTATTCCGCGGCTATGTAGGAAACCGCCGCGCGCACATCCTCCACCAGCACCTGCGGCACGTCGATGGGCAGCCTGCGCTGCACAATCAGCGCCACCGCGCCCTTTTCGACGGCCTGCGGCGCGAAATCATGGGCGTCCATGTGCAAGCCGGGCGTGCAGAAGAACAGCGCGCCATCCTCCGCCTTTCTGGAATCCACGCACAGCGATTTGATTTCCACATCCATATTTCCAAGGGTTTGAACCTTGCCGGGGATTTTCCCGATCAGCGCGTTCAGTTTCATCCGGCAACCTCCCAGAGATTGGTATCAGTATTTATTACATGCCGTTACGGCGGCTCGAAGCGCACCGCCACCAGCGTCGTTGGATTAACCTGTTCACCGGCGGCGGGCGACTGGCTCACCGCCAGGCCGCTGCCCTCGATCGTCATTTCCAGCCCATAGGAGCGCAGCAGCCGGTTGGCCTCCGTCACGGGCATGCCCGTCACGTCCGGCACCGTCACCGGCGCGTCGTCCTGTGAATCGCGCGCGCCGTCCACGTACAGCATCACCAACGCGCCCTCGTTCATCTCCGCGCCTCCGGCCGGCAGCTGGCCGGTCACCCGGCCGCCCGCGCCGTCCAGCACGCCGCTGAAGCCCGCGTCCTCCAACGCGTGAACGGCCTCGTCCACGTCCATGCCGGTCACGTCCGGCACCGTCGCCTGTTTGGCAGGCGGCTCGTCGGTATCCGGAGCGACGTTCAGATATTTGAGCGACCGCTCCAGTATCTCCCGCGCATAGGGGGCCGCGGTCACGGAGCCGAAGTCCACCGGCACGTCCGCCTCGTCCACGATCAGTATCACCGCGATGCGCGGATCGTTCGCCGGCGCGAAGCCCACAAAGGAGCCGATGTGCGTTTCCCGCGATACCACGCCGTCCACGTACACCTGGGCCGTGCCCGTCTTGCCGCCCACATGATAGCCCGCGATGTAGGCGTTCTTGCCGCCGCCCAGCGTCACCACGTCCTCCAGCAGCTTCCGCATGGTGGCGGAGGTCTGCTCGGAGATGGGATGGCCCACGATCTCCTTCTGGCCCCGCTGGATCAACGCGCCGTCCGCGTCCGTTATCTCCTTGACGACATAGGGCTTCAAAAGGTTCCCGCCGTTGATAGCGGCGCACACGGCGCGCAGCAGCTGGATGGGCGTCACCGCCACGGACTGGCCGAAGCCGATGCGGGCGATGTCCACCCGCTTGACGGCGCTCTTGGAGATCACGATGCCGTCCGCCTCGCCGGGGATATCCACGCCGGTCCTCTGGCCGATGCCAAAGGCGTCCAGATAGCTGTAAAACTTCTCCGCGCCCAGCCGCAGGCCCATCTCCACGAACACGGGGTTGCAGGAATTCTGCAAGGCCTGGGCGAAGGTCTCCGCGCCGTGGGGCTTGCCCCAGCAGCGGATTTTGCCGCCCTCCACCACCACGGAGCCGGAGCAGTAGAAACCCTCGTTCACCGACACCAGCCCCGCGTCCAGCGCGGAGGAGGCCGTGATGATCTTGAAGGTGGAGCCGGGCTCGTAGGCGTCGGTGAGCGTCCGGTTTCTGAGGCGCTCCGTCAGCTTTTCCACGTCGTCTCTGGGCGGGTCGTTCAGGTCGAAATCCGGCTTGTTAACCATGGCCAGGATCTCGCCGGTCTGCGGATCCATGGCCAGCACCCGCACGGCCTTCGCGTTGTTCACCTGCAGCGCCTCGCGGGCGGCCTGCTCGCAGAAGCTCTGAATGGAGGCGTCGATGGTCAGCGTCACCGTGCCGCCGTTGACGGCGGCGATGTATTCGCTCTGGCCGTAGCCGAGGGCCCGGCCCTTGCCGTCGATCTCGGAGAGCACCCGGCCCGCCTTGCCCGACAGGTAACGATCCAGCGACTGCTCCAGCCCCGCCTGGCCCACGCCGTCGATGGTCGTAAGTCCCAGCAGCTGGGTGGCGAATTCGCCCATGGGATAGTAGCGCTTGCTCTCCTCCTCCAGATATAGGCCGTTCAGCGCGTCGTCGCCCGCGGCGGCGTATTCCGCCTTCATGCGTTTGAGCTGCTGGGCCGTCTCCCGCGGCAGCTGGCGGCGCAGCGTCACGCCGCCCCGGCTGGTGTCGGAGGCTCGCTTCTGGATGACGGCGGCCTCCACATCCAGCACCGGCGAGAGGATCGACGCGAACCGCGTGGCATCCGCCACCTGTCGCGGGCTCACCGACGCCGTGTAGGCCGTAGCGCTCTGGGCCAGCACCGCGCCGTTTCGATCCAATATTTTGCCCCTGGTGGGCTGGATGGCGCTTTCGCTGGTCCATTGGCTCTGAGCCCTGCGCTGCAGGCTCTCCGCGGCGATCACCTGTAGGTAAAAAAGCCGCGTGCTCAGCGCCGAAAACAGCACAAAAAATATTGCCATACATAGCGCAAGGCGGCGACGGATGACCGGCCCTGTGAGAACCAAGCGCATCCCTCCCCGCCTCGGATATGATTTAGTCGATCATTTCCTCCGCGCCGGAATTGTCGGCGCTCTGCGTGGACGTACTGTCAATCACCGTGGGCAGGTTCACCACCCGAAGCTGTGTCTCGTTGGGCTGTTCCATGCCCAGCTGCCGCGCTCTGGCAGCGATTCTTTCCAGATTGTGGTATTGATTCAGGCTGAGGTTCAGGTTATCCGCGCTGGCGCTCAGCGCCCGGATCTCCTTCTCCGTCTCGACGACCTGTTTGTTCTGGCCGGATAGACGCGCCATCATGGCGATCTGCGCGAACACGCCGATGAACAGCACCAGCGCGAACGCGGCCATCAGCAGCCGGCTCATCCGCCTTTCCCGCGTCCTGCGCGAGACCCGCTTTCTGTTCATATCTATTCCTCCGCCATTTGGGGTAGAACCCCGATCCGGGGGTAGAACCCCAGTCAGGGGCAGAACCCCAGTCAGGGGCAGAACCCGCGTCAGTCCTTAGGGCTATAGTAGCGGTCGTTTACGTAGTCCAGCAGCGCGCCGATATCCGTCTCGCTCTGCGCGCAGCTCGCGGCGAAGCGGTTCTCATCCCAAATCTCCAGCCAGCGGCCCATGCCCGCGAAGCGAATGGCCTTTTCCATGCCCGCCTTCTGGCGCAGCACGGCGGGCAGCAACACGCGGCCCTGGCCGTCCAGGCTCTGGTTGGTGAAGGAGAAGGCCTTGATCAACCGGACGTAGGCCATGCCGCGGGCATCGCTGTCCGGGATGCGATCCAGCCGCTCGCTCATATCCTGCCACTTCTCGATGGGATACAGCGCGATGGCGTTAAACTCGTTGTTCAGGCCAATCGTGAAGCCGTCGCCCAGCGCCTCGCGATACGCGGCGGGAATGGTCACGCGGCCCTTGGGGTCAATATTATGCGTGTAGTTTCCGGAAAATTCTGCGGCTGGCATCGGCTTCACCCCCTTCTTGCCACTCTGCATGACACATTATACCACAACAATACTCTTCACGCCACTTTTTGACACTTATTTCACATATTTTTCGACTTTTGTCACATTCCTCCCCCTGCGCGTCCTTTGCGACAAATTAATAGAACATATGTTTGCATTTTTGTGAAACATGTGTTATACTGATTGCAGAGACTTACGCAGGAGGTCGATAGCATGCGCGCTTCCCATGACAACCAACAAAAAATCCGCGATTTCATCAAGGCTGAAATCGAGGACAAGGGCTATCCGCCGTCGGTGCGAGAGATCTGCGCGGCGGTGGGCTTGCGCTCCACTTCCACGGTGCACGCCCATCTGAACCACCTGGAGGAGCAGGGCCTCATCCGCCGGGATTCCACCAAGCCCCGCGCGCTGGAGGTGCTGGACGGCTCCCACGCCCGTGGCCGCAGCGTGCCGCTGGTGGGCCGGGTCACGGCAGGGCAGCCGATCCTGGCCATCGAAAATATCGAGGACTATCTGATGCTGCCCCAGAGCATGCTGGGCAAGGACGACCTGTTCTGCCTTCGGGTGCAGGGCGAGAGCATGATCGATATCGGCATACTGGACGGCGACATCGTGGTGCTGCGCCAGCAGGACACCGCCGATAACGGCGAGATCGTCGTCGCCATGACCGAAGACGACGAGGCCACCCTCAAGCGCATTTTCTATGAGGATGGCCATGTGCGCCTCCAGCCAGAGAACAGCACGATGGAGCCCATCTACGCCGATACCGTCACCGTGCTGGGCAAGCTGGTTGCCCTGATCCGCCAGTTTTAAGCCTGCCAGACCTTTGCGAAAGACGGTCAGGCGCGGACAAAACCATCGAGGGATCGTTCGTCCCGACAAGACGCGTTCCGGGCGCCGAGCAGCGCTGCACTGACCGGAGCGACGACAGGCATGGGGGCAAAAGACGCCCGCAATTGTGTGTGGATTAGATGGAATTGGCATCAAAAGGCTTGGCTAATTCACGGTGCAAAAACCCGCCGCCTCAAACAAGAGGCGGCGGGTTTCACACGTTCTTTAGCGCACGTTTCTAAGATGCCAGAAGCGCAATCTATACCATTCTCAAATTAAAACATCAAAAGCCGTGAGGCGGATTTCACTCTGGCGCATTCTCTACTCCGCCTCGATAAATGCAATGCCCTGCCGCAGCGCGAAAGCCTCCGCCGCGGATCCCGTCGCGCCGCGAATGGTGAGCGCGTCGGAACAGCCCTCGAAAGCGGTCGGGTCGATCTCCGTCACCGTCGCGGGAATGTAGACCACACGCAGGCTGGCGCTCTCCGCAAAGGCCCGGCGGCCAATCGTCTTGCACGCGTCGGGAATGGCGATATTCACGAGGCTCGTACCCGCGAACGCCTCATCATCAATGGCTTGCAGCGCCTCAGGCAGCGTCATGACCGTGTTCGCCGAGGGAAGCACGGTCACCACCGTATCGCGGAAGGTGTTGGAGTGCTCGCTGAAGCCGCATGTCAATGTCACC
>JAFVBK010000213.1 GCA_017480045.1 Clostridia bacterium
GCACCAGGCTGTTCAGGCTGGCCCGTGCGAAGGAAAAGCCCTGCATATTGAACACCCGCTGATAGCCCTCCAGCGTCGGGCGCTCCGGAATCCATCGAATCGGAATCGTGCGAATGGCCTCGGAGCCCTTGAACGATGAAGATACCATCCACACAAAGGGCAGTATCGTCACGACGATGATGACGGCAAGCATCAGATAGAACAGGACGCCCTTCGCCCACTTTTGGACTGTCGATTGATCACGCATCGTAGTTCACCCACTTTCTCTGCAAGCGGAACTGGATGACTGTGAAAATCAGGATCAGCGCGAACAGTATCCAGGAATAGGCGCTGGCAAGCCCCATCTTGTATTGCTTGAAGGCGTATTTATAGATGCGCTCCAGAAACACCGTGGTCGCCCCGCCGGGACCGCCGTCGGTCATGATCAGCACCGAATCGAACACCTGCAGCCCGTAGATGATGTTGATGACGATCAGCAAAAACAGCGTCGGGGAGATCAGCGGCAGCGTGATGGCCGTCAGCTTCTTGAAGCCGCTCGCGCCGTCGATGTCCGCCGCCTCGTAGCAGGTGGGGTCGATGGATTTGAGCGCGGCCAGCACCATCAGGGCGTAATAGCCCGTGTCCTTCCACACCGCCGCCAACACGACGCCCGGCATGGCCCAAGCCTTGCTGTTCAACCAGGAGGGGCCGGTGATGCCGACGCTGGCGAGCAGTTGGTTCAACAGGCCATATTTCCCGCTGAGCACCCATTGCCAGACCACCGCCGCGGCCACCCATGAAGTGATGACCGGGGTATAAGTGACCGTCCTGAAGACGCCGTGTCCCCGGAAGCGCTTGTTCAGGATCAGCGCCTCGCCCACGGAGGTCAGCAGGATCAGCGGCAGGTACATCACGAGGTAGTAAAGCGTGTGCAAAAGAACCTTTGGAAATTCGCTGCCCGTCAGAATTCGGGCAAAGTTGTTGAAACCAACGAACTTCATGCTGCGCATCGGCATCAGCAGGTCGTAATCCATCACGCTGAATACCGCCGAGGCGATGATGGGCAGCAGGCAGAAGAAGATAACGCCAATGAGGGACGGCGCCAGGAACACCGCCGTGGCGCGGCGCTTGCCCGCGCTGTTTGGAATATACATGCGCTCAATCCTCCTTTGTGACTTCGGTACGTCCATGATCCGCGAAAATCTGGTAGCGAACGCCGTCCTGCCACACGCGCATGGACATCGAACGAATCTGCTCCGGCAGGTTTGGCTTCACGGTCATGCGCCCGTCCTGGACCCACAGCCCCAGCGCGCCGTAGACCAGCGCCTGCCAGGTCGCGCCGAGCGCGGCCATGTGAACGCCCTCCCGTCCAGTATTGCCCAGCTCGTCCCGCAGGTCGAACAGCAGCGAGCGGGTGAAGTAGTCCCAGCCCTTATCCATCAGCCCCAGCTGAAACGCCAAGTGGGCGTGAACGCCGTAGCTGAGGCTGCTGTCATGCACCGTCAACGGCTCGTAGGTCTCCCAGATCGCTTTCTTTTGAACTTCGGTGAAATCCTCCGGGCGCAGCGCCATCAGCTGCACCAGGTCCGCCTGCTTCAAGGCCCTGTAGCGCTGCATCCGGTCAAAGCAAATGCGCTTGTACAGCGGTTCGCCCCCGGCATGATTCCCCGGCAGCGGTTCCAACCTGTCAAATAATTCATCCTGCTTGTAGAGGGACCTCGATTCATCGTACAGGATCGCGATATGCTCCGCAAAGAACCGGAGCTCTTCCCTCTCCCGCGCGTCCAGCTTGTCCCCCGCCAGGGCCAGCGCCAGGCACACGTTATAACGTGCCATGTAATTCGTATAGGTGTTGTTCACCGCCGCACCGCAATACTCGTCAGGGCCTTTGACAAAGAAGCTGGAGTATCTCTCTTTATCCGGCTCCCAGGTGAAGCGGCTCCGCCAGTACCGCGCCGTATCCGCCAGCAGCTCCCGTTCGCCCTCCGTCAGCGTGCCGCCGGTGATCTGCCGGGTGCGCTCCAGGGCGTAGGCCACGTCCGCGGTGATATGCACCTCGCACAGCCCGATTTCCCAGCTTTCACACTGCTCCACGCCGTCCACGGCGCACATCCAGGGGAATCGCGCCCCTGCCAGGCTCTGCTTGGCCGCCAGCGCCCGCGCTTCGGGCAGGCGTTTGACCCGATATCGCACGAGCGCCCGCGCCGCGTCGGGGCGCGTCCAGCAGTAGAAGGGCAGCATGAAGATGTCCGTGTCCCAGAAGGCGTTGCCCTTGTAGCGGCCGTGGGTCAGGCCGCGCGCGCCGATGGAAACACCGTCATTCCCGGCGGCATTGTTGCAGAGCAGCTGAAAGATATTCCAGCGCAGCGCGCCTTGGATCTCCTCGTCCGCGTCCAGCCGGATATCGCAATCCCGCCAGAGATGTTCCCACGCGGCTTCATGGCGCTGCCAGGGGGCGTCCGCGTCGGCGTTTGGCGTTTCGCCGTCCAGCAGGATGCGCACGCGCTTTTCCAGCGTGACGGTCTTCCCCGCCTGCATGGTCAATTCAACGCGATTCCCGGCCTGCGGCTCTCCGTTCAACAGCAGCGTCTGCTCGATGCGCAATCGCCTGCCGCTGTGGATGGCGCGCATTTCAAGGTCGGTTTCCGTACGGTGCACGGTTTCCAGCAGCCTGACCGTCTCCGTCTCCTCCACCATCTGGTCGTCGTGAACGGGCAGATTGGCGACGCGGTCGTCCAAGGCCGCTTCGACGGTCACGACCTGTTCCCTCTGAAATTTCAGCGTCATGCGCAGGCAAATCAGCTGATGGTCGTCCATGCTGGCCATGCGCTCCGTGGCGACGGCCAGGCCGCCCGCTTCCCACGCGTGGGTCAGTACGCCCCTTCGCATATCCAGCGATTGACGGACCTCCGCCGGCGCATATCCCCGCACCCGCAGCCCCAGGGCATCCGGCAGCTGCACCATGTCCGTGACGCCCGGCTTCACCGGTTCAAAGAAGCCCGCGCGAAACAGAGCGTGATCCTGCGGCCTGCGCTTGGGATGCTGCGTCGAGAAGCCTCGCGCGCCGAGCCAGCCGTTGCCGATGGCAAAGACGCTCTCCGTGAAGTCGGCAATCGGCCCATCGGTTTCAATAACCCATGGATGAATTGCGATCCGGTTCATACCCGCTCCCCCTCTCCAGCACGATGATCTCATCCAGCGGACACGCCAGCGTCAGCTCCCGTCCGCCTTCAAACCATTCATCCGTGAAAAAGTGCTTCCAGCTGCCCACCGGCAGCCACACCCGCCGCCGGGTCTGGCCCTCCGCCACGATTGGGCAGACCATGTACCGGCGGCCCAGCATATACTGGTCGTCCGTCGCGCAGGCCCGCGCGTCCCGCGGGAAATCCAGGCACAGGTGGGCCATCAGCGGGCGTCCCGCCGCCACCCAGTGCAGTGCCTCCCCGTAGAGGTAGGGCTTCAGAGCGCGCCGCAGCCTTGCGAACTTCGCGCTGATTTCAAGGATCTCAGGCCGGTCCAGCTTCTCGGCCAGGTTCCAGGGGCTTCGATCGTTGTTGAAGCCGTCCTCGTGGGTGGCGTAGAATTGGCCGCTGCGCGGCTCCGCGTGCCACTGCATGATCGGGGAAAAGCAGCCCATCGCCGTCGCCCGGAGGTACAGTTCTGCGGAGGGCAGTTCTCCGGCAAAGCCGCCGATGTCAAAGCCCCAGAACAGCACGCCGGAAAGACCCGCGCTCAGTCCCGCCCGCAGCTGGGCTTGCAATTCGCTCCACCGGCTCAGCTGGTCGCCCGCCCAATGCAGCGGGCGTGTCTGCGCACCGGTGAAATCCGCGCGGCTGAAGGTCATGCCCTCGACGCCGTTCGCCCGCATGAAATCATGGTAAGCGCCGATGTATTGGCTGGGGTACAGGTTGTGGGCCTCCAGCCCGTTCATGCCGTTGTACAGCCGCGTCGCATGATCGAACAGGAACTCGCCGCCGTCCGTCTTGAAGCCCTCCACGCCCATGTCCAGCAGGCGCTTTCGCTTCCCAAACCACCATTTCACCGCCTCCGGATTGGTGAAGTCCATGAGCAGGCTGTTGTGGAACCAGTTTTCGGTGATGCGATAAGGCGTGCCGTCCGCGTTCCTCACGCAGTAGCCCTTTTCGATGACCTCCCGCTCATCCGCGATCAGCTGCTCGCCCGGCGCGCCGTCCCATTCGTACTTGATGATCGGAATTTGCCACAGAACCAGGTGCAGCCCCGCGCCGCGAATCTCCCGCACCGTCGCGGCGGGATCCTTCCAATGGTCGGCGTCGTTCCAGTTGTAGAAGGTCTGCTCGTCGCTCCAGGCCTCCAGCACCAGCGCGTCCGCGGGGTAATCGTAACGCTTCAGCGCGTCCAGCTGCTTTTGAACCTCCGCGTCCCGGTCCCAGCCGTTGGCGCTGATCCACAGTCCAAAAGCCCACTCCGGCGGCAGGACGGGGTCGCCGGTAAGCCCGATAAATTGGCGTAAAATATCGCATGGGGCGCCGAACAGCCACACGTCGCGAGCGAGCGCTTCGCCCTGCGTGCGCTGACAGATGCGCAGGCCCTCCCGAAAATCCAGCGCCGCGGGGATGCTGGAATCCCGCCAGCAGCCCACGCTGTTTTCCGTCATGAAGAAGGGGACGGGCAGATAGGTCTGGTCGCCCTGCTGGGTGAACTTCTCCGTCACGGTGCCGTTCGAGCCGTCGTTTCGCAAGTCTACGGCATGGTAACGCTCGCCGGTGCCCCAAACGTGCTTCCCTGCGAACTGGCCGCGCTGCTCAACGGCGACGATACGCCCGTCCTTCGCTACGCGCAGGCCGTAATCCTCCGCCGAAGCGACGACGGTTTCCACATTTTGACAACCGAAACGTTTAAGTAACCAACCTTTTTTATTGCCGGCCAGGCACAACCTGTGTCCCTCCGGCAATTCCGCTTCAATCGTTTCCCGCGCCGTTCCCGCGGGCGGTTCGCCCTGCTTCAGCAGGATCTCCAGGGTCCGCCCCGCCCGATAGAGGATGTGAAAATTCTCATATACCTGGCAGTACAGGCCGCTTGCCATCTCCAGCAGTCCGGTCGGCTCGCCCGCGCTGCGCGCCAGCTCAGGCTCGAAGGCGTATTCGCGGGTGATTTCCGTCTGTGTCTGGAATCGGTAGCGAACGTCGTCTCCCCACTTGAAGCGGCCCAGCTCAAAGCGCCAGAATCGATCCCACACCCGCCGCGGCATTGGCGCGTCCATCCGCGCTCCGTTGACCGTCAGCAGCAGTATAGGCTCCTCCTCCGACCGGCAGGCGACGGCCACACACTCCCCCGCCAGCGGCCAGGCAGGATAGCGCCCAAAGCCGCAGTCCGCATAGGGGGTCAGGCCCTCCGGCAAATGCTTGATCATTCCGCCTTCCTCCATTCCGCGACGGATTCCCGTTCCACCAGCCGCAGCGGCAGTATGCGCTCGGTGTGGATGTGTTCCTTCGACTTGGCGGCGTTCAGCACCAGCTCCACCGCAAGCCTGCCCTTTTCGTCGATGTCCTGATGAATGGTGGTCAGGGCGGGACAGGCCATCCGGGCCAGGTACACGTCGTCAAAGCTGACGATGGACAGATCCCGCGGCACGCTCATGCCCCGCTCCGCCAATCCGCTGAGAACGCCCATGCTGAGCACGTCCGCCGTCACAAACGCGGCGCTCTGCCGCTTCCCGCGAGCCACATATTCCTTCGCGGCGGCAACGCCGTACGCATAATCCACTGCGCCGGAATAACAGGCCTGTTCATCCAAGGGCAGCCCAGCCTCCTGAAGCGCCTCGCAGTAGCCCTGCCAGCGCTTCATATTGACGCCGTTTTCCCGAATGGAGCCGCTGATGAACGCGATATTCCGGTGCCCCTTTTCGATCAGGTAGCGGGTCGCCAGCTTCGCGCCCTCCCTGTCCTCGATGCCGATGGTGTGAAAATCATTGTCCTTCACATAGCTGTCCACCAGCACGATCGGCACGTCGATCTGTTTGAGCTCGTTCAGGTTCTCGCCCGGATACGTTCCGATGAGGATGATGCCATCCAGCCCGCGATTGCGCGCGATGCCCAGATAGCTCTGATCCTCCTGGGTGCCGGACAGCAGCAGGTGATAGCCATGCTGCCGCGCCGTGTATTCGATGGCGGAGAGCAGCTCGCCATAGAAGGGATTGGAAAACATAAACTCCTTGCCCGGCTCGGTTTGGGGAATCAACACGCCGATGAGGTTGCTCCGGCGGCTGGAAAGGCTGCGGGCATTCAGGTTCGGCACATAGTTCAGCCGCTTGACAGCATCCAGGACGCGCTGGGTGGTCTCCGGGCTGATGGTCTCTGTAGGGGTGCGATTCAGCACATAGCTGACCGTGCTGACCGAAACCCCGGCCTCCTTCGCCACATCC
>JAFVBK010000214.1 GCA_017480045.1 Clostridia bacterium
GCACCGCGCGGCGGAGTCGGCGCTGCCGGAGGGCGCGTTCCTGCGCCGGGACAGGGGCGACGCTTTGTTCGTCAGCGACGCGCCCCGGCGAAGCCCGGATGACGACTGGACCGCCGCGCTCGCGCGGGCGGGCTTCATCAGCCAGCTTCATGGCGGGCTCGCGTCGATCACGCCTGGCACGGCATGGCTCATCGGGCTTGAGGCCGATTGGCCTGACCCGCCGGATCTGTTCTGCGCAAGCCTTTTTCGCTTTGCCGGACGGACGCCCGACGATGAAAGCCTCGCGCTGTTCGCCCTGGGGGCGCGCGTCCTGGACGGCGAAATGAACGACGGGCGCTTCGAGCGCCGGTTGCGCCGGCGGGCGGCGGAGTGCCTGCGATTGGAACGAACCCAACCCACCGCTCACGGCGGCGGGCTGTACGCCTGCGCGCTGCTTCGACATTTCATCAAGGAGGCATCGTTATGAAACTCAAATGGCTGGGACATTCCTGCTTTCAACTGACGCTGGACAACGGCAAGGTACTCGTGACCGACCCCTACGACGACAGCGTGGGCTATCCCCCGCTGCGGGTCCGAGCCGACGCGGTGCTGTCCAGCCACGGCCATTTCGACCACAACTACTTTGACGCCGTTTCGGGTGACCCGATCATCGTCAACACCCCCGGCGCGTGGGAAATCCTCGGCGCGAAAATTGCCGGCGTGCCGAGCTTTCACGACGACGCGGGCGGCGGCAAGCGCGGGGAGAATATCATCTACGCGATCGAAGCCGACGGCCTGCGCCTGGCGCATCTGGGCGATCTGGGCCATTTCCCGGGCACCGACGCCCAGCGGGCGGCGCTCACCGGCCTGGACGTGATGCTGATTCCCATCGGCGGCTTCTTCACCATCGACACGCCTACCGCGGTACAGATCATCGATACCTTCAAGCCCCGCTGCGCCATCGCCATGCACTTTGCCAATCGATACTGCCACTTTACGATCTCCGACGAATCGGAATTCGCGCGCCTGACGGGCGCGCGGACACTGCCAAACGAGGTCGATTTGACGAAGGCACTCCCCACAGGCTGCGCGGTGATGGCGATTTAGAGTGCACCTCCAAACATGCACTCGCAGGGAGCTGGCCATAAATGAAGCCCTGCCCGGCGCAGGGACGCCGTCGCGGCGCCCCTCCATGCCTGGCGCGGGCCTCCAGATATCAATTCTCCCAGTTTTTACAGCAATCAAGTCATTTTACTGAGGTTTGAATGAGCATCTACAAGGACTGCGACATCCGCGGCATCTATCCCACCGAGCTCGACGAGGCGTCGGCCCATGCCGTCGGGCGGGCGCTGGCCACGCTCCACCCCGGCGCGGCCGTGGCCGTGGGCGGCGACGTGCGCCTCTCCACCCCGACGCTCAAGGCAGCGCTGATCCAGGGGCTGGCGGAAAGTGGCGCGCGGGTAACCGACATCGGCACCGTGCCCACGCCGGCGCTGTACTTCGCCATCCGGCGGCTGGGGCTGGACGGCGGCATGACCGTGACCGCCAGCCACAACCCAGCCCAGTACAACGGCATCAAATTCATATTCGGCGAAGCGCCGGTCAACCGGGCGATCATGGACGAAGTGCAGGCCGCCGTTGCGTCGGGGCAGTTTCCCGACGCGCAGGGCACGCTCGCGCGGGTTGACATCCTGCCCGCCTACATTGAGGCCCGCGCGGCGCGCTTTCAGGCGGCGCGGCCCCTGAAGATCGTGGTGGACGCGGGCAACGGAGCCATGAGCGTCGCCGCGCCCCAGGTGTTCCGCCGGTGCGGCTTTCGAGTAACGCAGCTGTTCTGCGAGCCGGACGGCACCTTTCCCAATCGCGGGCCGGACCCCTCCGACTACCGCAGTCTGGGCGCCCTGCGCGCCCAGGTTCGGGAGGCGGAGGCTGACTTTGGCGTGGCCTTCGACGGCGACGGCGACCGGGCGGTGTTCGTGGACGAGCGGGGCGAGGTGGTCATCAACGAAAAGTCGATGGTGCTGTTCGTCCGCCACCTGCTGAAGGACTGCCCTACCCCGGTGGTCTACGATCAAAAGTCCTCCTCCATCATCCGCCGCGCCGTGCTGGAGATGGGCGGCGCGCCGGTGCCGGAGCGCAGCGGCCACACCTACGTCAAGCGCCGCTTTCTGGACGTAGGCGCGGCCCTCGCCGGGGAGGTCAGCGGCCACTTCTTCTTCGGCGAGCTGGGCTACGACGACGGTCTGTACGCCGCTCTGGTGATGGCCGACCTGCTGGCCCACAGCGACCAGACGCTGTCCCGTCTGGCGGCGGACATCCCCTGCCCGCCCATCACGCCGGATCTGCGCATGTCCTGTCCCTACGGCGAGCAGCAGGACTGGCTGGACCGGATAGAGGCGCTGGCGGAGGGCCGCGACTGCGAAGTCAGCCGCCTGGACGGCGTGCGCCTGGATTTTGCCGACGGCTGGATCATGCTGCGCAAATCCGTCACCGCCGAGCAGATGACCCTCCGCGCCGAGGCCGAGACCGAACCGCGCCTGCGCCAGCTCCTGGAGCTCGCCGCCGCCGCGCTGCCGGAAAGCGCGCAGAGAGTGATACTGAATACATAATAATTTCGCCGAAATCCGGCGAACCGCGCGACTCCGCTAATCGTGCCCAATTCAAAGACGAGTCAGGGAGACGGTTCTCCTGACTCGTCTTTTTCTGTTCAATTTGCGCCTATGAATCAGAAAACCCGTCTCCATGACTCACTTTCTCATCGCGCGCAGGAAGGGATAGCTCAAAACGCCGCCGCCTCAAACCCCGGCAGCAGCAGGTGCGCCAGATGCCGGCCGTCCACGCCGCCCTGCAGCAGTCCCTCCAGGCAGTAGTGGCAGTAGCAGATCACCGTGTCCGTCGCGTAATGGCTACAGTGTTCACGCATGATTTCGATTTGCTCCGCCTCGGTGTGCGGCAGAAATTTTCCCTCGGCCTGCTCCACATAATGCTTTGGCGCGTATTTCGCGTTCTTCGCGGGCTGCTCGCGATAGAGGGTGCTGCCGCAGAAATCGGTATCCCCGCGGTTCTTCTCCGTCTCCACATATTGGATATTCATCTTGCGCAGGATGCTCCGCACAGCATCCTGCTCCGCTTTTTGCTCTCTGGAGCGCCAGCAATCCTGCACCGTCGCCACCAAACCTGAATAATCGGGATAGACGAACGCTTCGTCCCGATCGATCAGCTCCCACAGCGAAAGCGCCTGGACGCCCGCGTGTTGCTCGCCCACGATGTTTGTGCAGTTGTGGCACAGCGAATACACCGTATCCCCCGGTTTCAGCTCCGCGTGGGTGGGCAGCGCCCGCCACGCCGCCTTCGCCTCGCCCTCCGGAATGCGCTCCTCATTGGGCTTCACCCGGAAGTTGGGGATGCAGCAGCGGACAACGTCCATGCTGTATCGGGCGTCGATGTACTTCTGTATGGCGAGGCTGACCTCCGGGAAGCGCGCCGTAAACAGGCAGCTGGCAATGTAATAGGACTTCATGAGATAACACCCATTCCATTTTATATTTTCTTCCTGATTGAAACCGAAAACAGCATGGCGCCCAGCAGTGAAATCAGCACGACGGCCAGCAGCGCCGCATGTACGCCCTTGAAATCCAACAGCGCGCCGCCGGCAAGAGTCGCCACGACCGAGCCGAGCGTATAGGCGCTTCCCGCAAAGGACTGTCCTCTGATTCGCTCGCCCGGCGGAAGAATTTGCGCGATATAGCTGACTACGGTGGGAATATAGAGGCCATAGCTGAAAAATTGCAGTATTTCCGCGGCATAGATTGCCGTTGGGGATGATGCAAGAAAAATAAGAACGTTCTTCACAAACCACGCCCAGCCGGAGAGGATAAGCAATTTGTAAACCCCGAAGCGGCGGCTCATTCGACTGTGCAGCAGCATAGCTGGCACTTCTATCATAGAGGCGATGGATACCGCTATGCCCAAATTTCGGCTGTCACCGCCGAAGCTCTGCATGATTTGCAGCATGAAGTTGTCCACCAGCACATGGCCCAAAGACAGGCATGCAACGCCCACGAGGAAGCAAAGGAAGCGCCAGCTTCGAAGTAGATCTCCCGCCGCTCCGCTGTCTTTGGGGACGGCCACCGAGGCGCTTTCCACCGCTGCGGGCAGCTTCAATCGCCCGATTACGCAGATGGACAGCACAATGGTCGTCAGATAAAAGGCGGGCAGCGCAAGGGGCGATATTCTGTGCAGCAGCAGCCCCATGCTCGCCGTCATGCCCGCGTAGAGCAGCGAGGCGACGCCCCGCGATTTTCCGAAGTCCACGGGGCAGCCCATGCGCGTCCAGCGCTGAGCGAGGGTATCGACGCCCGGCTGGAGCGCGGATTGCAGCGCGAAGACGCAGATCACCAGCGCGAGCAGCACAACCCTCGGCACCGGCGCGAGCAGCAGCAGCGCCGTCAGCGTCCCAATGACGCCATATACGATGCAGATGCCGCGCTCGACGGCGCCTCTCCGCGCGAGGTGATTGGCGATCACCGGCTGGAGAAGGGATGAAAGCGCGTAGGAGCTGCCCAAAATAAGGCCAATTTCACGATTCGCAAAGCCACGTCCCTGGAGATAAACCGAGGCGAAGCTGATCATCAGACCGTAGGTCAGCCAATATAACGCTCGTACGCCGGTATAAACCCACTGGGCGTTTCGCCGGTTCAGAGCAATCATTTTTTCACCTCGCGGGTGACGTTCCGCAGCCGCCTGCACTTCCTGTGGTGAATAGCCTCCACAGGAATCTTATAGAACTCGCCCAGACAGAGGATGATGTAGCCCCACCGGAGTGGGAAGTGGAGCGCGAAGGCGCTTAAAAAGCCGGTGGGCACCGCGACGCAACATACGGAAATTCCTCCGAGAAGTCGGGAAACAGCTCCTGCCTGCTCTCCAATATGCGCGTAACGCCCGTATATTTCTTCATGTCACTCGCTCCCAGTTCAATCTCAGCGCTTAAGCAGACGATGATTCATTCACGTGGCGAGCGGGCGAGAGAATTTTTCGATAGTCGGCCTTGCAAATATTGCTGGTTACCTGGAGGGTAATCATGGCATTTGCAAGAGACGCATATCGGAAAAGGCGCCGCCTGACCGGCGCGGGAATCAAGCAGCGGCCACTTCCCGCTCTATCCCCTCAAATACTCCGGCAGCCTGCGCTTCCAGGCGCCGCGTCGGTAGGTGATCACGGTCATGACCATGCCCAGCAGCCAGGAGATCAGCAGCGAAGCGAATATGGCTTCGGGATTGCCCTTTGGCCAGGCCTCCGAGCGGGTGAGCGCCGCCAGCAGGTAGGCCAGCGGCAGGCGGATGACAATCGTCGTGATGATGGAAATCCACATGGGCACCATCGTCTCCCCCGCGCCGCGCATCGCCCCCTGGAGCACCTGACTGACGGCGAAGGCGATGTAGCCCAGCGACAGCCAGCGCAAGCCGTGGATACCGATGGTGATCACGTCTTCAGTATCGGTGAACAGGCCAATCAGCCCGTGGCCGAACAGCAGGATGCAGGCCACCAGCACCCCGGCGGTCCCCAGCGCCAGCTTGATCAGGTCCTTCACGCCCGCGCGCACCCGATCGACGCGCCTCGCGCCGATGTTCTGGCCCACGAAGGTGGTGGAGGCCGTGCCGAAGGTAAAGTTGGGCATCATCGCGAAGCCGTCCACGCGCATGACCGCCACGTTCGCGGCGATCACCGCCGTGCCCAGCGAGTTGGTCAGGCCCTGCACCACGATGGCCGACATCGAAAACAGCGCCTGGGTGACGCCCGCGGGTAAGCCCAGCAGGCACAGTCGCTTCGTAATGGGGCCGTCGGGCGTCAGCGTCCGTCGGTTGACGTCGATCAGGTGCTTCATGCCCACCAGCCGGATCAGGCACAGCACGCCGGAGATGGCCTGGGCGATGATCGTGGCCCAGGCCACGCCCGCCACGCCCATGCCAAACCGCGCCACGAACAGCACGTCCAGCACGATGTTCAACAGGCAGGCGATGATCAGATACACCACGGGATAGAAGCTGTCGCCGATGCCCCGCAGCACGCCCGCGAAGATGTTGTAGGCCGCCACGCCCAGCATGCCGATGAAGATGATCTTCAGATAGATGATCGCGCCCTCGGCCACGTCCGCCGGCGGAGCGACCAGGCCGATCAGCAGCGGCGAGGTAAAGTAGCCCACCACGGTCATGAGGATGCCGCTGACCAGCGTCAGTATGATCGTGCTGCCCACCACGCGGCTCAGGCCCTCCCGATCCTTCGCGCCGAAATACTGGCTGGCGATGATGCTCGCGCCGGTGGAGACGCCGATCAGCAGCACCAGCAGCAGGTTCAGTATCGGGCCCGCCGTGCCCACCGCCGCCAGCGCCGTGTCACCGATATACTTGCCCACCACGATGGAGTCCACCGTGTTGTACAGCTGCTGGGCCAGGTTGCCGATCAGCAGCGGCAGCGAAAACTGAATCAGCTTGTTCATCGGCCTGCCGACGGTCATATCTTGCACGCCGAAAAAGTCCTTCACGCGGGTCATCCACTGCATGGAGCCGCCCTCCCATCGAAATCAATTGCTTCGATGCTAACACATTCCCATTAATATTACAACCGCTCGGAGGAATCCCCTGTTGAAAAGCAATAATAATTTGTTATATATATTTCTGATTGTATGATGTTTTCTCCATGCCCGATGCGCGCCTTGGGCCTTCAAAATTCCAAAAAAGCGCTTCAATCGGGTTCAATTTGCATCGTTCCGCGCATATTCTGTCAAAAGTGAGCCACCGAAGCGGACGTCTGCATCATATGATGCAAGCGCCTCACATTTAATAAATATTTATTATCACTTACCAAATAATCATCATTTGACTTTATCGTTTAACGCATATAAAATAATAAATCATAGAAAATACAACAGAGCAGACGAACGGACGGCCAACGCAACGGTGGCCGTCCTGCAATTCTGAGGGCAGAGCGAAGGGGGGAATTTTATGAAGGATCGCGCCGCTGAAACGCGCCTGTTCGAACAGGCGCCCATCGTTCGCGCGGTGCTCGCGCTGGCCATTCCCACCGTCATCAGCCAGATCATACTGGTGATCTACAACATGGCGGATACATTCTTCATCGGCCTGGCCGGCAGCGACGCCATGATCACCGCCGTGACGGTGTGCATGCCCGCGTTCATGTTCCTCTCCGCCATCTCCAACCTGTTCGGCGTGGGCGGCGCGAGCGTGATCGCCCGCGCCCTGGGCGGCAGCGACCCGAAAAAGGCCCGCGATACCGCCGCCTTCGCCTTCTGGGGCTGTGCCGCCGTGACGCTGGTCTATTCCCTGGGAGCGCGGTTGTTCATGGATACCTTCGTCGATCTGCTGGGCGGCAGCGACCCGGCGGTGCACGGCAGCGCCTGCCAGTATCTGACGTGGACGGTGGTTCTGGGCGGTCTGGCCACGTCACTGAACGCCCTCCTGGGGCATTTGGTGCGCTCGGAGGGGCACTCGGTGCAGGCGGGCTTTGGCATCGCCCTGGGCGGCGTTCTGAACATCGGCTTGGATCCGCTGTTCATGTTCGTGCTGCTGCCGAAGGGCAGCGAGGTGCTGGGCGCGGCCATCGCCACATCCCTGTCCAACCTGGTCGCCACACTGTACTTCCTGTCGGTGATTTACGCCAATCGCCGGCGCTCGGTGCTGTCGCTGCGTCCGGGCCGGGCGGCGCTGAGGAACGGCATTCCCGGCGAGGTGCTGGCCACGGGTCTGCCGGCGTGCCTGATGACGCTGTGTGAAAACATCAGCTACGCGGTGCTGGACAACCTGATGGCCCTCTCCGGCACCGTCATGCAGGCGGGCCTGGGCGTCGCAAAAAAGGTGAACATGCTGGCCCACTGCATGGCCCGCGGCATGGCCCAGGGCGTGCTGCCGCTGATCGGCTACAATTATGCCGCCGGCAACTACAGGCGCATGCGCGACGCCGTGCGCATCTCCACGGCGATCTCGGTGGCCCTTTCCACCCTCTGGATGGCCGCCAGCCTGCTGCTCTGCCGCCGGTTGGTCGGCCTGTTCATCCAGCACGGGTCCGACTCCGTGCGCTACGGCGCGCGCTTCCTGCAAATCCTCTGCATCGGCGGGCCCTTCTCCGCCTGCGCCTATGCCGTCATTTCCTTCTTCCAGGCCGTAGGCGAGAGCCGCAAATCCTTCATATTGGCGGTGCTGCGCAAGGGCATATTGGACATTCCAATGATGTTCATCCTGTTGCGTCTCATCCCCACCTACGGCATCGTGTGGGCCACGCCCATCGCCGACGTGCTCTGCTGCGCCACCGCCGTGACGCTGTTCACCGCCTTTACCCGGCGGCTGCTGGCGCGGCCGAGATATGATGTGTATTTGGAACCGGCGCGCAGATAATTGAACCGGCAATAATAAGGAGCGCCTTCTCGGCGCTCCTTATTATTGCCGCGAATATGAATTTCCGCTTCTATTCCTCTTCCGCCCAGCCCTTGCTGCGCTCCACCGCCTTATGCCAGTTTCGCAGCAATTTGTTGCGCTCCAGCTCTCCCATCTGGGGGCTGAATTCCCGGTCGGCGGATTGCAGGCGCATCAGATCGGCATCCGTCCACACGCCCACAGCACGTCCGGCGAGCATCGCGGCGCCCATGGCGGTGGTCTCGATCACCCTGGGGCGCAGCACGTTGGCGTTCAGGATGTCCGATTGGAACTGCATCAGGAAATTGTTGGCGCTGGCGCCGCCATCCACGCGGAGCATGGCGGTCTTCATACCGGCGTCGTTCTCCATGGCGGCGATCACGTCTGCCGACTGGTAAGCGATGGATTCCAGCGCGGCCCGCACAATGTGGGCACGGTTTGCGCCGCGGGTCAGGCCCACCATCGTGCCCCGGCTGTACATATCCCAATGGGGCGCGCCCAGACCGGTGAAGGCCGGCACAAAGAACACGCCGTTGTTGTCCGCCACCTCGGTCGCCACGGCTTCGGTCTCGGCGGCGGAACTGACCAGCTTGATCTCGTCCCGCAGCCACTGCACCACCGCGCCGCCAACAAACACGCTGCCCTCCAGGGCATAGCTGGGCTTGCCGTCCACGCGCCAGCCGATGGTGGTGATCAGATTGTGCGTGGACTTCACCGGGCTCGCGCCGGTGTTCATCAGCACGAAGCAGCCGGTGCCGTAGGTGTTTTTGCACATGCCCGGCGCGAAGCAGCCCTGGCCGAACAGCGCGGCATGCTGGTCGCCCGCCATGGCGGCGATGGGAATCTCGCGGCCCAGAATGGCCTCGTCCAGCATGCCCACCACCTGGCTGCTGTCCACCACGCGAGGCAGCAGCGGCTGGGGAATATCCATGGCCTGCAAAAGCGTCTCGTCCCAGCGCTGTTCGTAGATATTGTAGAGCATCGTGCGGGCGGCGTTGGTGGCATCGGTCACGTGGACGTGATTCGCCGTCAAATGCCAGGCCAGGAAGCAGTCGATGGTACCGAAGCACAGCTCGCCCCTCTCGGCACGCTCGCGGGCGCCGGGAATGCTGTCCAGCATCCATTGCAGCTTCGTGCCGGAGAAGTAGGCGTCCGGCACCAGGCCCGTGCGATCCCGCAGCACGTTGCCCAGGCCGTCCTGCTTCAGCCGTTCCACCAGCGGCGCGGTGCGGCGGCACTGCCAGACGATGGCGTTGCACAGCGGCTCGCCAGTGGCCCGATCCCAAAGCAGCGTGGTCTCGCGCTGATTGGTGATGCCGATGGCGGCGATATCCGCCGGATCGATCCCAGCCTTTTGCACCGCCAGCTTCAGGGAATTCACCTGGCTGTCCAATATGTCCTGAGGGCGATGCTCCACCAAGCCCGGATGGGGATAGATCTGCTGGAACTCAATGTTGTGCGCGGCCACGATCTGCGCCTGATCGTCGAACACCACGGCGCGGGAGCTGGTCGTTCCCTGATCCAGCGCGACGATATACTTCATATGTCATTTCCTCCTTCACGCTTTATAAAAACGGACTGTCTGTCAGACAGTCCGTTCATTTATACATCCAATGCCTCAGCCCACGGACACGGTGCCGGTCTCCTCCTCGACGGGCGTCTCCTCAACGGGTTCTTCCACCGGGGC
>JAFVBK010000215.1 GCA_017480045.1 Clostridia bacterium
GCATGGAAGCTTCGGCGTGGGCCAGGGTTTCCATGTCCACGTCCTTGCCCGCCGCGGCGGAGACCACCTGCGGGCCGTTGACGAACAGCGCGCCGTTCTTGCTCATAATGGTGATATCGCTCATGCCGGCGATGGCGGAGGCGATGCCGCCGCACTGTCCCAGCACCACGGCGATCTGCGGCACCACGCCGCTCAGCGCGCTGGCCTTGCCGGCCATCTGCGCGTAGGCGTTCATGGCGTCCACGCCCTCATCCAGGCGCGCGCCCGCGGTGTCCAGCAGCGCAAACAGCGGCGCGCCGGTCTTTTCCGCCAGCTCCATCACCTTCAGGACCTTGCGCGCGTGGGCCGCGCCCACGGAGCCGCCCTTGACGGTGAAATCCTGCGCGTACACGTAGGCGGGGCTGCCGTCGATCAGGCCGTAGCCGGTCACGACGCCCGCGTCCGCGTTCAGCACGTCCAGCTCCACGAAGCTGGCGGCGTCCAGCAGCAGCGCGATACGCTCCCTGGCCAGCAGCTTCCCGGCCTTCTTCTGCTGGGCGCAGAGATCCGGGTCACCCTTCAGTATCGCAAGCTTGCGCTCGCGAACGATGGGCAGATTCTGTTCCACTTTCATAGTCATTCCCTCCATCGTTCTGTCGACCGGCGCACTGCGCGCGGCGCGGGCCGCCTACCCGCGCAAATCGGGCCCTCTCAGGAGCTCGAACGCGCCGTCCGTCGTTCGGCTTGGTATAAAATTTCAACAAATCCCAAATTCAGAAATTTCGACGTTTCCCCCTCTTTTCCTCTTATTTGTAACGTTATTTTTTTGGGTATATGGAATAACTCGCAGGTGGCATAAGCAGAGCTTATGGGAGGGGCGATCGTAAAATCACGGGGACAGGTTACCTGACTCATTTCCCGGCTTGATCACGTGGGTCAGGGAACCTGTCCCCGTGACTCACCTGGGCGCTGATCGCCGATTCCCATGGCCCGCTTCTTTCTCATTTCCCCTTGCATTTGAAGCGGTTTTGTTGTACACTATAATTGGTAAGGAATGATGAAGTTCCGCCGAGACAAGCCAGACTAATGGAGGTATTCAACATGGCCACGATCACAAAGCAGATGAGCATTGGCGAGGTGCTGGAAATCGACCGCACCACCGCGCCGATCATGATGGAATACGGCATGCACTGCATGGGCTGCCCCTTCAGCCAGATGGAGAGCCTGGAGATGGGCTGCGCCGCCCACGGCACCGATGCCGACGAGCTGGTTCAGAAGCTCAATGAGTACCTGGCCTCCAAGGAGGCCTGAATCAGTGTGGAGTGTGGAGCGCGGAGTGTGGCGTTAAAGGCGCGGAAGCCGGTAACTTTCACTCCACTCTCCACACTCCACTCTCCACACTATAGAATCAGAGGAGGCTGGTCAATATGGAGCCCATGAAGCTGTATGAGCAGTGGCTGCGGGATTTCGCCGACGACGCGGAGACCGTGCAGGATTTGCTCGCCATCAAGGACGACCCAAAGGAGATTGAGGATCGCTTCTATCGCGATCTGGAGTTCGGCACCGCCGGCATGCGCGGCGTGCTGGGCGCGGGCACGAACCGGCTGAACAAGTACAACGTGCGCCGGGTTTCCCGCGCGCTGGCCAAATACATACTCACCACCCCCGACGGCGCGCAAAAGGGCGTCGCCATCGCCTACGATTCCCGCCGCAAGAGCGATGAATTCGCCAGGGAGGCCGCGCTGGTCCTTTGCGCAGCCGGCATCAGGGTGTTCCTGTATGAGTCGCTTCGCCCCGTGCCGGTGCTGTCGTTCACGATCCGCCATTTGCAGTGCATCGCGGGCATCGTGATCACCGCCAGCCACAACCCCAAGCAGTACAACGGCTACAAGGCCTACTGGACCGACGGCGGGCAAATGCCGCCGGAGTCCGTGAAGGGCATCACCGATCGCCTGCCGGACACCACCTATGAGGAATCCCTGCCCATGGATGAAAAGGAGGCGCTGGACAAGGGTCTGCTGACCTACATCGGCAAGGATGTGGACGACGCCTACATCGCCGCCGTGAAAAAGCTGTCCGTGAACCCGGAGCTGGCCAAGGAGATGGGCGAAACCCTCAAGATCGTCTACACGCCGCTGCACGGCTCCGGCAACATCCCGGTGCGCCGCATCTTCGACGAAATCGGCATGAAGCACGTCTATGTCGTCAAGGAGCAGGAGCTGCCCGACGGCGAATTCCCCACCGTGAAGGTGCCGAATCCGGAGGATCCCGCCGCCTTTACGCTGGCGCTGAAGCTGCAAAAGGAGCTGGGCGCGGATCTTTGCGTGGGCACCGATCCGGACTGCGACCGCGTGGGCATCGCCTGCATGACCGACGACGGCCTGCGCCTCCTGAACGGCAACCAAATCGGCTGCATCCTGCTGCACTACATCCTCTCTCAGAAGAAGGAGCGGGGCGAGCTGCCCGCAAACGCCGCGGCGGTGGCCTCCATCGTGTCCACCGAGATGGCCCGCGCCATCTGCGAGGACTACGACACCAAGTTCATCAAGGTGCTGACCGGCTTCAAGTACATCGCCGAGCAGATCCAGCTGTTTGAGACCACCGGCTGCAACACCTTCATGTTCGGCTTCGAGGAGAGCTACGGCTTCCTGTCCGGCACCGACGTGCGCGATAAGGACGGCGTGAACGCCTGCATGCTGATCGCCGAGGCCGCCAGCTGGTACAAGAAGATGTACAACAAGACCCTGGCCGACGCCATCGACATGCTGTATGAGAAGTATGGCTACTACGGCGACAAGGTGACCTCCTTCGTGCTGCCCGGCAAGGACGGCCTGGAGAAGATGCAGCACACCATGGCCGCGCTGCGCGCGAATCCGCCGAAGGATTTCGCCGGCGAAAAGGTTGTGGCCGTGCGGGACTACCAGACCAGCGTGCGCACCGCGGCGGACGGCGCCACCGAGGCGCTGACCCTGCCCAAGAGCAACGTGCTGTACTACGAGCTTGAGAACAAGTCGTGGATCTGCGTTCGTCCCTCCGGCACCGAACCGAAGATCAAGCTGTACGTAAACGCCGTTTCCGATGCTTCCGAAAAGACGGCCGCCCTGCTGGACGCTTACTCCGACGCGGCTGTGAAGCTGCTGGAAAGTCTGTAAGGCCCAAAAAGAACGACCTATGGGAATCGCCCCGGCACATCCGCGCCGGGGCGATTCCCATACGACGATTGCTCTATTTCAGCTTCAACCCATCGCCGAATGCCTTACCGACCACATCGCCCACCACGCGATAGGCGAGGAAGGACGGGTCGTATATGATCAGGCGCAGCTTGCCCAGATCCACCTTGCCGTCGGTGAGGATGGACTCGTCCGCCTGAGAGGCGACGATCTCGCCGATCACATAGCCGGTCTCGGTGTCCCAGGATTTTACCTTGCACTCCAGCGTCAGCGGGAACTCCTCGATGATCGGGGCGTTGACGTGGGCGCTCTTGTGCACGTGGCAGCCCGCCTTTTCGATCTTGTTTACCTTTTTGCCGGTCTCCACGCCAAAGTAGTCGCAGATCAACACGGTATCCGCCGTGCCGAAGGCCACGGTGAAGGCGCCGGTCTTTTCAAAGTTCTCGGTGGTCTTGTGCTTGGCCAGCATCAGGGTGATCTCACCCATGTCGCTCTGCATGCCCCAGGCGGCGTTCATGGCGTTCGGCACGCCGTTTTCATCGTAGGTGCCGATGATGAAAACGCCCTCCGGCGTGATAACGGATTTCTTTCCAACAAATTCAACGCTCATCGCAATGCTCCTCCCGCTTTGTCTCGCTATCTTATTCATGCCGCGCGGCGCTCTCCGCCGCTTGCGCTACAGCACATGGTAGTAGGGGCAGATATTCTCGTAGTGCCCATCCTTCATCCGAAAGCCCCCTGGAATGACGCCCAGCTGGACAAAGCCCAGCCGCTCATAGAGGTGGCGGGCATGCGTGTTGCTCTCCACCACGGCATTGAACTGGAGCACCTTGAAGCCCAGCTTTCGCCCCTGGCTCAGGCAGTCCAGCACCAGCTTTTCACCAATGTGCCGCCCTCGGCAGGCCCCGCTGACGGCGTAGCTGGCATTGCAGATGTGCCCGCACCGGCCAACGTTGTTGGGGTGCAGGATATACAGCCCGACCACCTGCCCATCGTCATCCTCCGCCACGGCGGCATGGCTCTGGGCCGCGAAAAACGCCGCGCCAGTATCCAAATCCAACGGCTCCTCCTGGGGAAACGCGACGCCCTCCTCCACAACCTCGTTCCAGATTTCGATCATCGTGGGCAAATCCTGCGCCGCGTAGCCTCTGATTCTCATTGTCGTCTTACCTTTCCGCACATTGTTGTCTCCCTGCCAGGCGCGGCGTCAGCCTCTGCGGCGCCTGCCGAGCAGCACCGCCGCCAGCGCCAGCATGCCGATTCCCGCAAACACATACGGATAAACCGGCGTTTCATCTCCGGTGGCCAGCAGGCCGCCCCACAGCGCCACCCTTTTGTCAAGAAGCTGCAGCAGCGCCTCCATGCGCTCCTCCGTCAGCTCCACAAAGCGCGGGATGGGCGTCGCGGTGTGCCGGCTCTCGATCGTCTCAGTCTCCGCCCACGCGGTTACGCCGGCATCGGCCTTCGCGCTCAGCGGCGTGTTGACGATATCATAGCCTCTATACCGTGCGAAATATCCGCTGACGGCATCCTCGCGAACCGTGTACCGATAGGTATGGCCATAGCCGTCGTCCACCGGCTGGCCGTCGAACGCATAGGCCCAGTCGTTCGCCGCCGTCACCGTGCGCTGTTCGACGCTCTTGCCGTTTCTGAGCAGGCGAACCGTGATATAGCCCGGCCGCTTGCCCGCGGCATTGTCGGCGTCATTCCAGGTCTTGCTGCCAGAGATGGTGATGTAATCCGTCGGCTGACGTTCTTCCAGCGTGTTGGTGACCGTCATGCCCTCAATGCGGGTCTGATAGTAGGGCACCGGCGTCTCCTTTACCGTGTAGGCGATTGCCACGCCGTTTTCATCCGCCGCGGGCTGTCGGCCAAAGCTGAACGACCAGGTATCGCCGTCGGTGCTCGTCCAGGTGAGCGGCGCGTTCGCCACTTCAACGCCGTTGGCGTACAGCTGAATCGACACTGTATCGGGCCGCACGCGATGGGCGTTGCCATCGTCCACCCAAACCTTCTGGCCCGCAATCTCGATGGTGGCCGTCGGCTCAGCCGTGGGCGTCTTCCCATAGGTATTGATGAACGCAAAGGCGGCTTCCGCGATGGCCGCGCCGTTCTTTTCAACCGTCTTGGTCGCCTGCAGCGCGTCGCCGCTTCGAGCGACCGCATAGGTCAGCGTATAGACGGATTTATCGTAGGTATAGCCCGGCTGGCCGTCGTTCACCTCGGCAATCTGATACACATAGGTGCCCGGCGCGTCGAAGCGAATCGCGCCAAATTCCTTCTCCTGGCCCGCCTGGAGCTGCACCGTCCTGACGCCTCCACTCGCGCCTTCGGGCATCGGCATGGCGGACAGCCCCGCGGTGTTGCTGACGCCCTTCATCGTAAAGCTGAAGGTCGCCGCGGTCGCGGGCGTATCGCCCGTCACCTGTTTGCGCACCGGCGGATCGTCCTGCGTGACAGCGGGCGAGACGTAGGTATTCTCAAAATCCGCGCTGGCAG
Organism: Clostridia bacterium; assembly: GCA_017480045.1. GTDB lineage: Bacteria > Bacillota > Clostridia > Christensenellales > Aristaeellaceae > UBA2862. Next base: position 5,649 of record JAFVBK010000215.1, read on the forward strand.
CCTTGGAATCGATGCCCCGGCGATGCATCACGGCGGTCAGCCGCAGCCCGCTGTCCGCGCGGGAAACCTGCACCTGCAGCTCATACACGGTGCTGTCGTAGCGCACCGCCAGCGCATGGCTGCCGGGCAGCTGAGAGATGGTGTAGAAGTAGCTGCCAACGCTGTCAAACGACATGGCGGGAAAGCTTCGGCTTTCCGATCCATTGAGCGTCAAATCATAGCTGCCGCCCGCGCCGCCGCCCGGCATGGGATAGCTGCCCTGCGCCTCCATGCGCAGGATATGGATCTCCGACGGATCGACGCCCACAGCGGAAACACTGGCGTCAATGGCCATGGTGACCGGCTTCTCGGCACGCGCGATCAAGCCGGGGAAAAGCACGACAAGCGCCAGCAGGCACAGCATCATCTTTCGAATTCCGCCTCTCATCATGCTCTCACTCCTTTCCGTCTGTGATTGCTCCGTTTGCCGCTCATTCCTCGGACGGCCGCTTTCCGCGATAGCGGAAGCAGATAAAGTCTATCAGCAGCGCCAGCGCGAAGCCCCCGATCATCCAGGGGGTCCAGCGGTCGCTGATGACCATGGCGCGCCGGATATTTTCCGTAAAGTAGAAGGCCAGCGCCGACGCCACCGCGATGGCAAGCTCCAGCGCAATGCCCGCGCGCATGCGCCTCACAAAGCGCCGCAAATCGCGGACAACCGCGCCCTGCGCCGGGTCCGCCGCCAGTCGCGTCGCCGTGCGGCGGGAATAGCCCAGCTGGCGGTATTTCACCCGCAGGCTGCCCAGCGGCAGCAACGTATAAACCGTCAGCAGCACGCACACCAGATTCAGCAGAGCCCAGGTAGCGCCTTGCCCGCCGTGGCCCACGGCACGGCGGCGCACCGCCGCTTCATCGGCCTCATCCGCCGCTTCGGCTTCAAGCGGCGATTCCCAGGGCACGGCCTTGGCAAACAGCACCAGCCTGCCGTTGGTATCCATATCGGCGCAGGTGGACAGCGCCACCAGCCGCCCCTCGACTGCCGCCCCCGCCGGGTCGTAGGCCACGGCATTGGCTCGGATGAAATCCGCCATCGCCGCGTAATCCCGCCCCACAGGGTTGTAGACCAGCGATTCATAGGCGTCCGTGCGCACGCAGGCGAACACCCGCAGCTCGAAGCTGCCCTCCGGGGTCTGAATCAGCCCCCGGCTGTGGCTTGAAAAATAGTCGGCGTCCGCAAATTGATCGATGTCCCCAAACATGGCGCCGTTTTCCATGTGATGCCCGTAGATCAGGCTATATTCGTCGCCGAGATTGGCGCTGCTCTCCGCGGCCAGATAGATGCATCCGGAGAGGCTGAAATTGCAGTAAACATCCTTGCTGACGTATTCAAGGTTGTCCTCGCCCTGCAACAGCGGATAGTCGATGTGGGTATCGTACAGCGTCAGCCAGCCGATCACATCCGGGTTCAGCGCTCGCAGCTCCTGGAAGCCGGGGTCCTCGGCCACGTCCATGCTGGGCTTGTATTGCAGCAGGTCCCAGGAGGAAAAGGCGTTTCGGTTGGTATTGAAGTTGTCATACAGCACATAGCCGCTGTACAACAGCAGCGCCGCGGCCAGCAATCCCGCAATCAGGCTCAGCAGTCCATCGATCAGCCTTGCGATTTTCCGGGCCACGCGCGCATCCTCCCCGCCAGCTTCATTCTACAGATTGTTTCGCCGCACGACGGTAATCACCGTGCCCAGCAGCTCGTCCCGCGACACCGGGCCGTAATAGCGGCTGTCCTCGCCGCCGTTGCGGGAATCGGAGAGCACGAAGCATTCGTCCGCGCCCAGCGTCAGCGGAAATTCGACAAAGCCCTCGTATAGCGGCGTGGGATAGAAGATGTTGCTCTCGATCATCGTGCTGCCGTTGACCACAAGCGTCTGCTCCGGCGTGACCGCCACACTGTCCCCCGCCACGGCCACGACCCGACCGATATAGGTGGTATCGTTCTTGCGCAGCACCACCACGTCCTGGGCCTTCACATCCTTGTCCAGCCGGTAGTAGAGCAGCAGATCGCCCGCGTCCACGCGGGGATACATGTCGTTGTTCGGCGCGGTGGTCAGGCCCAGCACATAGCTGAACACCAGATAGATCGCCGCCACGGTGATCAGCGCGCGCAGCAGCGCCCGCTGCACATAGCGCATGGGGCTCCTGGCCTTTTTTTCTGCGGACATGCGTTCACCGTCCATTCGGTTGGGTTTGCGCGGCTTCCCAGGGCCTTCGACCGCACCGCCGAGGGCCCTGGGAAGCCCCGGAGCCAAAGATCCGGCCCCGGAGCGAAGGAATCAAAGGTTAGATGGCGTCGCTCTCGTCCTGAGCGTCCTTGCGGCGACGGGAGGCCAGCGCCAGCAGCGCCACCGCGATGCCCGCCATGATGATGTACGGCGCAAAGCGCAGCACCACGCCGGTGGGAGAGATCAAGTCGAGGTTATTGGTTACTTCAACCGAAATAGCACTTGTACCAGTATTGGCAATGGCCGTACTAGCAAGAACACTCGTATCCGCAGCATTGCCAGCCAAAGTACCAGTTGTGCCGGTCGCAGTAACACCAGTAACATTAACGCTGGAAATTGTATACGTATCGGGAGTCGGATTCCTCTCAGCAACGGAGAAACTCACAGTGGTGGGCAAGCCCTTGATAACGATGGTCTTGCCATCACCAAGATTCCCGGTCACCGTCGCGCTCTGAGTATTGCCAGTCGCCGTAGCAAAACTAGAAACACTTTCGCCGTCACTACCAGCAGTAGTAATATTGGCATAGCCCATTTCACCGGTCAATGTTACAGTGAAAGGGAATTTTGCGGTCATATCCGCGCCGGAGCCGGTGATTTTTTTCGTGATGGTGAGATTGTAGGTTTTGTATTTCTCCAGGTCAGTGCCCGCATTCCAGCCTTGGCTCTTGTCTTTTGTGGAATCAACGGTGCTATTCTCATCATCAACAAGTGCGTAACCATAGATGGCCTTACCCGTGTCTTCATTTTTAACATACACATCCAGATATTTCGAAGTATCGTAAGTCGTATCTCTCTCAATGCCAATATTTGCAGGAGCCACAGATGTACTGGTTTCCGCAACCACAAACCTGTACACACCAGCAGAAGGGAATTTCGAGGCATCAAACGTCCAAGTGAGATCCTTTGACACAGTGGTTCCGCCTGTTTCAGGGGTATCAGTATTCGTAAACACTGCGGTTTGAACCGCATTAGAACTACTTGCCAAATAAGACGTTAAACCCGCCTTGTAATTCACCGTCATGGTCTCTTTAGGGTCAGTAGTACTATCCACAACTTCACCAGTCACCGTACCCTCGGCAGTACCGTTCGACAGCGTATAGGTATATGTAATCGTAGGAGCATAAGCACCATAGTCGGAATAATTCGTCACCTCTATGGCTTTCTTCAATGTAACTGAACTATCAGTCGTGCTTATAGTTCCACTCGCTCCCATATCCGCCGCCAGCGCGCTTCCCGCCATCGTGAGCACCAGCATCGCCGCGAGGAGGATAGCCAAAATCTTCTTATTCATTGCAAGCTTCCTTTCTGTGTTGGAATTGAAATTCAGTTCAAGTGTTCGTGTCGCGGTCGTCCGCCACCGCAGGCGGTGGGAAGACCAGCCGGTTCCGTCTCTAATGCTCTCTGCGCGCGTTCCGTCGCGCGTCTTCGCGCCGTTCCCGTCCCGCGCCCGGTTCAACCGTGCCGGGTCGCAGCGAAGGGAGAGCGCCCGTCTCAGCTCACTCGCCAGGGGGATCACCTCCCCTCTCGCGCTTCCCGCGGTTCAGCGCCAGCACGCCCAGCGCCAGCAGCATCATCAGCAGGAAGGGGGCCGCCCGCGTGTTCACGCCCGTGGGCGCCACAGGCTCCAGATTGTTGGTCACAGCCAGCTCGCCGTTTCCCGCCAGCTGAATCGTGACATTATCGCTGTCCGACTGCTTCACCGTGCCGTCCAGCGACCAGCTCGTCGCGTAGTTCTCATTTTGCTCTGAGATGGTGATGTTCGTCGCCGCCGGCAGGAATTCGATGGCCACGCGCTCGCCGTCCTTCAGCGTGAACGTGCCTCCTGAGGAGAGCTCCGCCGACTCCTTCTCTCCGTTTTTATACCAGACGAAGCTGCCGCCCCCGTCCACCGCCAGCGTGAAGGTAAAAGCCCGGTTCCGCTCGCCCATATCGCCGGTGACCCGCTTAACGACGGTCAGCGTGTTCGGCGCGTTGGTGATGGTAAAGGTATCGTTCTGATATTTGTCATCCTTCAGCCGCGATGTGTGGGCCTGTTCGGAATCCTCGATCGCTTCGCCCACCTGATGATAGCCTGCGGGAACGATTTCCTTCACCGAATAGGTGTAGATGTCGTCGCCATCTCCGAAGGGGAGATTCGTGAAGGTCTTGGTCCAGGTGCTCCCCGACTGGGTCCAGCCGCTCTCTATGAAGCTTGGGAGGCTGACCTCTTCTCCGCCATTATTCGCTTTCAGCGTGACCGTCAGCTCCTCCGGGCGCTTCTCTTCTTGCCCGTCGTCGTCCCAGTATTTCACAACAGTCACCGTCTTGGGCAGGATGGTCAGCGTCACATCTTTGAACTCATTAAACGGTGAGCCGGCCAAGGTTCCCGTCGCCCACACGCGCACCCTGTATACGCCGGGCTCGGTCCTGCTGAATGAATCGCTATATTCTGCCCGATCCTCTTTGCTGTCCGGACCTGCGTCTTCCAGCAATCTGTATTTAAGCGAAACGCCAGAAAAGGTGTTCCTGCTTGCGTCGTAGTTGAAGCCCGCCTCAGTCAACAATTTAATTACATCCTGCCTATATTGGCCGTCTTCCTTCAGCAGCGTGCCCGCCTCTATGTTCACCTCGCCGGTGATGCTATGCTGCGCCTGATTAAAGGCCACAACCTTATCCTGAGCATCAATCTTGACCCACAGCGCTTCCAGCGTATAGCGATCATCCTCATAGAGGAAGTACAGCGTCTCGTTCTTCTGCCTCAGCGCGGGCTCTTTCTGCTTTTCGATATTTTCCAAATTCGCTATAGCGCCTTTAATCTGACCCTCGCGCGATTTGTCAAACCAACCGATGAACTTATATCCCTCGGCCTTCGGCTCTATTTCCGGGATAGTGAAGGTCCAATAAGTGCCGTCAGCCTTCTTTTGTGTGTAGTAATTTCCACCATTATTATCGGCGAAAGCCACGCCGCCTTCGTTGGTCGTCCATATCAAGTCAGTCTGCCCATCCCAGGTGACGTTAACGCCCTTTAAGTTTGCATTGTAACTGATGATGCCCTTGTTCGTCGGCCTGAACAGCGCGGCGTAGGTCACCGTCCGGGTTCCATCCGCCTGCACCACAATGTTATCGCTGATCACATTGCCGTAGGGCACAAGCTCCGCCTCGCCGGAGCCCGCCACGGAGCGGACTGTGCCGTCCGCATTCGCGACGATCCAGCCCGCGAAAGTCCAATTTGAGCCGTCCGCGGCGCTCGCCGTAGATCCCTCCAGGATGTCTTCCGCTGAGATGGCGATTTCTCTGCCATTGCTCACGCTCAGGTATTTGTTTATGACCTCCGCATCGATCCTATCATCAATCACATAATTGATGATGATCTGCTTCTCTTCGTCCGGCTTGAACACGGCCACCAGCTGGGCATCCCACTGCGGCACTTTGGTACTGTTCGGCAGGATCGACGAGGTGGGATCCAAAATCTTGGCGTCGCTTTCTGTCAGTTCTAACACCGTGCCATCCTCGCCGCGCCACTCCCAATGATCGAACACAGCGCCCTCCGCGGGCCGCGCGGTGATGGTGTGGTGGATGTCGCTGTCCTTGCCCGATATCTGCCCTCCCAGGAACGATATGTTGCGTCCGCCGCTCGTATAGGTCACCGTGCCGTAATTCGCCTTGGGCTCCACCGATATCTTGAAGGGCATGGTGGGATTGGCCTTGAATTTCGCGACGTAGGTCTTATTCTTCTGCGGCTTGAGCGTATCCCTCAAAACCTCCGGCGTGATTTCCGGCTCCGTGTACACGGGGTCGCCGTCGAGGTCTTCCTTGTCGTACCAGCCGACGAATATATACCTCTCATCCGGCACGGCCTTGGAACCCGTATAGCCCCCATTCTCGCCATAGAAGTCCAGCGCGTTGGTTATGGAGCCAAACTCCCCGGCCTCGTAATCCACCCGCACCGTATCCTTCGGCTTGAAGTGGGCGGTGAGGATGTAGCGA
>JAFVBK010000216.1 GCA_017480045.1 Clostridia bacterium
CCGACCCTACTTCCAGGGCGCGCGGCTGACGGCCACCGTGTGCCGTGATATGGGCTTTGACGTGACGGTGATCACCGACAACATGCCCGCCTGGGTGATCCAGAACGAGGGCATCGATGTGTTTACCTCCGCCGACGACGCGATTACGCTGGACGGCTATGTGGTGAACAAGGTGGGCACCTTTCAGATCGCCATCGTGGCGAAGTACATGGGCATTCCCTATTTCGTCACCGGTACGCCTGACCCGGGACATCCCACGGTGGATACGGTGAACATCGAGATGCGCGACCCGGAATTCGTGCTGCAGGCCATGGGCGTTCGCACGGCTGCCGAAGGCGTCAAGGGCTATTATCCCAGCTTCGACATCACGCCGCCCCATCTGGTGTCCGGCGTGGTGACCGATGCGGGCATCTACGCGCCCTACGACCTGCATCGCTATTTTGAGGGTCGCGCGGCGGACGACCCGGCGCTGAGCGCGATATGCGTCTAACTTTAACCATTTGAGGAGGATATCAGGTATGAAGGTATTGGTTACCGGCGGCGCCGGCTATATCGGCAGCCACACCTGCGTTGAACTGCTGAACGCGGGCTATGAGGTCGTGATCGTCGACAACTTCGTCAATTCCAAGCCCGAGGCTCTGGAGGCCATCCGCACCATCACGGGCAAGGACTTTGCCTTTTACGAGGCGGACCTGCGCGATCGGGCGGCGCTGGACGTACCGTTCAGAGAGCACGCTATCGACGCCGTAATTCACTTCGCGGGCCTGAAAGCGGTGGGCGAATCGGTGCAGAAACCCCTGGAGTACTATGACAACAACCTGTACGGCTTTCTCGTGCTGGCCGAAGTCATGCGCGCGCACGGCGTGAAGCAGTTCGTGTTCTCATCTTCCGCTACGGTGTACGGCATGAACAACCCCGTGCCCTTCCGTGAGGAGATGCCCACCTCCGCTACCAATCCCTATGGCTACACCAAGGTGATGATTGAGCAGATGCTGCGGGATTTGGCGGTGGCCGATCCGGAGTGGAGGATTTGCCTGCTGCGCTACTTCAATCCCATCGGCGCGCATGAGAGCGGGCTGATCGGCGAGGATCCCAACGGCATACCCAACAACCTGCTGCCCTATGTGGCGCAGGTCGCCGCTGGAAAGCTCAAGCAGCTGACGGTGTTCGGCGACGACTACGATACCCCTGACGGCACCGGCGTGCGGGATTACATCCACGTGGTAGACCTGGCGCTGGGACACCTGGCGGCGCTGGAGTATGTGAAGGATCATCCCGGCGCGGAGGCCGTCAACCTGGGAACCGGCAAGGGCACCAGCGTGCTGGAGATCGTGCGCGCCTTTGAGAAGGCCTGCGGACATGAGATTCCCTACCGCGTCGCTGCGCGCCGCGCGGGCGATATCGCCAGCTGCTATGCCGAAACCGATAAGGCCGCGAAGCTGCTGGGCTGGCATGCTGCGCGGAACATCGACGACATGTGCCGCGACGGCTGGCGGTTCGCGAAGAATCGGTATAATTGACGTACGGGCGGTTGGAAAAGGCCGTCCCGGAATATGGCATGATCAATAAATACCTGTAGGGGCGCTGTTGCGGCGCAGCCCGGGAGCAAAGCGAGCCATCTTGCCTCCCGGCGGACGGCGCAACGCCGCCCCTACGACTGTGTAATGATCGATTTTTCGCGCTTTGCGATGCTTTTAAATGAATTTCTAATCTATTTCTAATCCTGTCTTCTTGGCATTTCATTTTCGGAAGCTATAATGATGCCATCAACCAGAGAACAGGAGGAAACACAAGATGACGCATTATGAGATGACGGAAAGGCTTTCCGAGAAGATGGGCGTGACTCTGGAGGAGGCCAAGACGGCTCTGGAGGCCTGCGATTGGGAGATGCTGGACGCGGCTTTGCTGCTGGAAAAGGAGCGCGGTGAAGCGGGGGGAGAGACCTATTCTACCCGCCGTGAGGCGAAGGAAGAACCCCCGAAGGACGGCGCCAGAGCACGCGGCCGCGGCGTCGTGAAGGGCCTGGGCGATTTGATTCGCAGCGCGTTCAACCTTGGGAACCGCAACCGCTTCGAGGTGCGGCGGGGCGAGGAGCTGATGCTCGAGATGCCGGTATTGGTCCTGGTGTTGCTGATGGTCTTCGCATTCTGGGTCTGCGTGCCGCTTCTGGTAATCGGCCTGTTTGCAGGCTTCCGCTATGCCTTCAGCGGTTCGGAGCTGGGCAAGGAGAGCGTAAATCAGGCCATGGAGAAGGCGGCGGAGGTCGCCGAAAAGGTGAAAGAGGAAGTTACAGGGGAGAAGTGAACGAATGTCGGAGCGCATATTGATCGTCGAGGATGAGGCAAAGCTGGCCCGCTTTGTGGAGCTGGAGCTGCTGCACGAGGGCTATGAGGTGGACAAATCCCCGGATGGGCGCGACGGGCTGAATAAGATGGAGAGCGGCGCATACGATCTGGTGCTGTTGGACATCATGCTGCCGGGGCTGAACGGCCTGGAGGTGCTGCGCCGGGCGCGCCGAACGGTGGACACGCCCGTGATCATGCTGACGGCCCGGGACTCGGTGATGGACAAGGTCACGGGTCTCGATATGGGTGCGGAAGATTACATCACCAAGCCCTTCGAGATCGAGGAGCTGCTGGCCCGCATCCGCGCGGCGCTGCGCAAGGCACAGCGCCGCCAGCCCGCGTCCCATGTGCTGACCGCCGGGGCGCTTGCGCTGGATGTGGACCGCTATACCGCCGCTTACGACGGGCAGCCCATCGAGCTAACCCATCGGGAGTTTGATCTCCTGCGGACGCTGATGGAAAACGAGGGCATCGTCATGAGCCGCAGCGCGCTGGTGGAGCGCGTCTGGGGCTATGACTACATGGGAGAGACCAACATCGTGGACGTCTACGTGCGCTATCTGCGCGGCAAGATCGACGACGCCTATGGCGTTAAACTGCTGCACACGGTGCGCGGCGTTGGGTATGTGCTTCGGGTGTGACCATATGCTTAAGAGGAGGGCGCGCCGGTGAACGCCAATCGAAGATTCAACTCTATTGCCAGGCGCATTCACCGGGCGTGGCAGTGGAAGAAGCTGAGACAGATTCTGCTTTTGAACCTGCTGGCGCTGTTGACCTGCCTGGCGGCCTATTTGTATGCCCGGGAGACGGCGGTTACCGGCGCGTTTGCCGGGTGGCGAATGCCCCGCAGTCTGACGCTGGACGCCTCGTTGCGGGGAAAGGCGGCGCTCGAGAGCCTGCTTTACAGCTTTGAATGGCAGGGCGAGACCTACATCGTGGCTCTCAGGGAATTCGTCGGCCTGGCCATGCGCTTTGGCGGTCCGCTGCTGGGCGCGGAAGGCGCGCTCTGGTTGCTGGGCTTCTTTGGGAGGGCATCCGACGCCCGGCGCCTGTTAAAGCCGCTGGATCGCATGGCTCAAACGGCGCAGCGCCTGACCGACGAGACCGCCGCCCGGCGCGCCGCGGAGCGGGAACAGGTCCGACGGGGCATGGACGAAGAGAAATTTCACAGCCTGGAGCACGCCATCGAACAGATTGACATTGGGGACAGACTGTCTACCGGGGATAAGGATTTGCAAGGGCTGGAAGACGCCATCAACGATCTTCTGTCCCGCATGCACGCCGCCTATCGCCAGCAGGCGCAGTTCGTCTCCGACGCATCCCATGAGCTGCGTACGCCCATCGCGGTGATTCAGGGCTACGTGAAGATGCTGGATCGCTGGGGCAAGGACGACGCGAAGGTGCTTGAGGAATCCATCGTCGCGATCAAGGCCGAGACG
>JAFVBK010000217.1 GCA_017480045.1 Clostridia bacterium
TATAAAATGATTGACGAAGTGACGGAGGGTTAGGCATGGATGGTTTAATAATGAAAATGCTTAACATGAGCATTTCCGCAAGCTGGCTAATATTAGCCGTGGTTATCGTAAGATATATCCTGCGCAAGTCCCCTAAATGGATACGACTTGTTTTATGGGGAATCGTCGCTTTTCGGCTCATTTGCCCGCTTTCTTTGGAGAGTAAATTCAGCCTTGTTCCAAGTGCTACGACATTCGGCTTATATGCTGACACGCCGACGGTAAAAAGCGGAATATCTGTTGTTGATGGTACGTTGAATCCGATGATTCATAATACCGTTACGGCGCATGGTGTTTCAAACACACAATCGGCCTATATCGGGTTTTCCATAGCTGGAATCATATGGTTAATTGGCGTTGTTTTCATGCTTTGCTATGCCGCCGCAAGCGTTTTCCGATTGAAAAGCAAGTTGCATGAAGCCGCAAATCTGTTTGATAACGTATGGATTTGCGATAAGCTGCAATCACCCTTTGTTTATGGATTGATAAAACCACGGATTTATCTTTCTTCCAGCATGGATCAGTCACAAATGGAATATGTGATAGCGCATGAACGGGCGCACATAAAGGGGAAAGATCCGCTTTGGAAACTTGTCGGATATGTATTACTGTCCGTCTATTGGTTCAATCCGTTTGTTTGGGCAGCATATGTCCTCTTTTGCCGGGATGTTGAACTTGCCTGTGATGAAAGAGCGATACATCAATATGGCATTGAAGAACGAAAAGCATATTCAAGAGCGCTGCTATCGTGCAGTATGCGGCGGACTGTCGTTTTTACTTATCCGCTTGCATTCGGAGAAATAGGAGTAAAGGAGCGTGTGAAAACCGTGTTGAATTATAAGAAACCTGCTATTTGGATAATTGCCGCTGCTTTGACCGTGTGTGTTGTTATGGCAATTTGCTTTTTGACAAATCCTGTTTCCGCACAAAGCGAAGCTACTGAAGCATTTTCCTCAAGTACGAACACCAATGAAAGTGGAATGGGAAGCAATGATATTGAAAGCTATATCAATGAGTATGAACCATTTGGCGTAATGTTTGACAATGGAATTTTGAAATACAATGGCAAAAGGGTTCGGTACTTCCTTGACGGATATGAGCGCAGCAACGGACAGGGGGGCATTGATACCGTTTCCCGTTATAAATACTATGATGAAGATGGTATTGTTGACATTCATACAGTAAGAAACGACATAACGAACAGCGACGGGAGTACAACCCTGTTTGGCGGTATTGTTGATATAGTTCCTTATTCGCAGGAGGAATTCGATTCAAGAGAATATGACTCCTATGATTCAATGGAAGCGATTACCGATGAGGGCGGAGAACATCCTGACAGGATGGAAGATATTTCTATTGAGCGCAACGCCCAAAATGAAAGCCCGATAAGCAAAACCGAAAATGACGAAATATCTGTAGCAATGGGAAATGGCGGTAGTGGCGGCGCTACTATCGCAGAAATGATGAAGCAATATGAGCGGTTTGGAATCACCTATGAAGCAATCGACGGCGGAAAAGGTAATATTTACTATAACGGAAGTCTGATTGAAAGTTTTTGTGACGAAAAGCCCGACGATTCTGTATTGGTTATCCATTCGACGAATCAAGGAAAAGGAAAGGCATTCACAGTTTACGATAATAACGTAATCACCGGAATAGAGTTGCGTGAAGAGAATCCCATGACAGACTCCCTTTATGCCTACGCAAAACTCGTCGCGTATAAAATGGATGGGTATTCACAAATGAGTATATCAGAATTTAATTCTTCTTTATTGCCGGAATTAGGTGAACTGCTTGAAGCCAATGTGCAGGTAAACGTATCCCCCAATGATGAAAACTACGACTTTATAAACGTGACGCTCCGAGCGTCGCTCAGCGAGTTGTATGCGGAACAGATGAACGAAGATGCGTTTTTCTCCGGCTATGTGAAAAATGGACGGTTAAGCACACCGCTGAACGAATCGGAAAAAGCTATTTTTGAAACCGAAGGCCCAATCTACGATTTTCTCTTTATGGCTACATACTATCTGGAATATGAGATTATTTCCCCGGATACGGTGACGATTGCGGAGCGAGATAACGTCCTGCGTTCCTTTGGAGTAGACCTACAAACTTATGTTAATAGTTTAAGTGAAGCCGAGCTTTCCGACATAACAGAAAAAGAACTTACTGATCGGGCATTGACAATTTTGCAGGAAAATACTCCAGAGGGAATGACAGTTTCCTGCGAAATCCAAATAGATAGATAACATGAACTTGATGCGCGGCAATATGTAATGACAACGACTGTTTTGGAAAACAAAAGTAGTTACTGTAATCGTGTAGTATCTTGAAGCAGATTTAAGCGATTAACTCTAAAGAAAACAGTCAAAGTCCTCGAAACTACAGGGATTTTGACTGTTTTACTATGTTACTCCCAGGAGGAGAGGATACTTTAGATTGGCTTGAATGTCGTAGTTCTGGTTTGGGTATCAGAATCCGAACCTCCAAACCTTCTAGACAATGTACCCTTATTTTGATTCGCACAATATGCTACAGAGCCAATTACCTTGTCGTTTATTCCCTCGGTTTTTCCCTTGTTATCTTTCTCCTACGTAGTCAAATCAGATAACAGCCTATGAATTAATAGGGTGATGACATTAGCGTAAATCCCCGTGTTTTCAGGCGCGGAGGCAGATTTTATAACACTTGACAGCAGTATATAACCTAGCCTAAAATGTACGTATTGGAATCTTCGATTTGAGCCGTCGGCAGTCGACCAAGTACCGACCGACAAACCCAAAGGGTTTGTCGCCTTGCAGGTTTACTGGAGGTAAATCAAAGAAAAGCAACACTGAAATGCCGGCAAATACGCCGAAAATGCGTTGCGGTGATTTTAGAAACACGCCCTATATTCCCGACTTTAATAACACAAGAAACAGCTTCATTGCAACCATTCTTTGTTCTGATTTGCCTATTTTTATCTCTCGGTTTCAAAAGACTATGCGCTTTTCTCCGTCAAAGGTAGAAGGGCCGCGTGAAAAGCCATCTCTCCTGGGCTTAACCGCCATGTCCGCCACGCGGTCTTCTTCCATTGTTTTGCGCTATCGGCATATCCGCCTTCGCCTTACGCCACCAGAAACTTATACTTCTTCACGCTGTACAGCGGTACGAAGGGAATGATGATCGGCACGCTCTTGACGTATCGCTGATACTCCGGGTCCGCGCCATAATTCTTATCCTGACGAAGCTCCAAACGGCGCGCGCCGCTGAACATCACCCAGGTGATCAGTATAAAGCCCAGCATGGCAAACAGCCACTGCCACGGTCCGCGGAGCGCGGTCGTCCCCGTCAGCAGCATACCCAGCCAGAGGAGCAGCTCCCCCAGATAGTTGGGACAGCGGACAAAGCGATACAGCCCTGAATCCACAAACCGCCGGCTGTTCTTACGCTTGGCGGCCGTCTTTTGCAGATCCGCGACCGCCTCCAGCACGACGCCGCAAGCCATGACCGCGAGGCCGCTCCAAAGCATGGCGTCGGGCTCCGCGCCGTTCTTCAAGCGGAAGAACAGAGGAATCGTCATCAGCGTGTACAACAGGCCGCACGTCGCCCAAAGCGCCAGCTTCGCGGCGATGGGCATCTTCTTGCTGCGCTCCATTTCAGGGCTGAGTACCTTCCGATAGGCCGCGCTCTTGATCTCGCGGAGCAGCAGATACCCACCCAGCCGCAGGCCATAGACGAACAGCAGGATGCAGGCGATCCACTCCGGCAGGGCCATTACACTGTGAAAGCCGATGGCCAGGGCCGCGCCGATCACCGCGATAGACAGCCCATAGCCCACCGAGAAGAACCAAATGTACATGTGGAAGCCCACCGAACAGGCCAACAAGCTGACCAGCAACACAATCCAATAGCTCAAAGCAAATCCTCCCTCCGTTTCTTTCTGAAGCATTATACATTATAATGGGCTGAAACTCAACAGGCCCTCGCAATCAAAACAGACGGCCGCCAGCCGCGGCATTCAAATTCCCCGGCTGGCGGCCATATGCTTTTGCGCTTATCCCAAGGAGCGGACAGCGGTGATCTCGTAATACATGGGGGTGAAGCCCTGCGGCGCGGTCTTGAGCAGCTCCTCAAGCAGCGCTTCATCCGTCACCTTGGACAGGCTCATGCGCGCGCCGGAGGTGGGATAGGTCGCGCCTTCCTCCGGCAGGGCCGCATACATGGCGACCAGCTCGCTGCCGGCGTCCACATTGGAGGTCGTCTGGTTCGGGGACAGGCCCAGCTGGAGATAGTAGGTCTCGTCGATCTTCACACAGCCATAGATGTAGAAGCCGAGGTTCGGGGTGCCGTCGGAATTGACAGACGCCACGGCATAGAAGCCGCTGTAGGCGTTGATGGCGTTCATCAGGTCGTCGCCCTCCAGCATGCCGTCCGCATAAAAATCATTGACGGAGGCGGAGGTGACGGCATCGGCCTCAGCCAGAGCGGGCAGTGCCGCCAGGCAGAGCGCCAGAGCGAGAATCAGGAACTTTTTCATGGTACATTCCCCTTTCTATAATCAGCGCTCACGCGCCTTTATATCACTTCAGTATCTTTTCCAGTGCATTCGCAATCCGTTCAAAGCCATCGTCGGTCCGGCTGGCGTAGAGGATCAGCTCCGCCAGCACCTCGGGCAGATAAGCGTCGCCTGATACATCAAAGCGCTCAATGGTTTGGGCAGCTGCCAACGCAATCTCTTTGATGATTAGGTGATGCCTGCTGTTCAGCGTTTCCATGCTGTCCCGCGCGCCCGCGTAGTTGCGCCACAACGCGGCGTACTTCGCGGTAAAGCCCCTCAAGGCCATCGTCGTTGCCCGCACGGCATCCAGAGGATTCGCGGCATTCATCGCGTCCGAGCGCATATGCTCGCCGCAGATCAGCCAATCCTCCATCATCACTTCTGCCAGCAGCGCTTCCTTCGACGGGAAGTAATTGTACACCGTGCCCACCGCCGTCTCGCAATCCTGGGCAACCTGCCGGATGGTGACATCGTTGCTCTCCGATAAGCGGCGCTTCGCCGCTGAAATGAAGCGCTCCTTCAATTCGGGAATGATCTTTGGCACTGCTTCACGCTCCTTTTGTGAACACGTTCATTTTATATCAATCACAGCCCATTGTCAAGACTGTTTTGCGCATTTCAACAGTAAGCCGTCTACATATTGATTACATCGGTTCCAGAATGATCAGCTGGCAGCCATGCGGCGGAAGGAGCGCCTCAAGGCAGAGCCTGCCGTCCTCTGCGGCTATATCGGCAGAGGAGAGTTTTGGAACGGAGGCGGTGCGAAGATAGTCGATCTCCTCTCGCCTCATGTCCGACATCGCGCCCATGGCAGACCACACGTCATAGGCACTGCCATATCTCCTGTTGATCTCATAGCGCGTCAGATGATACTTCTCCCCCATGTTTTCCAGCGTGATCTCATAGCGGATCATCGGCTTTTCCTCGAAAAGGGCGTATACATTGCCGGTAAATTCGCTGGTAAAGTCGGTGACCTGCTGCGCCAGTTGGTCCAGATAGACCAAGTGATACATCAGAATCTGTATCAGTTCGCCCCTTCTGGTGACGATCCAGCCGTCGCCCTGCGCGATCACCTGATTTCCCAGCTGGTGCATCAGCCGGAGCGCCAGATAAGCGGGCTTCGGGATCCCCGGCGCGTGGAACAGCCCCATGCCGCCGTGGAAGGCCGTCACGGGCATCTTGATCTCGTTCAGCAGGTCGCTGAGCGTCCAAAAAGCCATAGAATCCACCATCGGCGCGCAGGACAGCAGCGTGTGGATCACATAGGGCGCCATGAAGACCGTATCGCGGACGCAGAAGAGATAGCGAGCCGACAGGTTCCATTCCGTGATGTGAAACTGCCGCACCAGCCCGTCGGCGGCGCTTATATGATTTTCCGCCAATTCCCTTTCGATCCCCCGCGGAATCTGGGAGTTCGGCACCCATCGGGGAACCATCTCGCTGCCGCGGGCAGAATAGACGTGTCTATCCGCATACAGGTGAAAGGTGATAAAGTCCAGCGGCACCTGCTGTTCCTTGCAGAAGACGGTAAAGCGCCGAATCCATTCGCTCTTCTCAAACTCAATGGAGGTAATGCCGGGACCGCCGATCTGCAGGTCCGAGCAGGCGCGCTTTACGGCCAGGGCGCTGGCGCGATACAGTTTAAAATAATCTTCCATGTCGCCCGTCCAGAAGTAGCCCTTGTAGTCCGGCTGGCTCCACACCTCCACCTTCCACTGGCTCACCTCCTGGTAGCCGTATCGCTCAACGCAATGGCGAATCAAGTGGTAGATCAGCGATTCCCACTCCGCCATGTCCCGCGGCGGAGTGATGTTTGCCCGATACCAGAACACCGTCTCCGACCCGGAGGCCAGTTCGCTGGGCATAAAGGACAGCTCCAGAAACGGGCGCATACCGATGCTGAGCAGGAAGTCGAATATCTGGTTGACATAGATCCAGTTGTAGCGAATCCGACCCTCGTCGTCCCGGTTGCAGATCATCATTTCGTCGCTGAACAACCCGTGAAAGCGAAGGTAGGTAAAGCCAATGTCCTTTCTGGCACGGCGGACGATTTCCTGAATGTCCTTCTGGAGCAGGTCCGCGGCCCGGCCGCAGGTCGCCGTGACGGACCATATGTGGTTCAGGGAGCCCGCACTGTTCGACACGTCCACCCGCAGTTCTCGCTCCTCCTGCCACAGGGGGCGCGGTGCCGCGATTTGCACGGAATTGTTCATCAGAGCGTATATCACTTCGTAATCCGCGGAATCGTTGTCCAGTGAATCCGGCTGTAAAATCTTTTTCAAATAGGACTCCCGATAGGCGGCAGGCGAGCAGCCATACTGGCGGGCGAACAGCGTGCTATAGCTTCTGGCGCTGTTGAAGCCGTAGGCGGCAGCAATCATCTCGATGGAATTTCGGGTACCGCACAGCTCACCGATGGATTTTTGCAGGCGAATCTGGGTCAGGTGCTCCCGAAAGGTCATACCCGTGATTTTTGAAAAGCTCGATGAGAGATAATAATAGGAAAGATGCTCATGCTCGGCCACGTCCTGCAACGTCAGACGCTCGTCGTAGTGCTCGTACATATAGCGAAGTATGTCGTTCATGCGGCTGTAGAGCTGGTTGCTCGGATCGGTTCCCTCGGTGGACTCCGTCAGATAGTCGTAGCGAATCAGCCACGCGATCATCATGTTCGCATAGCCTATAATCTGCTGGGCATAGCCCTTCGGGCGCTTGTCATATTCATAGACGATGAGCGCCATCAGCCGATTCATCTCCGTCAAATCCAGCGCTCCGTTCTGCATCTCCGCAAGAAAACGACCCCGGAAGAAATTATAGGCAGGCGCGTTTTTCCCCGGTGTCAACGCAGCGCCGTCCATCTGGATTTCCACAAGCAGATTGTCCTCCTCCGCGGGTTCGATGGTGTGCAATTCCCCGCTGCCGATAAACATCATCTGCCCTGTTTGCAGCACACAGCTTTCCTGATTGATGTAGACACCGATGCTGCCCTTGACCACGAAGAGCAGCTCCGGGTGGCTGTGCCAGCGCAGCCGGAGCATATTCAGCCGTCTGACCTTCACCTTGATCGGAAGCCCGTCGTCAAAGGTAATATGCTCATAGCTGGGAGAATTGATCAATCCGGTCAGCCCCCTTTCAGCGGCACATCCCGCGCCGTCATATCCTTCGTTTATTATACCATGATTTCAGCCGTGCTGCCCTCCGGGGCCCGGCTGACCGGAAAACCTGCGGCTTTCCTAATCATTATAACACACAACCGAAGAAACACAAAATTCTGCCGCGACAGGCTCGGTCGCGGCAGAAGAGATCGGTATCAGGACAGGGTGATGCTCCGCATATCCAGCGCGCCCTCTCCCTCATAGCGGAAGTACAGCGCCTGTTTGCCGTACAGCGGCGCACATCTGCCCGACGCCTCCCGCCAGAGGTCCGCGGGAAGGATGGGGAGTACGGCGACGGGCTGACCGTTCTGGCTCAGAGAAACCAGAAGGCGTCCAGCGCCGGTCGCCCGGTAATCCGCGGCGACCCGGTCCGCGCCCTTCATCTGGAAATACTTGAAGGCCGTCCAGCTGCCGTCCGTCAGGTTGCGGATATACTGAGCGGAGCCGCTGTCGTTGTCGGGTTCGTCCTGCGTAAAATAGGGTTGCCCGGTGGGCTGTGTGCGAAAGGGCGTATACCGCGTCGGCCCATCTTTGCCGGACAGGTTGCAGGCAATGCGCGCCTCATAGGTTCCCCTGCCCTCCAGCCAGCCGTCGTTCAGGCCGCAGCTGGTCACCTCCACCTGATCGATATGGCCGTCGGGCGCGATGGTAATCTTCTCCGCACAGGCCTGTCGGGACAGCTGGTTGTCATTGGACTGGCGGTGGTAAAACACGTACCACTGCCCCAGCACCTCCACCAGGCTGCCATGGGTGGTGCCGAGGTGGTTGTCCGCCTGACGGTCCTCCACCCTGCCGTCCAACCCGATGTCGCCGATGCTCACCAGCACGCCGCCATAGTGGAATGGGCCCTCCGGCCGGTCGCTGGTGGCATAGCACAGCTCATGGCTGTTGGTGGATGAGTAGATGAAATAGTAAGTATCGCCAATGCGGCGAATGGAGCTTGCCTCGAAGAAGGCATGGCCCTCGTAGGGCGTGTCCACCGCCAGAGCCGCGCCGGGCGCCACCGGCGTGCCCGGTGTAATCACCGTGCGCATATCCCGGTCCAATCGGTAGTGGTAGGAGGCGTTCATCACGCGCTTCACACCGCCCAGACGCTTTTCCAGCGGCCCGTTTTCGCAGGCCACGCCGGAATAGAGGTGCACGGAGCCGTCCGCGTCCACCAGCACGCCCGGATCGTATTGGAATACGTCGCCTTCCCTTTGCCCCAGCACGTGCCCGTCCACATCCCGAACGACGCCATAGTATTCATAGGGGCCTGCGGGCTCGCTTGCCACGGCCACGGAGACGGCGCAGACGAAGTCCAGCGTGTAGTAGAGGTAGTACCGACCGTCCGAGCCCCTGGCCACGTCCGGCGCGTACATGAAGCGCGTGCCGTCGTTCAGCGGGTCCTGGTCTTTGCGGTAGATGACGCCGTGGCACTGCCAATCGGACAGATCCGATACCGGGGCAGACCAGCAGACGTAGTCGTTCTGGCAGAAACGCTCGCCGTTGAAGGCGTCATGGGAGCCGAACAGGTACAGCCGATCCCCAAACACATGGGGCTCGCCATCCGGCACGTACTCATGGCAAGGTAGAAACGGATTGAATGCCTGTCGCTTCATAGGCCACCACCTCTCAGGCGACAGAGGCCTTGGCGGCAGCGGCCATCTGGTAACGGGTCACCTGCTTCTGGATGAAGTTGCTCAGGAACACAACGCTCAGCAGGATGACGCCCTGGATCAGCTCGGAGTAGGCGCTGTCCACCCGGCTGATGGTGAGGCCGTTGGAAAGGAAGGCCAGCGTCATCGCGCCCAGAATCAGCTTGTAGAACCGGCTCTTCGAGCCGCCGCGAATGGGGATGCCGCCCACGTACATGGCGATCATACAGGTCATTTCAAAGAAATTGCCCATGGTCGCGGAAGCACCGCAGATGTTCGCCACATTGAAGATCGCCACCACGGCGGCCATCAGGCCGGCCAAGGCGTAGGCGATGATCTTGTACTTGTTCACCGGGATGCCGGAGAACTTGCCAACCACCTCGTTCTCGCCCATACAGCGGGAGAAATAGCCCAGCTTGGTGTGCTCGAACAGATACCAGAACAATACCATCAGTGCCAGAAAGATCGGCAGCTTGATGCCCATTTCGTTGAATCGCATCACCGCGAAATCCACAAAGATGGAGCTGCCGTTGGTGATCAACGTCACCAGCGCGCGCAGGGCGATCAGCATCGCCAGCGTGACCATCAGCGAGGAGACCTTGAAAGTGGTGATGAACCAGCCGACGAAGGTGCCGCACAGCAGGCCCACGATGAGGCAGGTGGGAATAAACGCCCAGAAGCCCAGCTTGTTGCTCACCCACGCGCCCACCGCGGCGCTCAGTGCCAGCGTGGAACCCACGGACATATTGGAGCTGCCCTGCGCGGAGGCAAACATCAGCCCTGCCCCGCCGATGCAGTATGGAATCATGGTGTTCAGCACGCTCTGCAGGTTCTGCGCCGTCCAAAGCCTGCCGCCGGACAGGAAGGTGAACACGATCAGGATCACCGCCAGCGCGATCACCGGGAAGAAATTCTGGATCAATGACCAAAAACGGTTCTTCATTACATCATCACCTCAATCAGCTTTTCTTCGGTCATCCCTTCGCTTCGCAGCACCTGGGAAATCGCCTTGCCGTCCTTCATGACGATCAGTCTGTCGCACATACCGATCAACTCCGGAAGCTCGTCGGAAATCATCAGTATGGACACGCCTTCCCGCTTCGCCTCCATCATCATCTGATAGATATAGCCCTTCACGCCCACGTCCACGCCGCGGGTCGGGCAGTCCAAAATCAGAATGTCCTTGTCCTGAATCATCCAGCGTCCTAAATTGACCTTTTGCCGGTTGCCGCCGGACAAACCGCTGAGCACCTGCGCGGGACCGTTGGTCTTGACTTCAAACTTCTTGATGACCTTTTCGCTGATGTCCTTGCGCAGCCGGGGGCTGAGGAAGCCCAGCTTCTTCTGCGTCAGGCTGACGCCCGCCAGACAAACGTTGTCCTCGATGGTGTCGTTGACCATCAGCGCCTGCTTGTCGCGATCCTTGGGCACATAGCCCACCTTCAGCTCCATGGCCTGCCAGGGCGTTTTGATGCTCTGGCCGCTGGCCGTCAGCTTCACGTCGCCCGCCTTCTTGTCCCGAACGGCGAAGAGCGCCTCGGCCACCTCGTGAATGCCCGCGTCGGACAGGCCACACAGGCCAAGTATCTCGCGCTTATGCAGCTCGAAGGACACGTTTTCAAAGCCCTCGGCCGTCAGACCACTGACCTGCATCACCACGTCGCTGTCGTAATCCTCGGCGTCGTCCTCGCGGTAGTACGCGCCATTCAGCTCGCGGCCCACCATCATGCGCTTCAGCTGGTCGGGCGTGATGTCCTTGCTGGCCACCTCGTTAACCACCTTGCCGTCGCGCATGACGGTAATGCGGTCGGTGATGGCGATCATTTCTTCAATGTCGTGGGTGACGATCAGCACGGCCTTGCCCGCGTCCCGCTCCTGCTGGATGATCTTCAGCAGCTGCTGGCGATTGTTGAAGCTCAGGGCCTGTGTGATCTCGTCCAGAATCAGCAGCTCCGGGTCGATGGACAGGGCGCGAACCAGCTCCACGACCTTCTTCTCCTCCACCGAGAGGGTACCAACCAGTCTTTTGACCGGGAAACCCGCGAAGCCCCACTTCTGGAACAGCGCTGCGGCCTCGGCATACATCTTGCCCAGATTGATGATTCCGGCGGAGGTGAACCGGTCCGTGCGGCCCATGAAGATGTTCTGGCCCACGGTCAGGCCGTCCACCATGCCCAGCTCCTGCACCACGGTGCCGATTTTGGCGTTGCTGGCGTCCAGAGGGCTGTGGGGATAATAGGGCTTGCCCATCATCTGCATATCGCCGCTGTCTCGCTTGTTCATGCCCGCGATCATGGAAATGAGGGTGGATTTTCCGGAGCCATTCTCGCCGATCAGGCCGCGAACCTCGCCCTGAGGCAGCGTGATGGAAACGTCGTCGTTGGCGTGCGTCGCGCCATAATACTTCATCATGTGCTCCGCGTGGAAAATAATCTCGCTCATTTGACGACCCCCTTATAATTCCTCCTGGAGAGCATACCGCAGATCAGCACTACCGCGCCCAGCATCACCTGCTGCCATGTGCCGGAGGGAACGCCGATGATGGTCAGAACGTTGAATACCGCGGTGATGATGAACGCGCCGATGGGCGCTGCGATCGTAATGTTGAAGATGCCGCTGAGCGCCTGAGCCAGCAGGTACGCCGCCAGCGGGTTGAACACCATGGCCACGCTGTTCAGGCCCGTGGAGGGCGTGATGCGGCCCGCGTAGCTGATGTCGATGGCGGAGCCGATACCGATGAAGCAACCGCCCACCAGCACCGCCAGCATGACGGCCTTGTTGATGTTGACGCCCATCAGCTTCGCCACCGCCTCGTTACTGCCCACAGCCCTGAGGTTGAAGCCTATGGAGGTACGGTTGTAAATGAAGTAGGCCACGGCCACGCACAGCACCAGTATGATGATGTTCCAGGGCGGAGCGCCCAGCGCGCGATAGCTGTTGTTCAGGGACACGGACTGCTTGCCCTGAGCGATCTGGCCGTTGTTATAGATGGCACCGATGGCTTCGTACACCATGACCATGCCGAGACCGAGGATCCAGGCCGGAATTTCCGCCCTGCGGATCAGCGTCACATTCAAAAGCATACAGGCCACGGCCACGGCGATCGAGCCGAGCAGCATACCGAAATAGCCCAGACCCACGTTGAGCGCCAGTATGCCACCCACGTTGCTGGCCAGAATGACCACCGCGCCGATGGACAGGTCCGTGATGCCCATAGAGAAGATAAAGCACATTCCAAGCACGATAAATGCCGTAAACACAGAGTTGGAAACGATTGCGATCAGATTGCTGGACGTGGCGAATCGCCCACCGGTGATCAGGTTGAGCACCAACACCAGCGCGATGACCACGACCAGCACGATGCCTCCCCGCTTGAGGATGGCCTGCCGCTCATTTCTGGCAGTGCTTTCCAAGAAGAACCCCTCCCTTGAGTGTTTTGTGATTGCGATCGGAAAGGATATGGTGCCGCCCTCCGGAGAGGGCGCGCACCATATCGTCGTTTTCAGTTGGGTTATTCAGCCGCGCTGCGAGCCGCGTCCACTTCCTCCTGCGTCACCTTGCCGGCAGCCACCAGAGCGTCCAGACGCTGGTCGTTGGTGTAGTTGTCCAGCACTTCCTGCAGCGCGTCCACCGTCACGTCGTCGCCGACCAGCGCGGCCAGCTCTTCCTCGGTGAAGGGGGCGTTCTCGAGCCACAGGCGGTTGTACAGGTCGATGTAGCTGCTGGGCAGGGTCATGACCGGCACGACCAGACGGGGCGCATTGCCGTCCGCGTCCTTGATGACGTTGCCGTTCACAGCATTGGTCAGCAGGGAAGCCGCGAAGTACACGTTGATCCAGTGCGCGCCGTTGGCCGCGCTGATGCTGCCGTCGGCCAGACCGGTGAGGATGTCGGGGTCCAGATCGGTGGCGTACACCTGAGCGGTCACATCGCTGTGAGAGGCGATGGCTTCCTTGGCAGCCAAACCGCAGTCGCCGTTGGAGCCATAGACGAAGTCGACTTCGGGATGAGCGGTAAGCAGATCGTTGGCGCGGCTCAGGGAATCCGCCAGAGCGGGGCTGCCCCAGCCGATGCCGACCACTTCGCCGCCAGCGGCCTCAAAAGCCTCCGTGAAGCCCTGAACGCGGGCGCTGTGGGAGGGGTCGGTCTGCTCGCCGGTAACGATGACAGCCTTGGTGGCGCCCACGGAAGCGGCGTACTCGCCAGCCACGCGGCCGGTGGAGATGTCGCTGGTCGCGGCAGCGCCGGCATAATACTGATAGCCCTTCAGCATCTCGACCACCTGGTCGGAGGGCATGTGATCATAGAAGGCAAAGTACACGCCCGCCTGCTCGCAACGCTGGGCGATGGCCAGCATCACGTTGTCATTCAGGCCGAAGAAGGCGATGCCCTTCACGCCGGCAGAGATCATGTTGTCCACATTGATGGGGCAGTTGTCGATCTTCGCTTCGTCGTTGACCACCATGACGTCCACACCCATGGCACCCGCGGCATACTCAAAATTCTTCTGCAGGATGTCCAGGGAGTAGGCACCGACGCGGTAGTTGTTGTAGCCGAGGGTCACTTCCTCCGCCATCGCGGCGGACACCAGCATGGCGACGACCATAGTCAGGGCCAGACACAGGGAAAGCAGCTTCTTCATGTTTTTTCCTCCTTATTGTCGTTCGGTTCTGCGTTCCATTTGCGGTCGCTCTGTGAAGAACAACCACTTGATGTATGTATTCTAACGCGGCGGGCGACAAAAATCAGCAGGTCATTTGCTGTGTTGGCCCATGTTTTTTTCTGAATCCCCCGCCCCCACCGCCTGCGATGCCCAGTGATTTTACCACACATTCCTTTCAAGCAGCCCGGAAGTGCATATATTTTCTGTTTAATATGTATTTTTTTGCGTTTTAAGCATTATATCATATTATTATTCGACACTCACGCCCCAAAATATGTCAGTATCGCCGCGTCATTCGCAAACCGGCCCGTCTCAATTCGACAAGGTTTTGCGCCTATTCTCGAAAAAACATCCTTCAATTATCCAACCATATCCGATAAAATGGAAGCATCACAACGAGCAATGGGAAAAGGAAGGGAATCCATGAAGAAATTGTCAGTCAAACGCGTTACAGTCTATCTCCTCGGCATGGTCATACTGGCCTTCGGGCTAACACTGAACACAAAGACAGGGCTCGGCGCATCGCCTCTCGTATCCATCGCCTTCTGCCTGTCGGAGCTGACGGCCCTGTCCTTTGCCAACGCAACCCTTCTGATATATTGTCTGTTCGTCCTGATCGAGATCGCGCTGCATCTGCTTCACCGGCAATACGCCGCCGCGGCCGCCAGCCTGCTCCAGCTGCCCCTTTCCCTGATCTTTACGCGCTTTATGGGCTGCTTCGACGCATGGCTCCCCGCCTTCGCCGAGGCCGGCATCGGCACGATCTGGTCGTCTCTATGGGTTCGGCTGGCGCTTTTGCTGGTCGCAA
>JAFVBK010000218.1 GCA_017480045.1 Clostridia bacterium
CATGGACCTTATCGACACGGAGGAATTCATCTGCGAAGTGCCGGTGGAGCTGAGCAGCGAGACGAACTATGTCATCGTCCATCCCGCCGCCGAACTTCGCCGCATGGTTCCCGCCGACCTCACCGCCGAGCTGCTGGAGCGGGAGATCGAGTTGTACGCCGAGAGTGTGGACGCCCCCGTCAGCGAGGGCGAAGCGCTGGGGCGGATGACCGTCTCCTACAACGGCGTGGAATATGGCTCTGCGGAGTTGATCGCCCTCAACGACGTTTCCGCGTCGTGGCTGCTGACCAGGCAGCGCGACGTTCAGAAATTCTTTGCCCAGCCCTGGGTGCGCCTCGCCGCCATCGGCGTGGGCGTGGCAGCGGTCGGCATCACTGTGCTTCGCCTTGCTTTCGGTTCACGCTCACGGCGCTACGGCGGCAGGCGCGGCGGCTCCGGTCAATACAGCGGCTATCGCGGCCGCAGGAAACGCTAAAAAAAGAAACCGCTCCGGCGGTTTCTTTTTATAGTATCATCGGCAGCGCCCGCACACGGTGGCGTTCCATGTCCACATGGCTCCAGTCTGCAAAGGTCACGCCCTCCGCGCGCAGCAGCTCCACCTGCCGGTTCGCGCCCCCGAAGGCAAACGCGCCGGACACCTCGCCGTCACGCTTGACCACGCGGTGGCAGGGGATCACCCCCGGCTCCGGGTTAACGTGGAGCGCGTAGCCCACCACCCGGGACAGCCGCTTGTTGCCGATGGCCTCCGCGACCTGCCCGTAGGTCGCCACGCTGCCCGCCGGGATCAGCTTCACCGCCTCATACACTTTGTCAAACGTCGTCATGGCGTCCTCCCTTTCCGAAATCCACCTGCATCAGCACAAGGCTGAGCAGCATCATCGCCGCGCCCAGATACGCGCGCGGATGCAGCCGCTCTCCCGCGAGGAAGTACGCGATGACAGCGGAAAACAGCGGCTCCAATGTAAAGATCAGCGCCGTGCGGGCGGCGGAGCTGTGCTTTTGCTGCGTGGTCTGGATCACGAACGCAAGCCCCGAGCAAAACAGTCCGAGGAACAGCGCCGCGGCCCAGACCTCCGGCGACCGGGGCAGCCGCGGCTGCTCAAAAAACGCCGAGAGCAACAGAAAAAGCACACCCGTCACGCCAATCTCCACGACGCTCATGCCGATGGGATCGACCCCCGGCCGCGCAACCGCCCGGTCGGTGACGACGATGTCCAACCCGTAGGACACCGAGCAGATCAGGCACAGCGCGTCCCCGATCGCAAAGCACAATCCGCCGCTGAGCGTCAGCAGCGCGAGTCCGATCGTACACAGCAGCAGCGAGACCGCCAGCATCTTCTCCGGCTTTTTGCGAAACAGCGCAAGCTCACTGAGCGGCGTGGTGATGACCGCGAGGCAGCTGATGAACCCCGCGTTGGACAGCGAGGTGTACTTGACGCCGTAGGTCGCGCCGACGTAGACAAACACCAGCACGACGCCGATCACCGCGCCCCATTGGAGTGTTTCCCTGTTCAAATCGCGCAGATGCCTCCAATAGATGACGCCGAGGATGGCAAAGGCGCTTAAAAAGCGGAACGCGTTGAGGTTCAGCACATCCAGCTCCGCGAAGCAGACGCGGGAGAAATAGTAGGAAATGCTCCAAAACGCCGTTGCCAGCATGAGCAGACATTCCGCCCTCCGTTGTTTCGTCATCCTCCGCGCCTCCCCTTACGCCTTGTCTCCTCCGCGGAATCTGCTGTACTGTCGGTAGCTCCAATCCAGCAGCCGCTCGTCGAGATTCAGGAAATACAAGGCGAAAACAACGCCTGCGACAAACAGGCCCATCGCGCATAGTACGCGAAAAACCTTCCAAAAGCTTCTCATAACTGCCTCCTTTCCCTGCAATTATTGTAGCACGGCAATCTCCCCTTGGCAACTTGCATTTGCGTTCTTCCCCCCTTTTCAGGTTGTCAGCGCGGAGCGCCTGTGGTACAATTTCTGAAGAAAACCGTCAAACTTTGCAGGAGGTGCGTCATGAATCTTTTCCGCCGCGTCGGTACGCTTCTGCTCGCCGTGCTGCTGTGCGCCTCCTGTGTGTCGGCGTCCTACTACGAGCCGGTGTCCCATACCGATGTGCCGTTTTCCGAGATGCGCTATACCGGCATTGACCCGGAGGCCGTGGACGCATTCTGCGCCCGCTTCGAGAACGATCCCATCGCGCTGTACCCGGAGCTGGTGGCGCTGTATGACGAAATCTACACGCAGGATCAGCTTGCCTACATCCGCATGTGCAAAAATGTCTCCGTCGAGGCGCTTGCAGAGGAAAGCGAGCGCACATCCGGCAATTATACCACCGCCTCCGACCGCATATACCTTGCGCTGAGCCAGGCGCTGGACTCGCCCCACGGCGACGAGCTGGCGGCGTTGATGCCGGAGGGTGAGTCGGAGGCGTTCGCCAACTATGAGCCGATGTCCGAGGACGCGTTCACGGCGTCGGACGAGGAGACCGCGCTGCTTCATCAATACTACCAATTGCCGGACGATGAATCGTTCGCCGACGCGGCGGGCGAACTCTATCTCCGGCTTGCCGCGCTGCGCCGCGAGGAGGCGGCACAGGCCGGGTTTGACAGCTACCCCGAATACGCCTACTACGTTTCCTATGCGCGGGAGTTTGCCCCGGAGGATATGGCTGCCTTGCAGCGCATCGTCAAAAAACGTCTTGCGCCACTCTACGTCCGCTGTGCGCTGGCGTTCTACGACGCGCCGCCGCTGCGCGGCGATGAGGATATTCCCGCGGACGACGAGATCATGAACGCCGTCGCCGCATATATCGGCGAGGTCTCGCCGGAACTGAACGAAGC
>JAFVBK010000017.1 GCA_017480045.1 Clostridia bacterium
GGCGCCCATGGTGTCGTCGGCGTCGCGGTCAAACACCGGCGCGCCGGCGGCCAGCTTCACGGTCGCGGTCTCGTCCAGGCCGTCGGCGGGATTGCTGAGCACGCCGGGAATCTCGGCGTCGGCGGCCAGGCGGCCCGTGATGCCGGGCACCATGAACATGTTGTTCTGATAGTGGGCCCAGTGGCCGGAGATCAGCCAGAGCTTCTTCTTATTGATCAGCGGCGCGGAGATCTCGGTATAGCCGTGCTTCAGCTGAAGCTTGCGGGAGTAGGCCAGCAGCGTCTGATACAGCTTCCAGCCGCGGGGCAGCCAGTAGGGCATGCCAGGGGCTGTCTCGTCAAACATGAACAGATCCAGCTCCTTGCCGATCTTCTTGTGGTCGCGCTCCTGGGCTTCGCGAATCATGGCCAGGTGGGCCTTGAGCTGCTGCTGATCCGGGAAGGCATAGACATAGACGCGCTGCAGGGAATCGCGCTTCTCGTCGCCGCGCCAGTAGGCGCTGGAGACGGCGCGAATCTTGTAGGCCACGCTCAGCAGCTCCGCGGAGTTTTCCACGTGGGGGCCGCGGCAGAGGTCCACGAAGTCGTCGCCGGTGTAGTACACGGTGATGATCTCGTCCTCAGGCAGGTCGTTGATCAGCTCCTCCTTGTACTTCTGGCCCTTGAAGATGGCGAGCGCCTCGTCCTTGGAGACCTCCTTGCGGGTCCAGGCCTCCTTGCGCTTCATGATTTCCTTCATCTTGGCCTCGATGGCGGGGAAATCCTCGGTGGAGATGCCCCTGGGCAGCAGGAAATCATAGTACATGCCGTCGGCAATCTGCGGGCCGATGGCGATTTGCACGTTCTCCCGGCCGAAGATTTCCATGACGGCCTTGGCGAGAATGTGGGCCAGCGAGTGGCGATAGACTTCGTTGAAATGTTCGCGATCCATGTGATTTGCACTCCTTTATAGATGAAGAATTGAATACTTTGAATACAAAACAGCATCCGTCCCTTGCCGGGACGGATGCTGCGCATCCGTGGTTCCACCCTGCTGACTGAGCCTTGCTCAGCCGCTCGTCCGCGCAGTAACGCGCGCGAAACGCCTGTCATCGAGGGCTGGTATCCCGCGACGGCCGCGGCGGGGGCTTTCAGCCTGCGGCCCCTGCTCTCTTGCGCGCCTTTTCACGAAACATGTTCCCTGTCGCCTGATTGGTTGAAAAGATTGTAGCACTTTGAAAGTGGGTTGTCAACGTGGGGCGGGTAAATTCTGATTTGTGAGGCTATCGCCCAGGGAATAGGGATTAGGAATAGTGGCTGCCGCATGATTTTTCCCTTGGTCGAATCAAAGATTAGAGCAAGTCACCGTAACTTGCGAAATCTGCATGCGCGCACATCAAAAAATTCACTCGCCTGCCCAGCGCTTGAATCAATCATCGCCTACCTAGTTCCTAGTCCCTAATCCCTCTCCTCCGTAAATCAGAATTTGATGATCTTGACCCCGTTGATCCCCAGCTCCGTCTCCCCGCCGACCCTTTCGCCGGTGAGCATATCGGTGCCGGCGGGCAGGGTGACGGAGACGGGCGCGCCGGTGAAGTTCATCACGAACAGCGCGTCGCCGCGGCTGGTGACCTGCACGCCCACGGGCAGATCGTCGATCAGCGGGCGCACGCCGGCGCGGTCGAAGACCTCCTTATAGAAGGCGTCCAGGCAGTTGGCGTCCGGGCGGGTGGCGATGTAGTAGGCCGCGCCGCCGCCGAAGTCGTTGCGGGTGACGCAGGGCTCGCCCGCGTAGAAATCGCTGGCGTAGGCGCCGAGCACCTGGGCGGTCTCGGCGTGGATCAGGTCGCAGACCGTGGCGCAGCTGTAGGACTGTCCGCCCATTTCGACGTCGTTGGTCTCGTCGTCATAGAGGGCGTCCACCTCCTCGATCCAGATGCCCAGGGTCTGGCGCAGCGGACCGGGAAAGCCGCCCAGGAAGCACAGATCGTTGCGGTCCACGCGGCCCGTCATGGCGGTGCACACCAGCGTGCCGCCATTTTTCACGTATTCGGTCAGCCGCTCGGCGACGCCGGGGCGCAGCATGTACAGCATGGGCGCGGCGACGAGCTTGTAGCCGGAGAAGTCGCGGGTCTCATCGATGATGTCGATGTTCACGCCCCGGCGGGACAGCGCCCGGTAGTGTTCCAGCACTGTATCGATGTATTTGAGGTCCCGGCGCGGGCCCTGGCAGTCCTCCAGCGCCCAGCGGTTTTCCGTATCGCAGATCAGCGCGACCTCGGCGCCAGGCATCGCGCCCCGCAGGTCGACCAGCTTCAGAAGCGCGTCGCCCACCGACTGCACGTCCCGGAAGGTGCGGGTGTGCTCGTGGCCGGCGTGGCCCACCACCGCGCCGTGGAACTTTTCGCAGCCGCCGCGGCCCTTGCGCCACTGGAAGTACTGCACGGTATCCGCGCCGTGGGCCAGCGCCTGCATGCTGGAGAGGAAGTGTACGCCGGGCTTTTTCAGCTTGCACACGTTTTTCCAGCTCACCTGGGAGGGCGTGGACTCCATCAGCGCGAAGGGGCGCTGCTTGAGGGAGCGCATCAGATCATAGTTGAAGGCCGCGCCGGCGGCGACCCACTCCTGATCCGGATTGCCCCAGAGGGGATAGCTGTCGTAGCTGGTGAAATCGAGGGCGTCGGCCAACTCGAAGTAGTTCAGCTGGCCGAACAGCTCCATCAGGTTGGTGGTGACGGGCAGGTGAGGCGTGAGCCTGCGCAGCGGCTCGGCCTCCTTGCGGATGAAATCGGTGGTCTGGCGGGTGCAGAAGCGGTGCCAGGCCAGATTCAGGCCGTGCAGCGAGTTTTCCCCCACGGGGGAGGGGCTGTGCAGCTGCGCCCAGTCGGTGTAGGGCTTGCTCCAGAAGCCCGTCCACCAGGCGGCGTTCAGCGCCTCCAGCGTGCCGTATTCCGCCTTGAGGAAATCGCGGAAGGCCGCCTGACACAGCTCGCAGTGGCACTCGCCGCTGAACTCGTTGGAGATGTGCCAGCCCACCACCGCCGGGTGTTTGCCGAAGCGCTCGGCCAGGGCGGTGTTCATTCTGTTCACGAAGCCCCGGTAGACGGGGGAGGTGAAGCAGTGGTTGTGGCGCTCGCCGTGGAAGTTGCGCAGGCCGTCGGCCCGCACCCGCAGCACCTCCGGATACCTGTGGCTCATCCAGGCCGGACGCGCGCCGCTGGGCGTGGCCAGGAAGGCGGAGATGCCCGCTTCGTGCAGCCGGTTCAGCACGTTTTCCAGCCAATCGAAGTCATACCTGCCTTCCTCCGGCTCCAGCGCCGTCCAGGCGAATATGCCGACGCTCATCAGGTTGCAGTTGGCCAGCTTCATCAGGCGGATGTCCTCGTTCAGAATTTCCGGATAGGCGCGCCACTGGTCGGGGTTGTAGTCGCATCCGTGGCCCAGGAAGGGCAGATTCAGATTGGGCATAGCTCATTCCTCCACGCATTTTGTCTCTATTAGGAAATTATACGGTAAATATGGGAAAATGACAAGGGCCAAAGCGGCTTCCACATGGAAAAAGGCGAGGAGGAAGGACAATGGCAATTTACGGTTACATGCGCGTGTCTTCCAAAGATCAGAACGAGGCGCGGCAGCGGGCGGCGATGGAGGCCTTCGGAGTGGCGGCGGAGCGGCTCTACCTGGACAGGCAATCGGGCGGGGATTTCAACCGCCCGGCCTACAGGCGGCTGATGCGGCGGCTGAAGGCGGGGGATGTGCTGGCGGTCAAGAGCATCGACCGGCTGGGCCGCAATTACAGCGAGATCATCGAGCAATGGCGGCTGATTACACAGCGAAAAGGCGCGGCCATCGTGGTGCTGGATATGCCGCTGCTGGACACGCGGCGCGGCAAGGACCTGACGGGCATGCTGATCGCGGACATCGTACTCCAGCTGCTCTCCTACGTGGCGCAAATGGAGCGGGAATTTATCCGCCAGCGGCAGGCGGAGGGCATCGCCGAGGCGAAGCGCAACGGTGTGCGCTTCGGCCCGCCGCGCAAGGCGCGAGGCGCGGAATACGAGCGCTGTCTCCGCCTCTGGCAGGCGGGAAGGCTGTCGGCGCGGGCGGCTGGGCGGCGGCTGAACATCGCCCATACGACCTTTCTCCGGTGGGCGCGAGAGCCTGGATCATATATGTAAATTTTTACTATAGTAACGCAATTTGTACGGTATACAAGGTAGACTTTGCGCACCACCCGTTTTATCGGGCCGAGCCGCATTAAAGCAGTCGATAATAACCCTTTTAAATGCTGATGACCATTATAGCACAGTCGGTACGCAAAGTCTACCTTACGCACCGGCGCGGCGCTTCGGCATCGCCCCACCCGAAAGAAAGGTTGTTACCGATGCTCAAATACACCGTCAAGCGCGTGCTGCTGGCCGTGATTACCGTCTTTATCATATCGGCGATCACGTTTTTTGCCATGAACGCCATTCCCGGCGGCCCGTTCGCCAAGGAAAAAGCGCCCGACCCCGCGGTGCAGGCCGCGCTGGAGGCGCGCTTCAATCTGGATAAGCCGGTGGGCACGCAGTTTCTGATCTATTTGAAGAACCTGCTGCACGGCGATTTTGGCATCTCGCTGAAGACTGGCCGCGATATCAGCCAGATCATCATGGAAAAATTTGCCGTTTCCGCCAAGCTGGGCGGCATGGCGGCGGGCTTCGCCATCGTGCTGGGGCTGATTCTGGGCTCCATTGCCGCGCTCTGTCGCAACCACTGGCCGGACCGGGTGATCATCTTCCTGACCACGCTGTTCGTGTCGGTGCCCAGCTTCATACTGGCGACGATCCTGCTGCTGGTGTTCGCGCTGACGCTCAAGTGGGTGGGCGTGTTCAGCGCCAGCAATCCGAACTATGTGCTGCCGGTGATTTCGCTGATGCTGTATCCGATGAGCTATATCACCAGGCTCACGAAATCCTCGATGCTGGACGTGCTGGGGCAGGACTACATCCGCACCGCCCGCGCCAAGGGCGTGCGCGAATCCTTTGTGATCTTCAAGCACGCGCTGCGAAACGCGCTGATTCCCGTCATCACCTACGTGGGCCCGATGATCGCCGGCATATTGACCGGCTCCATGGTGGTGGAGACGGTGTTCACCATCGGCGGCCTGGGCACCGAGTTTGTGCGCTCCATCAACAACCAGGATTATCCGCTGATCATGGCGACCACGATCTTCCTGGCGGTGCTGATGGTCGTCGCCACGCTGATCAGCGACTTGGTTTACAAGCTGGTCGACCCGAAGATCACCTTTGACTGAGGAGGAATTGAAGATGACGTATAACGCGGACAAGCTCCCGAAGAAAAACCTCCTCAGCATGCAGATAGACCTGAAAAAGTTTGAGAAGGCTTCGGATTCTGAGAAGGCCCAGCATGAGACCATGCGCGAATCCACCACGTTCTTCCGCGACGGCATGCGCAAGCTGCGCAAGAACCCGCTGGCGGTGGCGAGCCTGATCGTGCTGGTATGCCTGGTGCTGACCATCGTGATCGTGCCGATGTTCTATCCCTACAGCTACGAGCAGATGATCACCGTCAACGGAAAGCGCGACAAGACAGCCAAGAACCTGGCGCCCTTTGAGTATTCCAAGAATGAGCTGAAGGCTATGGAAGAGGGTCAGGAGATATTCCCGCACATCTTTGGCACCGACGAGCTTTGCCGCGACTACTTTATCCGCGTGCTCTACGGCGCGCGGGTGTCGCTGGTGGTGGGCCTGTTCGCCAGCCTGATCGTGCTGGTGATCGGCCTCTTGTACGGCTCGATATCCGGCTACTTTGGCGGCAAGGTGGATATGGTGATGATGCGCATCGTCGACATCATCTACTCGCTGCCGGACACGCTGATGGTGATCCTGCTGTCGGTGGTGCTGAACCAGATACTGGGCACCTCGCTGCAGGGCACGGCGCTGGCGAAGATCGGCACCAATATGATCTCGCTGTTCGTGGTGTTCGGCGTGCTGTACTGGGTGGGCATGGCCCGCCTGGTGCGCGGACAGATCCTGTCCATCAAGACCAATGAATACGTGCTGGCGGCCCGCGCCATGGGCGCCAGGCCCGGCCGCATCATCCGCAGGCACATCCTGCCCAACTGCATGTCCGTGATCTTCATCTCCGTGGCGCTGCAGATTCCCTCGGCCATCTTTACCGAGAGCTTTCTGTCGTTCATCGGCCTGGGCGTGCAGGCGCCGATGCCCTCGCTGGGTTCTCTGGCCAACGCGGCCCGCGGCGGCATGCAGAGCTATCCCTACAAGATGGTATTCCCGGCGATCATCATCTGCCTGATCGTGCTGAGCTTCAACCTGCTGGGCGACGGCCTGCGCGACGCCTTTGACCCGAAGCTGAGGAGGTAAGAGCACATGAGCACACCGCTTTTGCAGGTCAAGAACCTGTGCACATCCTTCAACGTCGACTCCGGCGAGGTTCGCGCGGTCAATGGCATCTCCTTCAACCTGGAAAAGGGCAAGGTGCTGGGCATCGTGGGCGAGTCGGGCAGCGGCAAGTCCGTGACGGCGTATTCCATCATGCGCATTCTGGTGGAGCCGGGCAAGATCACCGGCGGACAGATTTTGTTCAACGGCGAGGATATCGTCAAGTATTCCAAGCGGCAGATGCGTGAGTTCCGCGGCAAGCGCGTTTCCATCATCTTCCAGGATCCCATGACCAGCCTGAACCCGGTGTATACCATCGGTAATCAGCTGCGCGAGGCGATTCTGCTGCACACCGACCGCAACCGCGAGCAGGCCAATGCCAGCGCGCTGGAGATGCTGCAGCTGGTGGGCGTGAACGAGCCGGAGAAGCGATTGAAGCAGTATCCCTACGAGCTGTCGGGCGGCATGCGCCAGCGCGTGATGATTGCCATGGCGCTGGCCTGCGAGCCGGACATCCTGATCGCCGACGAGCCCACCACGGCCCTGGACGTGACCATCCAGGCGCAGATCCTGGAGCTGATGCAGGAACTGCAAAGGAAGCTGGGCATGGCCATCATCATGATCACCCACGATCTGGGCGTCATCGCCGATATGTGCGACGAGATCATCGTGATGTATGCGGGCCGCATCTGTGAGCGCGGCACCGCCGACGAGATATTCTACAATCCCCGCCACGAGTACACCAAGGGGCTTCTGCGCTCCATCCCGCGGCTGGATACCAACCACGCGCGGCTGATCCCCATCGCCGGCTCGCCGGTGGACCTGACGAACATGCCCAAGGGCTGCGCGTTTGCCTCTCGCTGCGATGAGTGCATGAAGATTTGCCTCACGGAGCTGCCGGAGGAGCTGGACATCAACGACGAGCACAAGGCCTCCTGCTGGATGAATGTGAAGCAGGTTTATGAAGAAGCGAAGGCGGGTGAAGCGCAGTGAGTGAATACCTCCTTGAGGTCAAGAACCTGAAACAGCACTTTCCCATCCGCACCGGCTGGTTTTCCAGCAAGCCGCTGAAGGCGGTGGACGGCGTTTCCTTCAACATCAAGCCCGGCGAGACGCTGGGGCTGGTGGGGGAATCCGGCTGCGGCAAGACCACCGTCGGGCGCACCATACTGCACCTGTACAAGCCCACTTCGGGCGAGATCATCTACAACGGGACGCCGATCACGCCCCAGAACATCAAGAACTTCCGCCAGGAAATGCAGATTGTTTTCCAGGATCCCTACTCCTCGCTGAACCCGCGCATGACGGTTTCCGACATCGTGGGCGAGCCGCTGGACATCCACAGGCTGTACAGCACAAAGGCGGAGCGGGCCGAGCGGATTTCCGAGCTGCTCAATCTGGTGGGTCTGAACTCCGACCACGCCCGCCGCTATGCCCATGAGTTCTCCGGCGGCCAGCGCCAGCGCATCGGCATCGCCCGCGCCCTGGCTGTGAATCCGAAGTTTATCGTATGCGACGAGCCGGTCAGCGCCCTGGATGTGTCCATTCAGGCGCAGGTGATCAATACCTTTGAGGATTTGCAGAAGCAGCTGGGCATCGCCTATCTGTTCATTGCCCACGATCTGCTGGTGGTGCAGCACATCAGCCAGCGCATCGCGGTGATGCATCTGGGCCGAATTGTGGAAATTGCCGACGCGGACGAGGTCATCGGCCATCCGATGCACCCCTATACCCAGTCGCTGATCTCCGCCATACCGATCCCCGACCCGAACACGGCCCGCACGCGAAAGCGCATTCCGCTGGAGGGCGACGTGCCCAGCCCGCTGAACATGCCGTCCGGCTGCGCGTTCCGGCCCCGCTGCCGCTACGCCACCGAGCGCTGCGCGCAGGAATGCCCGTCGCTGACGGAGATCGCGCCGGGCCATAAGATCGCCTGCTGGAACCCGCATGAATGAGTGAGGAATGTGGCGTTATAGTTTGTGGCTGACGCAGCCGCGACACGATTTCTCAATCCAAGAAACCCGCAAGGATTTCATCCGCCACTCCACACCCCAACCGATCTCTAACGGCAAAGCCGTTTCAGATAATATCTTTTAGGAGGAAGACACCCTATGAAGAAGCTGCTTGCAGCCCTGCTGGCCATGATGATGATTCTGGCCTGCGTCGTGTCCGCGATGGCGGATGAAGGCTCCGAGCCCGATTGGACCGAATACGATGCCCTGATCGCCGAGATCAAGAGCACCACCGATTTCGCGGAGCGCGAAGCCAAGATGCACCAGGCCGAGGACATCCTGATGGATACCGGCGCGATCGTTCCGATCTACTACTACAACGATCTGTATATGCAGAAGCCCGAAGTGGAAGGCATCTATTCCAATGCCTATGCCACCAAGTTCTTCATGTATGCCACCAACGGCGACAGCGATACCCTGAACCTCAACCTGTCCTCCGAGCCGGACAAGCTGGACCCCGCGCTGAACAGCTCCGTGGACGGCGCCTGCCTGGCTGTGACCGCCTTCGGCGGCCTGTACACCTATGATTCCAACGGCGAGTTGACGCCCAACTACGCCACCGGCGTCGAGGTGTCCGAGGATGGCCTGACCTACACCTTCACCATGCGCGAGGGCCTGAAGTGGTCCGACGGCAGCGACCTGACCGCCAAGGACTTCGAGTACAGCTGGAAGCGCGCCGCCGCCCCCGCGACCGCCGCGGACTACAGCTATATGTACGACGGCATCAAGGGCTATCCGGAAGACCTGGCCGTGACCGCCTCCGAGGACGGCGCCACCCTGACCGTGGAGCTGAATGCGCCCTGCGCCTACTTCCTCGATCTGGCCGCTTTCCCGGCCTTCTTCGCGGTTCCCCAGCAGTCCGTTGAGGCTGCCGACGGCTGGGAGGAGAATCCCGGCGCGTGGGCGCTCGAGGCTGGCTTCGTGACCTCCGGCGCTTACACCCTGACCGAGTGGACCCACAACGAGTCCATGGTCTACACCAAGAACCCCAACTACTGGGATGCCGAGAACGTGAAGCTGGAGAAGCTGGTGTTCATGCTGAGCGCTGACGACACCGCCATCTACGCCGCCTATCAGGCCGGCGACCTGGACTTCATCGACACCGTTCCCACCGACGAGATCCAGAACCTGAAGGATTCCCCCGAGTTCTACATCGTGGACGAGCTGGGCACCTACTATGTGGCGTTCAACATCAAGTCCGACCTGTTCGCCGGCAAGACCGTGGAGCAGGCGGCCGCGATGCGCAAGGCTTTCTCCAAGCTGATCGACCGCGACTATATCATCGAGACCGTGGGTCAGACCGAGCAGAAGCCCGCCAACGCCTTCATCCCCGAGGGCATGATGGACGGCAACGGCGGCGTGTTCAAGGAGAACGACGACGCTTACACCTATCCCGTGACTGCCGAGCTGGAGGATGGCTCCGAGAGCGCTGGTTACTACGACTACGAGGTGGACGTGGAAGGCGCCATCGAGCTGCTGAAGGAAGCGGGCTTCGAGTTTGACGGCGATATGCTGTCCGACAGCACCCCCATCTCCTTCGAGTATCTGACCAACGAGACCTCCGGCCACATCGCCATCGCCGAGTGCATCCAGCAGGATCTGGCGGCCGTGGGCATCAACATGACCATCCGCACCTGCGACTGGAACGTCTTCCTGAACGACCGCAAGGCCGGCAACTATGACGTGGCTCGCAACGGCTGGATCGCCGACTTCAACGATCCCATCAACATGCTGGAGATGTGGACTACCGATTCCGGCAACAACGACGTGCAGTTCGGCCGCTGATTCGGTTGACTGACCGTTCGTAGAACATGGAAACGGCGCTGTCGCGTTTGCGACAGCGCCGTGGTTTTTATTTTTTAGCCGATTAGACGCCTATCCCAGATCATACACGCTCCAGGCCTTGACGCGGGTCGGTTCGCCGCGCAGCACCTTCACGCGCCTTTCACCGGCGTTCATGTCGAAGAAGTTGTCTGACAGCAGCACGTCCGGGCCGCACTGTATCTCCACGCTGCGGGCGTAGGCCTGGGCTGAGACGACGATCTCGTCGCCGTCCAGGCAGGCGGCAAGCTGCGGGTCCTCAAAGCGGAAATGCTTCGGCGGGCAGAACAGCACCGTGCCGCCGCCCACATACGCGCCGGCGCTATCGCGCAGCTCGTAGGCATAGTAACAGCCGTAGGTGTCCTCGCCGGAGAAGTCCTGCTCCGGGAGCCAGCTTGCGCTGAGCGATGGAACCTTCACGTCGAATTGGCCCCCGCGAATCACCGAGGCGTCGGGGCGGCGCAGCGACCAGCGGGCGACGCCCTCGAAGTCGTTGAGCGTCTCATTGGAGACGTTCAGCCACGCGGACTTCTTGAGCGCGTAGGGCTCGGCGTTGACGTTGGCGTCCTGGGAGAGCACGCCCTCCTCGTGACAGGAGATCAGCACCGGCGCGAAGAAGCGCTTCTCATAGTAGTGCAGAGCCTTCCAGCGGCCGTGATAGTCGACGCTGGCCCAGCTGGTCACGGGCCAGCAGTCATTCAGCTGCCACACCAGCGCGCCCATGCAGTGGCCGCGATGCCTGCGCCAATGCTCCACGCCGTACTGGATCGCCTGGGCCTGCAGGAGCTGCGAGGCGTAGACGAAGCCGTCCAGCGAGCTGGGGAATTTGTACATCTGAGAGAGATATTCGGCCAGCTTGCCGTTGGCGGCGGCGTTGCGCTGGTGCTTCTCCATCACGTAGGAGAACACGTTGCGATCCTCCGGCAGGGTGAAGCCCTCGATGGTTGCCATGGGCGGGAAGGACTGGAAGCCGAACTCCGACACATAGCGGAACAGGTGATTGCGGTAATCGGTGAAGGGCTTCATGCCGTGCCACACGTCCCAGTAGTGCACGTCGCCCCTGTCCGGATTTCCCGGCGCGTCGAAGCTGCCGCCGCTGGAGGGGCTGGAGGGCCAGTAGAAGGCGTCGGGATCCTCGACCTTCAATATCTGCGGGATGATGTACTCGAAGATCTTGATATAGTCGGCCTGCGTGCGCTTCTTGCTGAACCACTTGCCGTCGCCGGTGAAGCTCTCCATCTCGTTGTTGCCGCACCACAGCGCAAGGCTGGGGTGGTGGCGCAGGCGGCGCACGTTGTCCGTGAACTCGGCGCGGAGGTTGGCCTCGAAGGCGTCGGTGAGCCGGTACTCGGCGCAGGCGAACATGAAGTCCTGCCACACCAGCAGGCCCAGCTCGTCACAGATATCATAGAAGAAGTCGTCCGGATAGTAGCCGCCGCCCCAGACGCGGACGCAGTTCATGTGGGCAGCCTTCGCGTCCTCCAGCAAGCGGCGGGTGCGTTCGGGCGTCACGCGAGGCAGCAGATTGTCCTCCGGGATGTAGTCCGCGCCCATGGCGAAGATATCCACGCCGTTGACGCAGTGGCAGAAGCTCTCCCCCCATTCGTCCTTTTCCCGGCGGACGGTGAGCGTCCTGAGGCCGACGCGCCCTTCCCATGCGTCCAGCTCCGCGCCGTCGCCGCTCAGGGCGACGCGCACGGCGTAGAGCGGCTGCGCGCCGTAGCCGCTGGGCCACCACAGCTGGGGATCGTCGATCTCGATTTCGCACTGCTTACCCGCGCCGGTGTAGACCCGGCCGTCGGGGGCGGCGATGGTCACGTCTACGCGCAGCTGTCCGCCGCCCCAGCGGGAGACGTGGGTGTCCGCGCAGAGGGTGACTCGGCCCGCCTCATGACGCTGGCGCAGCAGCACGCCGCCGATGCGGGCGCGCTCGACGCCCAAAATGGAGATGTCCCGCCAGATGCCGGCGTCGGGCAGGCGCGGGCCCCAGTCCCAGCCGAACATGCAGTGGGCCTTGCGCAGGTGGGGAAAGCCGGTCATGGCGTCGCCGGAGCCGTCCAACGGGCAGGCGGCGTTGGCCGCGCGGATATAGCGCGTGGGGGAATGGAAGGCGACGGCGATTTCATTTTTGCCGGGGCGCAGCAGGGCCTTGACGTCAAACTCCCAGGCGCGGTGCATATTGTCCGCGGTGCCC
The DNA here is from genome assembly GCA_017480045.1 of Clostridia bacterium. GTDB lineage: Bacteria > Bacillota > Clostridia > Christensenellales > Aristaeellaceae > UBA2862. Next base: position 12,410 of record JAFVBK010000017.1, read on the forward strand.
GCGGGCTGTCCGTTGACGGCGATGTCCGCCAGCGTGTCCAGGCCCTCGCAGCGCAGCAGCACCCTGTCGCAGGCCAGCAGCGCTTCGGTGACTTCAAAGGTGCGGGTGTAGGAGAAATCGTGTTCCATCAGCTTCAGCGCCTCGGTCTCATTGTCCCGCCAGAAGGGGTCTTCGATTTTGCCCGCGGTCAGCAGGTCGTGGTAGACGGAGCCGGGCACCGTGGCGGGCACGCCTGAAAAGACCGGCGCGCCGTCCTGGGCGATCACGTTCAGCGTCCAGGCGCCATTCAGGGACAGCTTTTGCATGAATATGTTCCCCCTGTGTATGCTTGAATTTTGATGTGTGTATTGTAATGGATTTGGAGGCCTTCGTCAATAGATAAAAAGGGGCCGAATTGCCACGCCGGCCCGAAGGCATCCTCGCAATGGCGCGGCGCGCGATATTTCGCGCTACGCCATTGCGAGGAGCGAAGCGACGTGGCAATCTGGCCTTTCTCCAATCAATACTCCGTCTCCGCCTCAAATACCTGCTCCACCTTGCCGGTGAGCGTGACGGTGCCGTCGGCACAGCGCACCAGCAGCTTGCCGCCGGGCACCTGCACGGTGATCTCCGCGTCCGGCCTGCACAGGCCGTTTTCGATGGCGGCCGCGGCGGCGGCGCAGGCGCCGGTGCCGCAGGCCATGGTCTCGCCGCTGCCGCGCTCGAAGCAGCGCATGCGCAGCGTGGTGGGGTTCACCACCCGCACAAATTCGGCGTTGACGCGCTGTGGGAACAGCGGCGCGTTTTCAAACACCGGGCCCAGGGCGTCGAGGTCCAGGCTGTCCACCCGGTCGGTGAACACCACGCAGTGGGGGTTGCCCATGGAGACGCAGGTAATCTCGTAGGTCTTGCCGCCGATTTCGGCGGGCACGTTCACGGCGCGCTCGCCCGGCAGCAGGCAGGGCACGTCCGCGGGCCTGAAGGAGGCTGGCCCCATGTCCACCGCCACGGAGGATACCTTGCCATAGCGGGTGTAGAGGTGCAGCTTTTTCACGCCGCCGGCGGTCTCGACGGTGATGTCGGTCTTGCCGACGATGCCCCGGTCGTACAGATACTTTGCCACGCAGCGGATGGCGTTGCCGCCCATGCCGCCCTCGGTGCCGTCCCGGTTGTACTGGCGCATCCTGGCGTCGGCGATATCGCTCTTCTCGATCAGGGTCATGCCCTCGGCGCCCACGCCGTAGTGCTGCTCGCACAGCCGCACGCACAGGCTCTCCGGGCAGGTGATGCCGCCTTCGAGATTGTCGATGATGATGTAGTCGTTGCCGGCGGCCTGCATCTTGGCAAAGCGCAGGACTTCGCGCTCCGCGCGCATGTGGTTGATATCCACCAGCTCGGTGTTTTGCTGGCTGTAGCGGCTGAGCAGGATGTCGGAAAGCGCGCGGGCGGTATCCAGCGACGTGAGGCAGGCGATGCCGAGCAGCTGGGCCTTGCGGTGCAGGGCGATGTAGTCCTCCGTGGTGCTGTCCAGCAGCGCGCCGGTGTAGATGATGTAGTTGATCCTGCCGCTCTCCAGCAGTTCGAAGGCGTGGTCGCTCTCGCGAATGCCGGGAATGGCCGTCACCGGGATGCCCAGCGTCTGAATGGTCTGCGCGGTGCCCTCGGTAGCGTAGATGGCGCAGCCCAGGCCGCTGAAGCGGCGGGCCACATCCACGACCTCCAGATAGTCGTACTCGTCCACGCTCAGCAGCACGCCCACGGGCGCGCCGGGGAGGCGACGATCCCCTTGGGATTGTCGGTCGGCGCTTTGCGCCGACTGTCGACGGCTCAAATCGGAGATTTGAGGCGCGACACCGTTCGGCAGGCGCGTGCCCGCGCTCACCAGGCCCTTGAACAGCGCTTCCGAGAGATTTTTGCCGATGCCCAGCACCTCGCCGGTGCTCTTCATCTCAGGGCCGAGATAGCTGTTGGCGTCCGAGAGCTTTTCGAAGCTGAATACCGGCACCTTCACGGCCCAGTAGGGTGGGGTTTTGCAGAGGCCCGTGCCGTAGCCCAGCTCCCTGAGCGGCTGGCCTACCATCACGCGGCTGGCCAGATCCACCATGGGCACGCCGGTGACCTTGCTGATATAGGGGATGGTGCGGGAGGCGCGGGGGTTGACCTCGATCACGTAGAGCTCGCCGTGCCAGACGAGATACTGTATGTTCACGAGCCCCTTCGTGCCCAGGGCCAGGGCCAGCTTTTCGCTGCTTTTGACCACGGTTTCCATCATGGAATCATCCAGGCTGAAGGGCGGGTAGACGGCGATGGAATCGCCGCTGTGCACGCCGGCCCGCTCCACGTGCTGCATGATGCCGGGAATGAGCACGTCTTTGCCGTCGCTGATGACGTCCACCTCCAGCTCCACGCCGGACATATATTTGTCAACCAGGGTGGGGTTTTCTATCCCGCCGGCCAGGATGCGGTTCATGTAGGTGGTCACGTCGCGGTCGCTGTGGGCGATGGTCATGTTCTGGCCGCCGATGACATAGCTGGGCCGCAGCAGCACCGGGTAGCCCAGGGCGTTCGCGGCGCTGAGGGCCTCCGGCAGCGTGCGCACGCCCATGCCCTTGGGGCGGCGGATGGCGAAGCGCTCCAGCAGCGCGTCGAAGCGCTCCCGATCCTCGGCGATGTCGATGCCCTCGGCACTGGTGCCCAGGATATTCAC
>JAFVBK010000219.1 GCA_017480045.1 Clostridia bacterium
AATCGGCGGCTGGCTTATCGTAAATACGTAATCCTGTTTGCCCACAGCCTTAGTTGCTTTACGAGCCTGCAAGAAGTAGGCAAGAAGATTCTTTATCCGGCTTTTCTTACTGTTCTTCTGAAATTCCGGAACAGATACTCTCAGTACTTTTACGCCGTTGATTTCTTCCTGATAGAATTTCTTCTCTTTATACTTCTCCGCGATGACTCCTGTGTACGACGGTACGGTACATATGACCGTCACATCGAACTCGTCCGTCATCCCTTCAGCCATGTCTTGGAGAATTTGCCCTGTGGATGCCACGTCAGGAGCATAGTAGTGGGCGTAAATCAATAACTTTTTCTTCACTCGCTTGCTCCCAACTTTCTTATCACTTTTGCCGGATTCCCGACGATCACACAGTTATCCTCAAGTTTTCCAGCCACTACTGCTCCAGCTCCAACAACACAACCGTCACCTAGGACTGTTCCCTTGAGAATGATACTGTTGCAGCCGATGAAGCAGTTCTTGCCGATCTTGATCGGGCGGGATGGAACGATTTCAGAGTCCCCACCATGTGGATCGTTCATCAGTCTGTTCCGTTCCTCAGCCTCTATCGGATGGAAATCGTTATCCAAGATCTTCACATTTCCACCGATAGCCGTGTTATCGCCGATCTCGATGCCTTTTCTCGCGTATATAGTCGCTCCGCTGATACCCACATTGTTACCAATTCTTATGTACGCACCCGGTGCTCTTGTGACGATAATAGTGCGGCTATATAGCCCTACCAGGTTGGAGAGAAAACTGCTCTTAATCGTACAGTTATCTCCTATTTCTAAAGTAGCCCCACCCTTGTTAAAGATCACAGGTACACCTTTCAGCAAGAGGTTCTTGCCGTATTTAACTTTAGTCAGCCGCATAACGGCCTTGAACCAATTGCTGTTCAATGTCCTGTCCTCCTGTCTTTGTGAGCAAGTCTCACCAACTAATCATTATTCCCTTGAAGCCATCTGCCTGATCATTCCCATCATCTGGGAACTTCACTGTTATTGCTTTTTCTGCTTTCACATTCTCTCCTGTGACTTTCCCCTCATCATCAACCCAGCTGTTCACGATCATGATGTGTCTCTGAGAAAAGTCATAGTTGAAGGAAACTTCTGGCGCTGCATATTTCATATCATCCAGATAAATCTCGCAGTTATTCTCACCGGAGACGAAGGTGTAATCGGTACCCATCACCACACCGCTCATTTCCCCGGTAAATATATAAGTATTTCCAACTCTCTCGAACTGATCCGCCGGAATCCATTTATAATTGCCAAACGCATCTACATAACCCTTCGTCGCTTCTTTTGCTTCATCTCGTCCACAGTAACTCGCAACATTCTTATCAATCACAGCCTCGACTGTTTCAGCATAGACTGCTTGCCCATCGTCGTTTGGATGAACGCTATCCTTGACCAGAGAATCATAATCTGCCTGGAACGGCGCAATTGTATCTGCCACAGGGATGCCATAGTAATTCGCAAGTTCCTGGATAATGCCCATTTTCTCCGTATAATCCTTCTGGCTCGATTCCAAAATCGAGAAAATGGAGGATGTCGGATATTTGTCCTTCACGATTCTGATGAGAGCTTCATAGTAGATTTCAAAATTTATTCGGCTATCGTTCTGCCCATAGCAAAGGATTACGGCATCGTAATCAACGCCGTCGTTAAGAGCAGCCGTTCGCACATAACCGGCATAAGAGGCGTTCCCACCCATCGATACATTTGTGGTTGTGACCTTAACCCCATACTTTTCCTGCAGACTGCTTGCCAGCACATTCGCCCAGCGATACTCTTCTGCACTTGCACCGGTGCCTGCGCCGATTGAATCACCGACAATCAGGATGCTCACATCAAATCCGTCTGCCAGCTTCTGGTAGAATGAATCATTCTCTTCCTTAAGCCTCAGTTCCTCTGCCTCCTGCTGTTTTGCTTCCTCTTCTGCGCGGCGCTCCTCACGCTGTTGTTCAGCAATGGCTCTTAGTTCTTCAGCCTGTTTCTCATCCTGAACATGTGAGTAGTAAAGCAGTCCCGCAAACAATGCTATTAAGGCCAGGATTGCTATGATTACCAGGGTCTTTCCTGTACCCCCATACCGCCTATGCTGTCTTCTCATTCCTCAATCTCTCCTAAATAAATCTCTTGTATAGACCTTCTCAGCCACATCATCCAAGCAGCTGTCATATCGGTTGGCAATCATGGCTTGACTCACCCTCTTGAACTCGTCCAGATCATTCACTACCACGCTTCCATAGAAAGTACTCCCCGGCTCAAGCGTCGGCTCATAAACCACAACCTTCGCGCCTCTGGCTTTGATCCGCTTCATCACGCCCTGAATGCTGCTCTGACGGAAGTTGTCACTATTGCTCTTCATCGTGAGGCGGTATCAAAGGGCGGCACCCCGACGCGCAGCAGCCGGACGCCGTTCATCGTCTCCGTATACAGGCGTTTCGTCCGGTATTCCGGCGCGACCGTCCCCTCATAGGAGGGCACGACGCAAATCACGGTCACATCAAAGTCGTCCCCCAGGCCCTCCGCCAATTCCTGCAAAAGCTGGCCCGTGGAGGCCGTATCCGGCGCGTAGTAATGCGCGTAGATCAGCATCCTCTTTTTCTCCGTCAAGGCGCGCACCTCCCCGTTAAATTATACCTTTCCTTCCGATTCATTTCAATCATTTACGATGCTATTTGAAAAAATATTTTTATGACTTTCGGTTTTATTTAAGGCATGATCCTGTCCTTGCCTTTTTTCCATCGGGACCTTATAATAAAATATAGGATCGAATCCAAGCTGAAAGGAGACAGAGCCTGTGAAATATGATTTGCTGATCGTCGGCGCCGGGCTGTACGGTGCGGTTTACGCGCGCCAGGCCGCGGACCGGGGGAAGAAAGTACTTGTGATCGACCGGCGTCCGCATATCGCGGGCAATGTATACACAAAAGCAATCGAGGGCATCCAAGTCCATCAGTATGGCGCCCACATTTTCCACACCAACGAAAAGCGCGTCTGGGATTATGTGAATCGCTTCGCGGTTTTCAACCGCTTTACCAATTCACCGGTCGCCAACTATAAGGGCGAGCTTTATTCTCTGCCCTTTAGCATGTACACCTTTAACCGGATGTGGGGAGTGGTCACGCCCGACGAGGCGCGGGCCCGCATCGAAGCGCAGCGCAGGGAAATCACCGGCGAGCCGCGCAACCTGGAGGAACAGGCCATTTCCCTGGTGGGCCGAGATATCTTTGAAAAGCTGATCAAGGGATATACCGAAAAGCAATGGGGGCGCGACTGCGCCGACCTGCCCGCCTTCATCATCAAGCGCCTGCCCGTCCGGTTCACCTTTGACAACAATTATTTTAACGCCCTGTATCAGGGGATCCCGATCGGCGGCTACACCAAAATGGTGTCCCGTATGCTCGAGGGGATCGAGGTCCGCCTGAGCACGGATTATTTTGAAAACAGAGCCGAGCTCGACGGGCTTGCCGAGCGCGTCGTATATACCGGCCCGATCGACGCCTATTTCAGCTACGCGCTGGGCCATCTGGCGTACCGCTCCGTCCGCTTTGAGACGGAGCTGCTGGACATACCCAATTTCCAGGGAAACGCCGCCGTCAATTACACCGATCGGGAGACGTCCTGGACCCGGATCATCGAGCATAAATGGTTCGAGTTCGGCAAGGATGAGGAAGGAAACGACCTGCCCAAGACTGTCATCAGCCGAGAATTTTCCAGCGAATGGCAGCCCGGAGACGAGCCCTATTACCCCGTCAACGACGGGCAAAACGGCGCGCTGTACGCCGAGTATAAAAAAATGGCCGACCGGGAAAAGCGCGTGCTCTTCGGCGGTCGGCTGGGTGAATACAAGTATTATGATATGGATCAGGTGATTCTGTCTGCGCTCAAGCGCGCGGACGAAACGCTGTAAAATGTTTAATGGCTCGCCACGGTCGGCCTTGCAGCCTTCCGGGGCGAGCCGTTTTATATGGTTATACTGCTAATCAGTGCCCAATCGGAATTCCACTGCGTAATCCGCGAAGGAGCCGACAGTGCCGGCATTGGCCGTATCACAAGCTGCTTCATAAGTCTGCACGGTCACGGAATAAGACGATGTGCCCGTCACATACACGGTTCCGTCGGTGCCGACGATCGACACAAGGTCTCCGTTTGCATCCACGACCTCACCGGCCGCGTAGAGCGCGGTCAGCGCGCTGTCCGCCGTAACGACCCACTCGGAGCCCGCCGCGATATACAGGTTCGCCGCGCCATTCCCGCCGTTTCCCGCGTTACTCTCGTCGTCGATGAACGCGCCGGTCAGCACGGAGCCGTCCAGCAGGTACATATCCAGGTTGGAGATGGAATCATAGATCACGTCCCCGTTCATGACCTGAGCGATCGCGGTGAATTTGCAATCCGCGCCGTTTGCGCCGCTGCTTCCCCAGCCGCGCTGGTTGCTGTTGCCGGTCACGCGAAGGAAGTATTCGCTGTCCTCCGCGGCGGTGATCTCCACATTGGAAATCACGAATTCGCTCTCGGTATTGGTCGTATAGAACAGGCCGCCGTTGGTGGAGGTCAGGCTGCCGCCCACCATCTCGAAGGTCCCCTTGCCGATCTGGGAATCGCCGGACATGCTCTGATAAAGGATCATGGTCCAGGTGTTGTCGTTCTGGCTGTCGTCCTTCATCATGCCCGTCAGGTCGCAGTCATACAGCCGCACGCTGTTCAGGCCCTCCAGGCACAGCGCCTCGGAGCCGGTCGCGGTCAGCGTCGCGTTGTTGATCGTGATATCCGCCGTCACATACACTGCCGGAGAACCGGAGCCGTTGGAGGTGTAGGTGCCGCCGTCTACCACCATGGTCCCGCCGCCGCGGTCGGAGCGAATGGCCGCCGCCGAGCCGCCGGAGGTCTCAACGACCAGATCCTTGGCGTACAGGGTGCCGCCGCCCGCCACGTGAATGCCGCCGGAGGTGCCCTGCTGCGTGGTAATGATCGTATCCGAAACATAAGCCACGCCGTCGCCGTAAGCGAACACGCCCGCGCCGCCTGCCGAGTCGGTAGTGATCTCGGAGCCGTCCACCTTGACCACTCCGCCCGTCACCAGGACCGCTGCGCCAACGCCGTAAAAGCTGGAGGCGTCGCCGCCGGTTGAATCATCCGATTCAAGGCTGATAACGGACCCGCTGACGGAAACCGTGCCGTCCGTTACCAGGACGGCGTTTTCATCCGCGCCGGTAGAGGCAATCACCTGACCAACCACCTCGGCATCCTCCGAATAGGTCTGGACCGCATCGTAGCTGTCAGGCTGGGAGCCGCCGCCCATACCGTCGGGGCCGCCCATCATACCGCCAGGGCCGCCTTCGCCGCCAAAACCATCCGGCGGCGTCCCATCGGGAGGCGTCCCACCTGGACCGCCCTGCGGCATCCCGCCGCCAAAGCCGCCGGACGGGGGCTCGGGAGGCGTACCGTTCCCCTCCGCAAGGGAGCCCACCGCTGTCAAGATCATCGTAAGCGTTAAAAGTATCGCCAATAATTTCT
>JAFVBK010000220.1 GCA_017480045.1 Clostridia bacterium
GCCGCGTCGCGGGCGGATACGCGGGGCCGCGCGGGCTTGCCGTCGCGACGGTCTCGACCGCGGGAATCGCGGGTACGCGCCGCGTCGCCACCCCGCCGGGGATTCCGAGCCGCGCGGTTTCTATTCCCTGTTCCGGTGCCGCGCCTCAAATCTTCGATTTGAGCCGTCGGCAGTCGGCTTTGCCGACCGCGAACCCCCTGGTTTCGCGCCCCCTGTTCCCTGTTCCCTCTGTTCTGACTCATTCCCTACTCCCTAAGATCGTCCCGACCTCAATTCTCTTTCCCGCCAAATAGGCCTTGGCCGTCATGCGCTTGCCGCCCGGCGCCTGCATCTCAAGAATTTCCAGCGCGCCCTCGCCGCAGCGCACCACCAGTCCCTCCTTGGGGCCGGAGGCAATCACCGCGCCCGCGGGAGCGTCCGAGGCCGCGTCGACCGCGCGGGCCAGATACAGCTTGAGCCGCCCGCCCTCAAAATCGGTATAGGCGCAGGGCCATGGGTTGAGTCCCCGCACCCGGCAGGCGATGGCCCGCGCACTCTGCGTCCAGTCGATCTCGCCCATGGTCTTCTCCAGCATGGGCTGGTAGCTGGCCTGCTCCGGATCCTGAGGCACGGGCGTTATCCGCCCCGCCAGGTAGTCCGGCAGCGTCTCCGCCAGCAGCCTCGCGCCCAGCTCGGAAAGGCGCTCGGTCAGCGCCCCGGCGGTCTCCAGCTCGCCGATGGGCGTCGAGGCGCTGCGCAGCATGTCGCCGGTATCGATGCCCGCGTCGGTGCGCATGATCGTCACGCCCGCCTCGGTCTCCCCCAGCATGATGCACCAGTTGATCGGCGCTGCGCCGCGATATCGCGGCAGCAGCGAGGCGTGCACGTTCACCGTGCCGTGGACGGGAATGTCCAGCAGCTCTTGGGTCAGGATCTGACCGAAGGCGGCCGTCACCACCACGTCGGGGGCCAGCGACTTCAGCTGCTCGACGCCCTCCGGCCTTCGGATGCGCTCGAACTGATAGACCGGCAGTCCCCTCTCCAGCGCGCACTGCTTCACCGGGCAGGCCGTCAGCCTGTTGCCCCGGCCCGCGGGGCGATCCGGCTGGGTGAATACGCCCACGAGCTCGTAGCGTCCATCCTCGGCCAGCGCACGCAGCGAAGGCACCGCAAAGGCGGGGGTGCCCATGAATACGATACGATACTTGTTCATAGTTTGTTGGTTGAGAGGGATGTCCTGATTTATCGCGGCGCTTCGCGCCAGGGAACATGCAACGGGGAAAAGGCAACAGGAATGGCGGCTGCCGCGTATTCCAGGCATTTCCTGTTCCCCAGTCCCTGTTCCCTTAATCCTCCCCCTGCTCCTCCTCGATCTTATCCGTCACGTCCTCGATCATCTTGTCCACGTACAGCACGCCGTCCAGATGATCCAGCTCGTGGCACAGGCACACGGCCAGCAGGCCCTCGCCCTCCACCTCGATGTGGTTGCCCTTGCGATCCTGGGCGTGCACCCGCACCCTCTGGGGGCGTTTCACAGTGCCGCGCCGGCCGGGCACGGACAGGCAGCCCTCGGTGCTGATGGCCTCACCCTCGGCCCATAGGATCTCCGGATTCACCAGCTCGATCAGGCCCTCGCCCACGTCGATGACCACGACCCGCTTCAGCACGCCCACCTGGGGCGCCGCCAGGCCCACGCCGTCGGCCTCGTACATGGTGTCGGCCATGTCGTCCAGCAGCACGCCCAGTCGGTGATCAAATTTCGTCACCTTGCGGGCATGCTTGCGCAGTATGTCGTCCTTGCCCATTTCGATGATGTTTCGAATTGCCATGCTATTGCCTCCGTGCATATAACTAAAACAGATTGTTCGGATTGATCTCCAGCTCCGCCCGCATGCCCTCCGGCGCGGCGTCGGCGATGGCCTGCATCCGGGCGGCAACGGCCTCCAGATCGGCCTTGAAATAGAGCTTTAACAGCACCTGCCAGCGGCTTTCGCCCCGAATCAGCTTGATCGGAGCCTCCATGGCTCCCAGCTGGATGGCGTCCGCCCGCGCGCCGGTCTCGTCCAGATACGCGCCCAGCGCCGCCTCGGCCTTCTCGGCGGCGTCGCGGACGGCTCCCTCGTCCCTGCCGCTGTAGACGATCCGCGCGATCACCGTGAAGGGCGGATACAGCGCCGAGCGTCGATAGGCGCTCTCGCGGGTGTAGAAGGCCCGGTAGTCCTGGGCCGCCGCCAAACGAATGCCGTAGTGCTCCGGGTCGTAGGTCTGCACCACCACGCGCCCCGGCACGTCGGCCCGGCCCGCCCGGCCCGCCACCTGGGTGATCAGCTGAAAGGTGCGCTCCACGCTTCGATAGTCCGGCAGGTTCAGCGAAAGATCCGCCGCCACCACGCCCACCAGCGAGACGTTTGGAAAATCCAGACCCTTGGCGATCATCTGGGTGCCCACCAGCACGTTGGCCTCGCCGCGCCTGAACCGCGCGAGGATGCGCTCATGGGCATCCTTCTCCCTGGTGGTATCCACGTCCATCCGCGCCACGCGGGCATCGGGGAACAGGCGGCGCGCCTCCTCCTGCACCTTCTGGGTGCCCGCGCCGAAATACTTGATGTACTTGCTGCCGCAGCTCGGACACCGCCTCGGCGGCGGCAGCATCTTGCCGCAGTAGTGGCAGCGCAGGGCGTTTTCAGCCTGGTGCCAGGTCATGGACACGTCGCACTGGTCGCACTTCACCACATGGCCGCAGGCGCGGCAGGACACGAAGGTGGAGTGGCCCCGGCGATTGATGAACAGCATCGCCTGGTGCCCGCCGTCCAGGCACCGGCGCAACTCGGAAGAGAGCTTTGCCGAGAAGATCGAGTGGTTGCCCCGCTCAAACTCGCCCCGCATGTCCACGATCTCCACCTGGGGCATGGGCCGTCCGTTGGCTCGCTGCCTGAGCTCGATCAGGCCCAGCCGGTTCTCCGGACGCACGCCGGGCATGGCCCGCATGTAGGTGGTGATGGAGGGCGTCGCGCTGCCCAACAGCAGCACGGCCCCGTGCTGCGCGGCTCGCTTCCAGGCCACCTCCCGCGCGTCGTATCGGGGCCGGTGGTCGGACTGATAGGTGGTCTCGTGCTCCTCGTCCACCACGATCACGCCCAGGTTTTGAACCGGCGCGAACACGGCGCTGCGGGCGCCGATGACCACCCGCGCCTCCCCGGATCGAATGCGCCGCCATTCGTCGAAGCGCTCGCCCGCCGACAGCGCCGAATGCAGCACCGCCGCGTCGCCGCCGAAGCGCCCGTGCAGCCATGCCACCATCTGTGGCGTCAGCGCGATCTCCGGCACCAGCACGATGGCGCTCCTGCCCAGCTCCAGCGCCCGGCGGATCAGGCGGATGTAGACCTCCGTCTTGCCGCTGCCGGTGACGCCGTGCAGCAAAAACCGCCCGCCAGCGCCCTCCAGCGCCGCCGTCATCGTCTCCACGGCGCGGCGCTGCTCCGGCAGGAGCACCGGATCCTCGACGTAGAGCTCGGCCTCGAGGGCGTGGGGCTTGCGCAGCCGCTCGCTCTCGTAGATGGCCACCGCGCCTTTGTCCACCAAGGCCTTCAGGGCGGATTTCCC
>JAFVBK010000221.1 GCA_017480045.1 Clostridia bacterium
AATCAAGTACGCACATTTTTGTAACCATGCTCCGCCCATAGAAAAGCGGCGCGTTTTCAGGCGATGCTCCGCCGTTTCACGCGCCGCTGTTTTCATTGCGCTCAATGCTGCAAGGCTTGGCTGTGCACCGCCTTCTTGTAGGCGTACATCTGCTTGTCGGCCTCATCCAACAGCTGCTTGAAGGAGGTGTCGCCGATCTCCTCGGCGTAGGCGTAGCCCAGCGAGATGCTCACATTGCGCTGCCTCTCCTCCTCCTCAAACTGCTTCACCATCCTGCGGATCATGTCGGGCGTGCAGTTCTTCACCACCGCCGCGAACTCGTCCCCGCCGAAGCGGAAGCAATTGCTCTCATTTTCATCGCCAAAGCAGCTGGCGATGCACTCCGCCGCCGTGCGGATCAGCTTGTCCCCGGCGAGATGGCCCAGGGTATCGTTGGTGGTTTTCAGATAGTTGACATCAAACAGCAGCACCGCCATGGAATAGCCGCTCTCCTCCGATTCCAGCAGATACTGCTCAAAGCGATAGCGGTTGGGCAAATTGGTGAGGGCATCCGTCTCCGCCGCGGAGCGCAGGATGTCGTCCAGCGCGTTTCTGCGCTTCAACACGTCGTTGTAGGCGGAGGCCACCAGCCGCACCTCATGGAAGCCCTTGCCCTCATCCAGCGGCTTGTCCTCAGGAATCAGCTTCACAAAACGGCCCAGCGGCTGCATGATCTGCCTGTACAGCGCCGTGAAGGTCACGATTAGCATGACGATGATGCTCAGCGTGATGGTCCACAGCACAGAGCGCAAAATGGCGATGCGCCTGCCCGTCTCCGCCGCCTGGCGCGCGGAGGCCGCCTGCAGCTGCTCGGTGCACGCGGAGACATTCTGTGAAACAGATTGCTTGTTCTGCGCATAGTCCGTGCCCAGCACCAGCTCCTTCGCCGCCGCCTGCTTCTCCGCGTCCGTCATGTTCAGCTCCTCCGGCGACAGCTCCACCCGCGAAATCGCCGTCAGCGGCTCCATCTCCGGCAGGGGATATACGGCGCGCATCAGCTCGATGGCGCGCAGCTGGTTTTCCATCATGCTGCCCGCGCTGGCCGCCGCCGCCTCAATATGCGCAAGCGCCTCTTCGCTGACATCATAGTCCTGAAAGCGTCCGAGCACCTGGTTGCCCCGGCGCGGCACGCTCAGCTCCGACGCATAGGCAATCAGCGGATAGACGTTCACCTCGCCCGCCTCCGTCGTGGGCATCAGCACGAAATTGGTCGCCGTCTCGGAGAGCAGGCTCGAGCCAGCCAGCAGCGAAGTCGCGTCCTGGGTATAGCTGCCGGAATTCTGCATGATGGTGGACAGACTGCTGCTGGAGGCATTGATCATCAGAATGACGATGATTATCAGCGCGTGCAGGATCGCAAGCACAACGACAATGGGCATCACGAGCGCGTTTGCCGATGCCCCGCCGACCTTCTTCGCGTGTTTTTCCCTCATGGGTACAACCGCCCCTTCAACGTATCTCACCCGAATGGTCGCCGTCTGTCGGCCACGCGCCGAGCGCGCGCGGGATGAAACGCAATTATGTTACTTGGTAATTATACCATGAAACCATCTCATGTGTCTATAGTAAATGGCGTAAAAAATCCCCGCCGAAGCGAGGTTTGTTCTATTCTTATGCTAAACTCAATCTAAAATTAAACATAGGCGGAAAAGACCCCCGCAGATGGCTGCATTTAGATTGAGTTTAGTATTAACATCTTGGCTGTAAGCCGAGGCCCCCAAATCGCCATCAGCTCCTGCTTTCCAGGCTGCTGCGAACCACGAACTCAAAATCCTCCACGGGAATCGGCCGGGAGAAATAGAAGCCCTGGAAATTGTGGCAGCCCAGATCAACCAGGCTCTCCACCTGCTCGCGAGTCTCCACACCCTCCGTAACCACGCCCATGCGCAGCTGCTCGGCCATGTCAATCACGGAGCCCAATATGATCTTGCTGCGGTGCAGGTTGCTCTTGCCGCGAATGAACCCCATATCGATCTTCAGCACGTCCGCGTTGATGTCCTTCAGCAGGCTCAACGAGCTGGAGCCCTTGCCGAAGTCGTCGATCTCCACGATGAAGCCCGCCTCGTGCAGCATCTCCACGATCCGGCTCTGGTTTTCAACATCGTCGATCAGGGCGGTCTCGGTGATCTCCACGCGCAGCAGCTTGGAATCGATATCATATTTGGCGCACAGCTTCTTCAGCAGATCCGGCACGTCAAAGTAGTAGAAATCCGAGGGATCGACATTGATGGAGATATACAAATCCCCGAACTCCGTGCCCTTCCACCGCCCCAGCAGCGCGGCCACCATCTCCCAGACGTAGGCGTCCAGGTGCGAAAGCAGCTCTGATTGGTGCAACACGCCCAGAAAATCCATCGGCGGCACCACGTTGCCGTCGCGTATCCAGCGCACCAGCGCCTCCGCGCCGCGAATCCGGCCATCCTCCTGCACCTGCGGCTGAAGATATATCTGAAAATCCTGATTTTGCAGGGCGGTCTCAAAGTCCTCGATGATGTGCTGATGCTTCAGCTTTTGCTCCGTCATGCTGGGCTCATACCAGGAGATCAGCTGCTTTCGGGAGTTGCGTATGGCGTTCAGCGCCAGGTCGGTGTGATCGAGCATGGTAGCGATGGGCATATTTGTATCGGTGATCGCGTACACGCCCAGCTGTATGCTGATTGAATAGATCGGGCTCTCCACAAGCCGGCTGGCCTGCTGCAAATGCCCCAAAAAGATCTCCTCTTCAAACTTCTTGCGCTGCACCAGCAGCACGAAGCGATCGTCCCGATACCGGCCGTAGACTTCCTCATGGGTGCAGTTCTCCCGCAGCAAATCCGCGAGGCCCACCAATATGCGATTGCCGCCCTCGATGCCATACAGCTTATTGACCAGGCTGAAATTGCGAATGTTGCCCATCACCAGAAGAAAATCCTCCTCCGGGGCACTCATCAGCTGCTTGCGAATCTCCTTGAACAGCTTTTCCTGGGTGTATAGGCGGGTGAGCACATCGTGGGTCGTGATGTAATCCACGTTGTCGTTCTGGGAATCCTCTTCATCCTCCGCCGAGTCATCGTGGCCGCACAGTTTGATGCAGTCCAGGACGCACAGCTCCAGCTCGCCGTTCAGCATCTCCAGATAAATTGGGATGGAGTGGGCCTCCTGGCGATCGCCGTGATAATGCTCCACCTTGTCCATGGCGTTATGGGTCATGCACGCCTGATAGCCGGAGCAGTTCGCGCAGCGCATGTTGCGATTCCAAATGCGATAGCACTCCATGCCGTAGTGGATGGAGCCGTCCGGCTGCACCTCCAGCACGCGGCACTCCTCAACGTCCACCAGCTGTACCAGATCATAGGTTTTCCGCAGGGAATCCAGCACACCGTTGATTTCCAAGACCGAGTATTCCTTTAAGTCTCTGTAATTCCTCATGACCAATCCCGACATATCCTTTCCCATGTATCGACAACATCCCGTCTGTCCCATCAGCACAGCAAAGGCCGAGCGCGTCACCCGGCCCGGCATTCTGTGGCGAATTTAGCTTTAAAAATGATCGTCTCAGGCTTCATCATCCTGCCGCCTGCGAATTCGCGCGCATACTGGGTTTGTGTTCCAGAATATTATAGCATCTCTTGCGCCAATTGTCCACCCATTTTAGCGGTTCTGTCGCATGTGAGTTTTAAAGTTCCGCGCCAATTTTTCACCTTTCAAAATAGGCGGTCAGCGTCTCGATGGGCACGGGCTTGGAATACTTGTAGCCCTGCAGATAGGAGGCGGACATGCCGATGCACATCTGCTCGTCGGCCTCCTTCTCCACGCCCTCAAACAGCACGGAGTAGTCCATTTCCGACAGCAGATTCGCCAGACTGACCACGATCCGCTTGGACCGCTCGCTCTCTCCGCTGGCAATCACCATCGACCGGTCAAACTTGATGATGTCAAAGGGCAGTTCCATGATGCGCTCCATGTTGGAATAGCCCGTTCCGAAGTCGTCCAGATAGAATTTTATGCCCAGCTTCCGCAGCTCGCTGATCTTCTCCTTCATCAGGATGAAGTCGCTGTCGTTCTTGGATTCGGTCAGCTCGATGGCGATCTTTTCGCCCGCGATGCCGTTCTTCTTGATGATTCGGATGATGTCGTCGCAGAAGCGCTCGTCCTTCAGCTCCAGCACAGAGACGTTCACCGATATGCGCGAGACGGCATAGCCCGCCTCCGTCAGCTGCCGGATGGCCTGGCACGTCTTGTTCAGTATGATCTCCGTCAGGATGTGGATATAGCCGTTTTCCTCCGCCAGGGGGATGAACTGATCCGGAAAGACCATGCCCGTCTCCTCCAGCTCCAGGCGCATCAGCGCCTCGGCGGTATCGTATTTGCCGGTCTTGATGTTGTAAACGGGCTGGCAGTAGGCCAACACCCGCGGGTCGTCCAGATCCCGCTTCTTGTATATATCCTCCAGCGCGCGCAGCACGTATTCATTCGAGTTGAAGCGCTTCACATCGCCCGGCTCAATTCTGCGAATCGTGTTCTCCGGCATGGTCCGATGAATGTTCCGAATAAAGCTCACGTACTCGTTCTTGCGGCTCACTTCGGGAATGGAATGGCCGATGACGATCTTGTAATCGTACTGAAAGCGCCGGTATTCATCGTTGAACGCGGAGAGAATGCTCTGAATCCGCTGCTCATAATCCACATTGCGGCTCTTCCAAAACACCAGTATCATGTGGCCCTTGCCCACCTGAAACAATGTGGCGCCATTGAAAAAATCGGTTGAAAAGCGGCGAATGGTAGCCTGCAGCGCCTCCGGAAGCCGCTTTCCCTCCTCGTCGAAGGTGCGCATGTAGAGGCTCATGAAGATGAAATCCCGCCGCCGGTCGTAGCTGTATTTCACCATGTCCTCCAGCGCGCTGCTGTCGATGGCGCCGAGCGTCGCGTCGTAGGGCGTGGAGTGCATGATATAGAACATGGCGATGACCGGATACAGGAACGTCGCCACCGTGAAGGAGGACTGACCCTTCATTCCCTGGAGCAGCAGCATGGTGAAGGAAACGATCATCGTGCCATAGAAGCCCAGCATCACCCGCCGGTACAGCCGCTTGCGCACATGCACCAGCATGACGACGATGATCGCCACGAAGGCCGCGTAGCCATACATGAATATGCCGCGCCCCTGGAACACAATGCCGTCGTCCGTCCTGCGAAGGCTCAGGCCGCGCAACGTATCCGCGATATCCACCGCCACGACTGTCAGGAAAACGGCCATCGCCAGCCCGGCAAACAGTCTCTTTCGCCCGCGATCCAGGCGCGTGACCTCGGCGATATAGACGACAAACAGCACAAATATCAGAAACAGAAATGCGTGATAGGCGCAGCGTATGCCATTCAGCAGTGGAATGCGCTCCGGCTGCGCGGTCGGCGCCAGCAGGTGAAAGACGACATCGGAATAGGCCGCGAGCATGACAAACCCGATTTCTGACAAAAAGATCCCGAAGCTCTTCGATCTTCTGTTGTAGGAAAAGAGCATCAGTATGATCATCACAAGGCAGATCGAAATGACCATCAAATCTCCAACCGGAGAATAGCTGGACGAATAGACGTAACGACCCATGTGAAATACCACCTTGTTTTGATCGGGTTTGGACGACCAGGCGCGGTTAAAGACATTCAAAAAATATACATTGTAATTATATCATAAAATTACCGCTTTGGAAAGATTTATTTGTGATAAATTGGAACGTTTTATTAGAATTATTGCCGCAATGTGTCCCGCGTGGACACGGGGCCGCGAATGTGCTATACTTATCGCGTGAGAAGCCGCCCGCCACAGCGCCCGTTCGTCGCGCCGCGCCTCGTCCGGAAGGCGGCCGGCCCATGCCGAACAAGAGGAGTTGATTTACATGACTGAGGCTATCCGCGTCAACCAGGTGGGCTTCCTGCCCGGCGCGCCCAAGCGGGCCGTGTTCCCGGACGCCGCCAACACCCCTGAGACCTTCCGCGTGGTCAACGTCGACACCGGCGAAGTCGCCTTCAAGGGCGCGTTGTCCGCGCCCATCGACAATCCCGGCGCCGGCGAGGTGAACCGCGTGGCGGATTTCTCCGCCCTCACCGCCCCCGGACGCTATCGCATCGAGGCCGGCGGCCTGCGCTCCCCGGAATTTGCCATCGACGGGGGCGTGTACGACGCGCTGTTCAGAGCATCCGTCAAAATGCTGTATCTACAGCGGTGCGGCGTGGCGCTGGACGCGGCGCACGCGGGCGACTACGCCCATCCGCCGTGCCACGATTCCCTCGCCACGATCTACGGCACGAATGAAAAGATCGACGTCAGCGGCGGGTGGCACGACGCGGGCGACTATGGCCGCTACATCGTCCCCGGATCCAAG
The DNA here is from genome assembly GCA_017480045.1 of Clostridia bacterium. GTDB lineage: Bacteria > Bacillota > Clostridia > Christensenellales > Aristaeellaceae > UBA2862. Next base: position 6,396 of record JAFVBK010000221.1, read on the forward strand.
GTGGTGGCCGACCTGCTGTTGGCCCACGAGGCGTTCGGCGTCCGCGCCGACGACATCGGCACCCCTGAGAGCGGCGACGGCCTGGACGACCTGCTGCAGGAGGCCAAGTTTGAGCTGGACTGGATGCTAAAGATGCAGGCGCCCTCCGGCGGCGTCTACCACAAAGTCACCTGCAAGACCTTTCCCGGCTTCGTGATGCCCCAGGAGGAGCGGGCCGAGCTGGTGGTCTGCCCCATTTCCAACGCCGCCACCGGCGATTTCGCCGCTGTGATGGCGATGGCCTCCCGGCTGTACGCCGCGGATTGGCCCCAGGACGCCGCCCGCTATCTCGCGGCGGCGAAGCGAGCCTGGGTCTACCTGGACGCCCACAGGGGCGATCCCGGCTTCAAAAACCCCGCCGACGTGGCGACCGGTGAGTATGACGACGCCCACGACGAGGACGAATACTTCTGGGCCGCCGCGGAGCTGCTGTGCGCCACCGGAGAGGCCGAATACCGACGGGCAGCCGCCGAATATATGTCGACCGGCGGCAAGCGGCGCGGCCTAGGCTGGGAGGACGTGGGCACCTACGGCATCCTGGCGATCGTGAATAACCCCGCCCTCGCGGAAGGCGATCCGCTGCGGCAGGCCGCGCGGGACGAGCTGGAGGCCACGCTGCGCGAGGCCCTGGCCCTGATCGAGGCGAACCCCTACGGCGCGGACCGGGCGCTGGACTACGAGTGGGGCTCCAACATGGGCGTGGCCAACACCGGCGCGCTGCTGCTGATGGCGTCAAAGCTCCTGGGCGATGCTTCCCTGGCCGAGGCTGCGCAGCATTCGCTGGACTACCTGCTGGGCCGCAACGCCACCGGCTATTGCTTTGTGACCGGCTTCGGCGCGAAATCGCCCCTGCACCCCCATCACCGTCCCTCCGTGGCGCTCGGCCGCGCGATGCCCGGCATGCTGGTGGGCGGACCGGACAACGGTCTGCACGACCCCGCCGCTCAGGCCGCCCTGGCCGGTGCCGCTCCCGCCAAGTGCTATGTGGACGACGACCAGAGCTATTCCACCAACGAAATCTGCGTCTACTGGAACAGCCCCCTGATTCTGTTGCTGGCCGGAATCCGGGGATAAACGACGCACTGGTTGGTAATCTTGAATCCAAAAGAGCAGGAAAGACCGACTTTCGCCTTTCCTGCTCTTATACTATCTGTCATAAAGTCGCCTATAGGTCTCGCTCCGTCTCCAAGCCTCCTCTGAATCGTATATCTCCGATTCCTTCAATTCGTTCAAATAGCCACACTGCTCACAATACCAAATGCCTCGCTCGTCGGCAAACTCACTCTGCGCGTTCAGACACGCCCCGCACTTATCGCAAAACCATGTCACATCTTCAAATTTTGCCATCTCAGCCTCCGCTTCGGAACATCTATCCGCGTCAGTCACTCTGGCGTCCCCTCCGCTTCATCGGCAACGGACAGCGCAAAATTACTCTCCATAAATCCCTTGTATGCCCGATTCGCGATAATCCTGGTCTCCGCAAGATCAAAACCCCCGCTGATCGCCGCGCCGACCACGGGTATCATCTTGCCGATATTGATAATCCCCTTTTCGCCAAACTTTGTGATAAAACGAAATCCTACCTTCTGGTTGATCGCCGTCAGCGTTTTGCCGGGAATCTTCTGAATCATCGCATTGGTCAGCTTCTGCCCAAACTGAACGCCCGTCTTTTTGACGACCTCCGCCACACTGACGCCCGCCAAGCAAGCGTAGACCAGCGTTTGCGTGGCATCGCTGTGAATGTCCAAGCCAGCCATATAGGCCACAGAAGCGATCATGCGCAGCTGCACATACAACACGCTCGTGACATTCGCAGGCAACGTCACCGGCAGAGAGATCAGTCCGCCGAAGCCCGTCAAAAATCCCGATGTCGTACACTTGATCACGGAATTATCGATCATCTTCCGCGCAGCTGCCTTTGCGTCCGGCGCACGCTTCAAGTATTCATCGGAAAAGGTGTCTATCGGCTTGCCGACCTTGGGAATGCCGTTAACAGCGCTATCATAAATAGAGCCCAGGATCAGCAGGACATCCTGCTCATCCAGCTTGCCGTCGCCGTTCCGATCAGCCAGCTTCACCGCCTGACCGCCAAGCTGCTTGGTGGTTTTTGAAATTGTCCCGCCAACGCTATTCGCCGCGCTCACCACGCCGGAAACGGCGCTGCCGCCTATCGTCCCCACCGCGCTCACGGCGTCAACGGCGGCCTTTTGGACAAATCCCAGCACCTCGCCTATCCCGTGCTTCTTTTCGTCCACAATCCCCACCCCCATTCCAATACCTTCTACTCCACATTATAATAATTATCGCCATTGTTTGCAACCGTTTGCTGACCGCATCAGGGTGACATCATTTAGTCAAAAAACGCTTTTAGAGAAGTGAAGCCCATGCATAGACGTCAAAAGGGCATCCGCAGGCAACATGAGTCTCGTCCCCTATGAGCGCTATACAACAAAAGGACTTCCTAACGCCGCGCTTCTTCCAGCGCAACAACAGGAAGCCCTTTTGCCATGATAGCCGCCTTTACAGTATCCTTCTCGCCTCCACGTAGTAGCGCTTCTCGGTGGCCTCGCCCATGGAAAAGGTTTTTCGGGGCAGCACGCCGAAGCGGCGGATGAAATCGAACAGCTCGGATTTATCAAAGGCGCGGGGCATCAGCCCCAGGGTATCCGGGCGGCTGACCAGCGCCCGCAGGGCGTCCTCGCCGTGGATGTAGTCGATGGAGGCCTCCGGGTGGCGGCGCAGGTAGCCGTCCAGGAACGCCTGCAACAGGCGCAGCGGGTGCTGGGCGGATTTGAAGCGCCACACATTGCCCGCGCCGTCGAAGGCCGTGAGATCGTCTCCCTCGCCCTCGTCCGCGCCGTTTTCCGCCAGATAAGCCCGATACTCGGCCATCAGCGCCACAGGCTCCACGCCGAACAGCGCCCGGTGAATCGGCTCGAACACCAGCGCCGGGCACGCCAGATTCACCAGCTCCACCAGCGCGAAGCGGGCGGGATGCTTTTCCCACTCCTCCGGCGTCAGCGTCTCCCGGATATCCAGCCAGCACTGCTTCGCCGCCGCCAGCGAGTGATTGCCGTCGCCCACCGCGTACAGGAGACCTCCGGCCTTCGCGTTCAGCGCGTCGACGGCCGCGAACACGCCCCTGGCGTCACCGTCCTCCACGGCCCAGCCGCGCAGGTGGCCGCCGTCCAGCATCAGTTCAAAGTCGTACAGCGGCCGCAGCGTCTCCCGCTTCGCAAACAGCGGCCCGATCACCGTATCGGCGGGGTCGTCGATCAGCATCATCACGTGCGGCAGCTCCACCGGCGCGCCCGCGCGGATCCTCGCCCGCGGCGGCACGCGTTCCAGCACCGTACCCTCGGTAGCGCGAATCAGGCTTTCAGAGCCGGGGCGAAAGTCGTAGGCGTCCAGATCCAGCGCCGCCACCAGGCCGGGGCGAACGCCCGACGGGGTCGTCCGCTCGGTGAGCACAAAGCCGTCCTTCACCGCCGGAGCCAGCGTACCCGACGCCAAATACTCCCCCATCGCGCGATGAATCGCCGGAATGCGGGCTTCGCCCTCGCCCAACCAAGCCTCCGGCAGCACCAGCCGCAGCGCCGAAGGCGCGTCTCCAACCAGCGCGTCGGCCTTTTCCCAGTATTCGGGCTGCGCCGTAAACTGATCGCAGGCCACCACGGCCCATTTGCTCAAATCCGCGCCCTGCTTCGGCAGCAGTATCTCAGCGGTTTTCAATGCGTTGTACATCACTGAACCTCCATAATGAGAAATGAGGAATGAAGCTTGCGACCAGCCCAAACGCGCGGATCCCGCGCCGCCGGCCATCTATAATTCCTCATTCCTCATGTCTGATTCCTGATTTAATTTACGGCATCAGCAATCTCGCCCGATAGACCGTGTCCATCGCCTGCAGCTTGCTGCGCAGCAGCACGCTGGGCTTGGCGTCCACGTCCAGCACGGTGTAGGCATAGCCGCCGCGGGACTGGTTCACCATGTTCTCGATGTTCAGGCCCTCGCCGGAAATGGCCTGGGTGATCGCGCCGATGACGTTGGGCACGTTCTTGTGCAGCACGGAAATGCGCGGCATCGTGGGCCTGCCCAGCTGGCAATTGGGATAGTTCACGCTGTTGACGATGGAGCCGTACATGATGTAGTCGTTCATCTGCTTGGCCACCATGCGCACGCAGTTGTCCTCGCTCTCCGGGGTGGAAGCGCCCAGATGGGGCGTCAGGATGACGCCCTTCGCGCCCACCAGCGCCGCCTCCGGGAAGTCGGTCACATAGGCGCGCAGCTGGCCCGCCTCCAGTGCCTCCTTCACGTCGGCCACGTTCACCAGCCCGCCGCGGGCGAAGTTCAACAGCGCGGCGCTGTTCTTCATACGGGAAATCGCGCCGGCGTCGATCATGTTGCGGTTGCTGTCCAGCAGCGGCACGTGCAGCGTGATGTAATCGCTCTTTTCGATCACCTCATCCAGGCTCATGGCATGGCGCACCGCGCGGGAAAGCCGCCAGGCGTTGTCCACGGAGATGTAGGGATCGTAGCCCAGCACGTCCATGCCCAGGGCCACGCCCGCGTTGGCCACCTGCAGGCCGATGGCGCCCAAGCCGATGACGCCCAGCGTCTTGCCCGCCAGCTCCGGGCCGATAAACTGCTTCTTGCCGGCCTCAACCTGCTTTTCGACGGTCTGCTCGCCGTCCTTCAGGCCCTTGCACCACTCGATGCCCTCGAAGATCTTGCGGGAGGACAGCAGCAGGCCGGCGATCACCAGCTCCTTGACGGCATTGGCGTTCGCGCCGGGAGAATTGAACACGACCACGCCCTGCTCGGCCATCTTGTCCAGCGGAATGTTGTTCACGCCCGCGCCCGCGCGGCCCACGCACAGCAGGTTCTCATTGATGGGCATGTCGTGCATGCTGGCGCTGCGCACGATGATGGCGTCCGGATTGTCCACCTCCGAATTCACGTTGTACTCGCTGTCGGGCAGGATGCCGTGGTACACCGGGGAAATGGAATTCAGCTTCTTGATGTTATACATATCACTTGTGCTCCATCTCAAATTTTTTCATGAACTCGGCGAGCTTCTGCACGCCCTCCACGGGCATGGCGTTGTAGATGCTGGCGCGGATGCCGCCCACCACGCGGTGGCCCTTCAAGTTGACCATGCCCTGCTCCGCGGCGGCCTTGACGAACTCGGCGTCCAGCTCCGGGCTGGGGGTGGTGAAGGTCACGTTCATGCGGCTGCGGGATTCCTTGCTGGCGGTGGGACGATAGAACGCGCTGCCGTCCAGCAGGTCGTAGAGCAGCTTGGCCTTCTCGATGTTCACCTTCTCGATGGCCTCCACGCCGCCCTGCTTCTTCAGCCACTTCATGCACAGGCCCGCCATGTAGATGGCGTAGGTGGGCGGAGTGTTCAGCATGCTGCCCTTCTCGTCCATGATCTTCCAGTCCATGATCTTGGGGGTGATGGGCATGGCCCGGCCCAGCAGATCGCGGCGGACGATCACGATGGTCAGCCCCGCGGGGCCCACGTTCTTCTGCGCGCCGGCGTAGATCACGCCGAAGCGGTTCACGTCGTACGCCTCGCTGAGGATGTTGGAGGACATGTCCGCCACCAGCGGCACGTCGCCGGTGTCCGGCAGCTCATAGTAGCGGGTGCCATAGATGGTGTTGTTGGTGGTGATATAGAAATAATCCGCGTTGGGATCAAAATCCGCCTTGTTCAGCTTGGGGATATAGGCGTAGTTGTCGTCCCTGGAGGAGCCGACCACGCGCACATTGCCGTACTTCTTCGCCTCCACCAGCGCGCCGTGGGCAAAATTGCCGCTGTCCACATAGTCAGCGCTGCCGCTCTTGGTCATAAGATTCATGGGGATGGCCGCGAACTGACCGGTAGCGCCGCCCTGCAGGAACAGCACCGCGTAGGTATCCGGGATGTGCATCAGATCCCGCAGCGTGGCCTCCGCCTCGTCAAAGATGGCCTGATACTGCTTGGAGCGGTGGCTCATCTCCGCCACGCACATGCCCGTGCCCTGATAGTCCAGCATCTCCCGCGCGGCGGTTTCCAGCGCCTCCTGGGGCATGGTGGAAGGGCCGGGGGCGAAATTGTACACACGATTCATGCAAACAAGTCCTTTCGGATTGGTTTCGGCCGCGCATCCGCTTGGCTGTACTTTATTATAGTGCATCAATGTGAGGAAACGGAGTAACGCGCGTTAAATAATGTCTACATCAGAAAAACAGGTGTGCGCGTTCGACGGAAAAACCATTTGTCGGGCGCGGCTTGACAAATCAGCATTTCACCCTCTGTTCTTAACCCTGCCATGCTATACTATCTATAATGTGGGAATTTGGCGGGTTTCGTCTCTCCTGATCCCTAATCCCTGAACCTGGAGGTCTTTCGCCTTGGCACGCACGCAGCGCGTTTTCAAGACCACGATGCTGGTCACCGCGGTCATCATACTCAGCAAGGTATTCGGCTTTGTGCGGGACATGATACTGGCCAACTACTTCGGCACCGGCGTCGCCAACGACGCCTATGTATCGGCCTACAGCCTGTTCTATCTGCCGGTACTGCTGTTCAATTCCTGCATCTCCGCCACGCTGATTCCCCTGTATGTGGAGCAGCGCGAGCAGCACAGCCTGGAACGCTCCAACCACTTCGCCAGCAACACGCTGAATCTGTTCGCGCTGGCGGCCCTGGCCATCTCGGCGCTGTTCTACGCGCTGGCGCGGCCGCTGGTGCGCGTCATCTATGTGGGCTTTGACCCGGAAAAGGCCGATTTGACTGTGCGCCTAGTGCGAGTGATGCTCCTCTCGCTGGTGTTCAACATCACTTCCATCAGCCTGGCCAGCCTCCTGAACGCGGCGGAGAAATATGTCGCCGCTCAGCTGACCGGCTTCCCGCTGAGCCTGTGCGTGATGGTGGCCGCGGCGGTGTTCTCCGGGCGCTTCGGCATCATCGCCGTGGGCTGGGGCGTGTTCGCCGCGAACATACTGCAATTTCTGATCCTGATTCCCTTCCTGCGGGGCTGGTTCAGCTACACGCCGGTGATCGACTTCGGCGACAAATGCTTCCACAAGCTGCTAAAGCTGGCGGGACCCGCGATGCTCTCCATGGGCATCAGCGAGCTGAATCACATGATCGACCACGCGCTGGCCTCCGGCCTGAACCCCGGCGACATCTCCGCCATGAGCTACGCCTACCGGCTGATCACCTTCCTGCTGGGCGTGCTGATGGTGCCGCTGACCACGATCATGTTCTCCAAGCTCAGCCGCCTGGCCGCCGAGCGCGACAGCGAAGGCATGCTGGACGTGCTGCGCCGCTGCATTCTGGTGATCGCGCTGGTGGCGCTGCCCATCGTGGCCGTCGCCGTGGTGATGAGCACGGACGTGATCAAATTCGCCTACATGCGCGGCGCCTTCGGCATGGATTCCGTGCGCGTGACGGCGGGCATACTGGTCTGCTACGTGATCGGCGTGCCCGGCTTTGGTCTGCGGGATTTCCTCAGCCGCGTGTTCCATTCCGTGCAGGACACCAAGACGCCCTTCCGCGTCTCCTGCCTGGTGGTGGGGCTGAACATCGCGCTGAACCTGATTTTGCGGATATTCCTCGGCGCCAACGGCCTCGCGCTGGCCACCTCCATCGCCAGCACCACGGGCATGCTCGCCGAGCTCATTCTGCTGAAAAAGCGCTTCGGCCATCTGGGCCTCAGGGCCATCGCCGTGGAGCTCGCAAAGATCGCCGCCGCCACGCTGGTCTGCGCCGGGGTGTGCGTCGCGCTGAACCGGGCGCTGCCGCAGGTCGTCGGCACGGGCCGCGTGTTCCTGCGCCTGGCCGTCTGCGCTGGAGCCTCGCTGATCGCCTACGCCGCCGCCTGCTTCATTCTGCGGGTCAAGACCCTGCGCACCTTCGCCGCGGATGTGCTGCGGCGAAGATAATGGATATACCCGCAATTCTTTTGTAGAGACGGCGTCGCGGCGGAAAGGCTGCCTCTGCGCCCGATGGGCAGGACGAAGCGCTTCGTTGGGGGCGGGCGACGCGTCGCCACCCCTACGCCGAGCTTATTATCGTTTGTAATACCGATACAATAGGAGGTTCCCCATGAACGACGAGGAACGCATCATCACCACCGGCTACCGCGAGGACGAGGACGACGCGGAGCTCTCGCTGCGCCCCCATTCCCTGGCGGAATACTTCGGGCAGGACAAGCTCAAGCAGAGTCTGACCGTCTACATGCAGGCCGCCATCGCCCGCCACGAGCCGCTGGACCATATCCTGCTCTACGGCCCGCCCGGCCTGGGTAAGACCACGCTGGCGGGCATCATCGCCGCGGAGATGGGCCACAACATCCGCGTCACCAGCGGTCCGGCCATCGAGCGCGCGGGCATGCTCACCAGCCCCCTGCGCGACCGCTTCGGCATCACCTTCCGCCTGGAGCTCTACCAGCCGGAGCAGCTGGCCGTAATCGTGCAGCGTTCGGCACAGATTCTCAAGATCGACTGCGACCACGACGGCGCGCTGGAGATCGCCAGCCGCAGCCGCGGCACGCCCCGCATCGCCAACCGGTTGATCCGCCGGGTACGCGACTTTGCCCAGGTGAAGGGCGACGGCAGGATCACCGTGGACATCGCCCAGGCGGCGCTGAACATGCTGGAGGTGGACGAGCTGGGCCTGGACCACGTGGACCGCACGATGCTCACCACGATGATGGAGAAATTCGGCGGCGGGCCGGTGGGCCTGGACACGCTGGCCGCCTCCACCGGCGAGGACGCCAGCACCATCGAGGACGTATACGAGCCCTACCTTTTGCAGCTGGGCTTTTTGATGCGCACGCCAAGGGGCCGCGTCTGCACCCAGGCAGCCTACGACCACATGGGCCTGCGCATGCCCAAGCCCGCCGCGAATCCCGACAGCGGGCAGACGCGGATGGACTTTTGAGTATGGATGATCTGCGCGTTCAGACCATTGCGCCGGATGAGGTCGACGCCTGCGCCGCCGCTTATGCCGCGGCCTACGCCCAACCGCCCTGGGACGAAGTATACGAACGGGGGCAGGTCGCCGGCTATCTGCGTTCCTTCATGGGCCGGGACGGCTTTTGCGCCTGGCGCCTGTCGGTAGGCGGCGCGGTCGCCGGCGTGGCGCTGGGCATCGTCGTCCCCTGCCCGGACGGCGCGTTCCTGCGATTGGAGGACTTCTGCGTCGCGCCAAAGTGGCAGCGGCGGGGCCTCGGCGGCGCATTTCTCGCGGAAATCGAGCGCCTGAGCGCCGCGCTGGGCTGCGATTCCGTCCTGCTGGCCACCCAGCACGACGTGCCCGCCCACGATTTCTACCTCAAGCAGGGCTTTCGGGAAGTTCCGACGGCCTATATGTATTATATGTATAAGGAGGAAAACACCATGGAATACCGCGATCCCAACTGCGCCTACTGCGTGCACGGCGAACCGCTGGCCCAGTTCGGCATTTACATCTGCGATCTGAATGAGAGCAAGCTGTATCTGTTCAAGGAGCAGAGCCATCCCGGCCGCGTCATCGTGGCCTCCAAGCGCCACGTCGGCGACCTGACCGACCTGACGGACGCCGAGCGCGACGGCTTCTTCGCCGACGTCGCCCACGTCTCCCGCGCCCTGCAGGCCGCCTTCAAGCCCGACAAGGTGAACTATGGCGCCTACAACGACAACGGCGGCCATCTGCACTTCCACCTCGTGCCAAAGTATCGAAACGAATACGAGTGGGGCGGCGTGTTCGCCATGAACCCCGGCCTGGTCAAGCGCACCGACGCGGAATACGACGCGCTGATCGAGCAAATCAAGGCCGCGTTATAAGCTCCCGCGCCGAGGGAGCCATCGCGCACAGGAGAATCACGATCATGAAGCTATCCGACTTTATGTACGACCTGCCGGAGGAGCGCATCGCCCAAACGCCGGTGGAGCCCCGCGACCACAGCCGCCTGATGGTGCTGCACCGGGACACGGGCGAAATTGAGCACCGGCGCTTTTTCGACATCATCGACTATCTGAACCCCGGCGACTGCCTGGTGATCAACGAGACGCGGGTCATCCCGGCCCGGCTCTACGGAGAGCGCCCCACGGGCGGGGCCTGCGAGGTGCTGCTCCTCAAGCAGCTCGGCCCCAAGCGCTGGGAGACGCTTGTGCGCCCCGGCAAGAAGCTGAAGCCCGGCGCGGAGGTGATCTTCGGCGACGGGCGGCTCAAATGCCGCGTGCTGGAGACCACCGACGCGGGCGGGCGCGTCGTGGAATTCGAGTGCGAGGGCAGCTTCGAGGCGGCGCTGGACGCGCTGGGCGAGATGCCCCTGCCGCCCTACATCCACGAAAAGCTGGCGGATAGGGATCGCTACCAGACCGTCTACGCCAGGCAGGACGGCAGCGCCGCTGCCCCGACGGCTGGCCTGCACTTTACGCCCGATCTGCTGGCCCGAATACGCGCCAAGGGCATCGATATCGTGCCGGTGCTGCTGCACGTGGGCCTTGGCACCTTCCGCCCTGTGAAGGCGGAAAACATCGAGGAACACGAGATGCACTCGGAGTACTTCGAGGTCACCGAGGAGGCCGCCGCGCGGGTCAACGCCGCCCACGCCCGGGGCAACCGCGTCGTCGCCGTGGGCACCACCAGCGTGCGCACGCTGGAATCCGCCGCCGAGGATGGGAAGCTGGTCGCCAAGCGCGGCGACACCAGCATCTTCATCAAGCCCGGCTACCAGTGGCAGCTGGTGGACGCGCTTATCACCAACTTCCACCTGCCCGGCTCCACGCTGATCATGCTGGTCTCCGCGCTCTACGACCGGGAGCACATCCTCGCCGCCTACGAGGAGGCCGTGCGGGATGAATACCGCTTCTTCTCCTTTGGAGACGCGATGCTCATAGAATGAAGCGCCATTTGCCATCCTTGAGCGCAGGTTGCTCATCCCCGATTTTTACCGTGTTTTTTCAATATTAATCCCCGACGCCACGAATTCCAGCGTCGGGGATTTTTCTTTTTCGCGATCCAGGTATAGGAGCGACCGCAATGATCAGCTCCGCTCTCCACGCTCAAAATTTCGCTTTCACTGATTTGCCGCCCGCGACAAATCAGAATCTACCGTCCCAGCGAATATCCTTCCTTTTCGTACACGGCCAGCCAGCCCTTGAGGCGCGTAAAGAACTCGGCGTTGGTACTGGTCTTGGTCATCAGCTCGATCAGCTGCTCATACATCTCCTGCTGTCGGCCGTTGAGCATCTTTCGAACCTGGTATTCGCCGTTCATCTCGTCCTCGGTCAACAGCAGCTCCTCGCGCCGGGTGCCGGATTTCAGCAGATCGATGGCCGGGAACACGCGCCGGTCGGACAGCTTGCGATCCAAGTGCAGCTCCATATTGCCAGTGCCCTTGAATTCCTCGAAGATGATGTCGTCCATGCGGCTGCCGGTCTCCACCAGCGCGGTGGCGATGATCGTCAGGCTGCCGCCGTTTTCGATGTTCCGCGCCGCGCCGAAAAAGCGCTTGGGCCTGAACAGCGCCCCCGGGTCCAGACCGCCGGACAGCGAGCGCCCGGTGGGCGTGATCGTCAGGTTGTAGGCGCGGGCCAGGCGCGTGATGGAATCCAGCAGCACCACCACGTCCTTGCCCATCTCCACCAGCCGCTGCGCCCGTGCCAGCACCATCTCGGAAACGCGGGTGTGGTGCTCCTGCTCCTCGTCGAAGGTGGAGTAGATCACCTCGCCCTTGATGGAGCGCTGCATATCGGTGACCTCCTCAGGACGCTCGTCGATCAGCAGCACGATCAGATGCACGTCGGGGTATTGGGTGGTGATGGCGTTGGCCAGCTTTTTGAGCAGCGTGGTCTTGCCCGCCTTGGGCTGGGAGACGATCATGCCGCGCTGGCCCTTGCCGATGGGCGCCAGCATGTCCACCAGCCGAAGGGACAGGTCCGCCTTGCCCTCCGGCCCCTCCAGGCAGAGCCGCTGGTCGGGATAGATGGGCACCAGATCCTCGAAGCGCGGCCGCTCCGCGGCCTTGTCCGGGCTCTCGCCGTTGATCTCGGTGATGTACAGCATGGCGCTGTAGCGGTCGCCCTCCCGCTGAGGGCGGGTCTTGCCCGCCACCAGATCGCCGTTGCGCAGGTTGAAGCGGCGGATCTGGGCGATGGAGATGTACACGTCATTCGGGCCCGGTAGGCAGTTTTCCGCCCGCAGGAAGCCATAGCCGTCCGGCTGGATTTCCAGCACGCCCGCGCCCTCGCCGAAATCCCCCGCCGCCAGCAGCTCGCCTGCCTGGGGGCTGGCGGCCCTGTACTCCGAATTGTTTCGGAGCTCCGGGCTGGCGTGATTTTCCGGCCGCGGCGGCTGCGGACGCATGGGCGCACGATTCTAATAGCCGCGAGTCCCCTGGCTCTGCGCGCCTTCCGCCGCGGCGCTCGCGGGACGCAGCTTCGTGCGATAGGGCGCGACCCGGCCCCGATCCGCCGGCCTGGGCGCTTCCTCAG
>JAFVBK010000222.1 GCA_017480045.1 Clostridia bacterium
AGCAGCGCCGCCAGCGCGATCGCGCCGACGGCGATCACGCCAATTTCGATCATGCGCCTGCGCCGCGACCGTGCCGCGCGCCTCGATCTCCTTGCCATAGCTCAACGCCTCCGAACGATTTGATGGATCCATTATAGCGCAATTTCAGCTGAAAGAAAAGCGCAATTTGCCGCCCCAGGGCGACATCATTTACTTTTGCGGAAATAGGCAGGACCGATTAAAATCCAGGACCGGGGGCCGGGGATGTTTGGGGGGTATGCTTCTCAGAACAGGAATTTTCGCGGGTTTCGCACATCGCGCGAAACCGCGCTCGATTGAACTGTTCTGAGAAGCATACCCCCGTGCCGTGGGGATCAGCGAGTCATGCGTACCGCGCTCGGAGAGCAGGAGTTAAAGACCTCTCCGAGTCCGGCAGCTCCGCCGCAAAAAAGGTTTCCCCGAAACGTTGGTTGACGGACGGGGAATCGTGCATGGGATTTTGAACGGCTTTCCTTCGCGCAAAGTAAATGATGTCGCCCTGTTTGCTGCCCTCGGCATTATTATGTGTTGCTAAACTCCCGAACCTACAATTTCGGCGTCTTATCCGCCCGAATTGCGTTGTCAGATCTTGACTTGCCTATTAAAACAGATACGCAACGCAAAATACCCTTGAAAAATAGCAAGACAGCCGATATAATATAAATGTCATAATGTGTACATATGATTATCATGGTTTTGGGAGAATGATTCATGATACAGGCGGAGGAAAACAGTAAAAAGCGCGGCCGTGTCAGGAGGAAAAAGCAGATGCTGCTGCTGCGCCGCGTTATCGCGGGGCTGCTGGTGGCGGCGGCGGTGGCGCTGGCCATCTTTTTGCGGGGCGTTCATCTGAGCGTCGCCAAGCTGATGTGGGGCGTGGCCTGCGCGCTGCTGCTGATCGAAGCGCTGCTGTTGAGCGTCGATCTGAAGGTGTCCAGGGCCCTGCAGGCGGTGCTGGGCGTGCTCTGCGTCGCGCTGCTGGCGACGGGCTTTTTGAAGCACTACTATGTGCGGGTGGACGGTCGGTTCGTGCCCAAATATCTGATGGTGACCAGCGTGAAGGTGGAGGACGAATATCCGAAGCACTTTACCGAGATGGAGAGCCTTCGAACGCTGGATATGCGGGGCTCGACGGTGACGGACTTTGAACCGATAGAATCGCTGACAGCGCTGGAGCGGCTGGACGTGCGGGACAACTATGCCTTCACCCAGGCGGCGCACGACGCCCTCGCCGATGCCTTGCCAGACTGCGCCATTCGCTGGAGCGTGCCGGTGAAGCAGAGCCATTTTGACAGCGACGCCAAGGAGGTGGACCTGCGCCAGCTGCAGCTGAGCACCGACGAGCTGCGGGAGCTGTTTGCCCGATACCCCGACAAGCGCTTCGCCTATCGTGTGCCGCTGCTGGGCGAGCGCTACGCGCCGGATACGGAGGCGCTGGATTTGCGGGGCAAGACGCCCGACGCCGCCGCGATCGAGGACGCGCTGATGCTGCTGCCGGCGGTGGACGCCATCGACCTGCGGGGCGTGCCCGCCTCCGCGCAGACGGTAGCGGCGCTCTCCGACGCCTTCCCGGATATCGATTTTAAGTTTACCTTCGACGTGCCCCAGGGAGAATTGACGACCGACGACACCGAGATTCGCGTGACCGGCGGCTACGACGAGCTGATGGCCTATGTGGATTTCATCGACTATATGCCCAACCTTGTGAAGGTGGACGCCGGGGAGATCGAGCTGACCAGCGCGCAGGTGGACGAGATCCAGACCCACGCAAACGGCAAGAAGGTGTTGTACGGCCTGGAGGTATTTGGCAAGAAGGTCACCAGCGACGTGACGGAGCTGAATCTGGACGGCGTGCCCGTGCCGGATGTGGCGGCGATGGAGGCCTGCATCGCCCGGCTGCCCAACCTGACGAAGGTATCGCTGCTGGACAGCGGCCTGACGCAGGATGAGTGCGGCCAGCTGTTCGACGCCCATCCGGACATCAAATTCGTGTTCTGGATCGAGTTCGGCCACTACAAGATTCGTACGGACGTGACGGCGTTCAGCACGCTGCTGGGCGACGGCAACCGCTACGGCTACAACGACAAGACCTTTGAGCCGATTCGCTACTGCACCGACCTGATGATGCTGGATCTGGGGCACAACCACCTGACGAACATCGAAAACTTCAAGAACCTGACCAAGCTGCGCGTGCTGATTCTGGCGGACAACGAGATCACCAACATCGATCCCATCGCCGGCTTTACGGATTTGGAGTTCTGCGAGCTGTTCCTGAACGACATCACCGACATGAGCCCGCTGACGGGCCTTGAGAAGCTGATGGACTTGAATGTGTTCTACAACCCGCTGGGGGAGAACTACAAGGTGCTGAAGTCCATGACCTGGCTGGATCGCCTGTGGATCGGCGGTTGCCGCCTCTCCAGCGGCATGATAAAGGACCTGAGGAGCGCCCTGCCGAACACCAAGATCAACACCGAGGGCCGCGGCTCCACCGGCAAGGGATGGCGCAAGCATTCCCACTACTACACCCTCCAGCAGATGTACGAGGAGGGGCGCTATATTCCCTTCGAGGATTCTCCGACGGAATAAGGGAGCGGCCAAGCGTAAAAATGCCGGAGACGGCGAAAGCGCGGGGGCGACACATCGTCGCTCCCGCGTTCATATGCCGGCTCATGTGCCGCCGGCGTTGAAGATGATGGCGTATTCGCCGCTGCAGCAACAGGGCGACAGCATTTACTTTTGCGGAAATAGGCAGGACCGATTAAAATCCAGGACCGGGGACGGGGATTTTTGGGGGTATGCTTTCAGAACAGGAATCTTCGCGGGTTTCGCACATCGCGCGAAACCCCGCTCGATTGAACTGTTCTGAGAAGCATACCCCCGCGCCGCGGGGATCAGCGAGTCATGCGTACCGCGC
>JAFVBK010000223.1 GCA_017480045.1 Clostridia bacterium
AAACCGCATACTCTTGCGCAACAATCCCTCCGTTCCCGCCGCACACATCGCCGGAAACGGTTGAATATCGGGGGCACGCCCCCAATACCCTGCAAGTCAGTGGATTGACAGCTCTTCGGTATGCTACTTCTTGATCCCCGCCGACGCGGTTTTGACCTCCACGCCGCAGGCCTCGCCCAGCTGCTTCATGCTGTCCACCTCCACCATGCGCACACCCGCTTCATTGCAGGCCTGGCGTACCTGGCGCACGATGAACAGATCGGCGTCGCGGGCGATATAGGCCTCGGCGATCTCACCGGCCTGAATCGCGCGAACGAGCCTGCGCGTACCGACGACCTTGTCGGCGTTCTTCAGCTTCTCAAGCATCCGCGCACGCTCCCTTCCCGCTCAGGATTCACATACCCGAACTCAAATATCATACCATTGAATGCCTGTAATGTCAAGCAAAAATGGCGCACACATCGAGCCCGTCGGTAATTTTAACCTATCTGGCCGCCATTTTAAGCCTTCATTTGGCTAAGGCCGCGTTAAATCTTGATGCAAAGGCCGACATATGCGTCTCTCGCGTTCGCCGGCCGGCAAAGTTTACCGGAAAAACAGCTCAAACCCGCTGTTCGCTGGATAGACCTGCACGTGCTGCTTGTACTTCGCACCTTGATATTTGAAGGTCTTTTTGTCGGCCTTTTTCTTCATGCAGGCATAGAGCTCGCCCAGCGTGGTGATCTTGTTCCTGTTGGTGTCGGCGGGCATCTTGCCCTTGGTCTTGACGCTGTCCGTCAGCCATTTGGTGAAGAAGCTGTACTTGTTCTTCAGCGCCCATCCCGTCTCCCGATAGGCGCTGGAGGTGAGCACGAAGAACTTGTTCTCCAGCACAAACGCGCCCTGTCCCGGCGCGAGCACGCCCTTGTCCAGTTCGCGGAAGGCGTCGATAACCGCCTGGTCGAAGGCCTCCGGCGAGAATGCCGGCACGTCGATCACATGGTCCCGCGCGGTCGCGCCGTCGAAATCCTCCGGCGAAAGGACTGGCGCCGAAACACCCGCCGCGCCGTAGATGGCGGCGCCGGAGCCGCAGCTGTCGATCATCACGACGACCTGACCCGGCACCTCGCACAGCCACCCGGCCAGCCGCCCCAGCGTCAGCCCGCAGCGGTCGTACCACTGGGTATAGCGCGTGTCCGGATAGGCCATCAGGCAGCCCGCGTAGCCGGAGTAGCGCCCGTTTATGGCGTATTCCTGGTCGCCATGGGTAGAGATGTAGAACAGCGATACATCCCCCTCCTGCGCGCCCGCAAAGGCGCTGCGAATCGCGCTGTGGATCTGCTCCGCCGTCAAATCGGTGGCAGTCTGGACAATCCAGCCGCTGCCCGCCGGTCCCTTGACGCCGGCCAGCATCTTGCTCATCAGCGCCGCGTCCCGCTTGCCGGGCAGATCCGACATGCCGGAGCCGGGGAAAGCGCCCTCGCCGATCACCAACGCACGGTATACCGGCGTCTTGGTAACCTGAACGGGGATCTCGGCGCGCCTGCCGTTGTAGGTGGTCAGCGTAATCGTCGCGGAGCCCTTGCCAACCGCCCGCGCGGTGGTACCGCTGATCGCAACGACGCCGCTGTTGCTGCTGGCGCAATACACCGCGCCTGCGCTGTCGGGGCTGAGAATCGGCTCGATCTCAAAGGTTCGGCCCTGCCACAGCGACATTGAGCCGACATTGGCGGTCACGTAGGTCGGCGCCGCCTTGACGGTCACCTTGCACTTGGCCTTTTTGTTGTTATAGGTGCTGGCGGTGATGGTCGCGGTGCCGATGCCCGTGCCCACGATCCTGCCGCTGCCGTCCACCGACGCCACGCCGGGGTTGTCAGAGGTGAAGCGCATGGCGGAAACGCTGTCCTTGGTCAGCGTCACGCCCAGCGCCGCCGCCTCGCCCACACCCAGCGTCAGCTTCTTGGCGGAAAGCGTGACCTTCTTCGGGGCCTTGCGCACCGTGACCGCGCAGCTGCTCTGCACGCCGCCCACGTTCAGCGATATGGTCGCCGTGCCCACCTTCTTCGCCGTCACCAGACCGCTTGCGTCCACGGCGGCAATCTTGGGATTGGAGGATGTAAACACCGCGCCCACGTTCTGAGGCAAAGCGCCGTTGGCCAGCGTCAGCGTAGCCCTGTCCTTCGCGCCCAGCGTCAGGCTGGCGAGGCTCAGCACCGGCGATGCGCTGGCGGGTGCCAGCACCATCGCGTCTGGGTCGGCCTCAATCGCGAAATCGGCCTCCGCCCCGTCCGAATCGGGCGTGGTACCTGACTCAACGGCAGCGTTCTCCGCCAGCGCGCCCACAGCCAATTCCGAGCTCTCCCCTGCCGCTTCCTCAGCCGGCAGGGCAATTTCACCCAACTCCTCCACAGCGGCCTCCTCCAGCGGAAGCTCCGCCTCAGCGGGCTCAAACGCCTCCGCCAGCGCCGCGGGCAGCGGCATCAGCAGCGCTAGCATAACCGCCAGCAGCCGTTTTAAGTTGGTTACAGTCATGGTCCTCGCCTCCCCATTCAATGCGCGACAGATATGGCAAGGGGGAGAACCCGCGCCGGTTGCGCTGGCTCTCCCCCGTCGATTCATGCTTTAAATCTGCGGCTCGGCGTCGTTCTCCAGCGCCACGTTCTCCACGCTGCGAATGGCCCAGCGGGCAATCACAATGGTGTTCTGCAGCGAGCCCATGGTGAGGGTCACGGTGTCGTCTTTCAATGCGGCGATGGTGCCATACAGGCCGCCGATGGTGCAGATGCGGTCGCCCACCTTTAGGGCCGCCAGCATGTTCTTCACCTGCTTGTCCTTCTTGCGCTGGGGACGAATCAGCAGGAAATAGAAGATGGCGACCATCGCGACCATCATGATGATGGTGGTGATCATCTCGCCGCCGCCCGCGGCAGCGGCGGTGGTGGCGGTGGAGCTGCTCGCGTCGGCAGCGGTAACGGCGACGGCCTCGTTGGCCTCGGCCAGAATGTTCATCAAATTCAGCATTTCTATAAATCTCCTTTGCGTTCTTTTGAAACACCACTATTATAACCGAGCCTCGGAATAATTACAACTTTTGGAAGCCCGATTTCGCATGCGTCAGGTAAATTTTACGTTTCATGTATGTCGAAACGGCGCCTCCGCGGCCCGCGACCGCCGCGTGTCAGCCCGCGCCCTGCTCCGCGGCACGCCTGCGCTTGAGCACCTGGCTGCCGCACTTGCCGGTCAGGTGTTCCACGTCGATCTCCACGCAATACATGCGGTTCGCCGCGATCACCTCGTCCGTCTCCTGAAAGCAGCCCTCCAAATGGTTCGGGCAGAACTTTTCGCCGATCCACCCGGCGATTTTGCGCAGGCCGGGCTCATCCTCCACGATGCGCGCCCGCCCGAAGGCAATGACGCTGATGAACGCCGTGGTACGCTCCACGGGCATCACCTCGTCCTGGGCGACGACGCAGAACGACACCTTTTCACTGGCGCGAATGGCGTCGATCTTGTGGCCTGTCTTCGCGCAGTGGAAGGCGATCTTGCCGTCCCGGTAGACGTGGCTGACGGGCACCGCGTAAGGGTAGCCGTCGTCGCCCTGTACCGCCAGCACGCCGGAGGTCGCGTCCCTCAAAATCGCCTCGCACTCATCCTTCGACAGCTGCTGTTTGAAACGCCGCATTTCCCTGAACATACGCATCCTCCCCTATTCTGTGAGTTCGATCAAATTGCCCTCGAAGCCTTCGACGCAGCTCTCGTAATAGCCGTCGCCCGTCGTCCGCGGGCCGCTGACGACCGCGTAGCCGTCCGCCGCAAGGCGCTCCGTCAGCGCGTTCACAGCCTCCCGACTGCCCAGCTTGAACGCGACGTGGGCATAGCCCAGCCGCGCCTCCCTGGCGCCGGCCTCTGGGATGCCGGGCCTGCGCATCAGCTCCAGCCGCGAGCCGCCCGCGAAGGTCAAAAAGTAGGTTCGCAAGCCCGTTCTGGGGTTGTGATAGCCGTCATTGGGTTCGGCTTCGAAATAATCGACAAAGAATGCCCGCGCCGCTTCCAAATCGGAGACATACAGCGCGATGTGTTCAAGCGTCATAGCGCCACTCCTTAAAACTCGTTGAAACCCGCCCTCCAGCGGCCGTCACCAATTTCCCCGTCCATGGCGGGCATAGAATTCGTTGGCCCAGTCCATGAGCGCGTCGTTTTCGATGGCGGTGCGCATCTCCTCCATCATTTTGGTGAGAAAATAGATGTTGTGGATGCTGTTCAGCCGCAGCGCAAGGATCTCTCCGGCCTTGAACAGGTGCCGAATGTAGGCGCGCGTGTAATTTCGACAGGCATAGCAATCGCAATCCGGATCCAGCGGCGAGAAATCCTCGGCATACTTCGCGTTGCGCACCACCAGCCGTCCGTCGTGGGTAAACACAGTGCCGTTGCGGGCCACGCGGGTAGCCAGCACGCAGTCGAACATATCCACGCCCCGCAGCACGCCCTCGATCAGGCAATCCGGCGAACCGACGCCCATCAAATAGCGCGGTTTGCTCTGGGGCATGAAGGGCATCATTTGATCGAGCATGTCGTACATGATCTCCTTCGGCTCGCCCACGGAGAGCCCGCCAATGCCAAAGCCCGGCAAGTCCAGCTTTGCCATCTCCTTGGCGCACTCGATGCGCAAATCGCCGTAGAACGCCCCTTGTACGATGCCAAACAGCGCCTGGCGCTCATGCGTCCATGCCTTCATGCAGCGTTCCAGCCAGCGCAGCGTGCGGTACATGGCGTCCTTTGCCCTTGGATAGTCGCAGGGATAGGGCGAGCACTCGTCAAACTGCATCATGATATCCGAGCCCAGCGCCTGCTGAATGCCGATGGATTCCTCCGGTCCAATGAACATCTTCGAGCCGTCCAGGTGGCTTCGAAACTGCACGCCCCGCTCCTCCACCTTTCTCAGGTCCGCCAGCGAAAACACCTGAAATCCGCCGCTGTCCGTGAGAATGGGGCGATCCCAATTCATGAATCTGTGCAGGCCGCCCGCCTTCTCCACCAACGCCTCGCCCGGCCGCAGATGCAGATGATAGGTATTGGAGAGAATGATCTGCGCCCCGCAGTCCTTCAGCTCCTCCGGCGTCATGGTCTTGACGCTGGCCTGGGTACCCACCGGCATGAACACCGGCGTCTCAATCACGCCATGCGGGGTGTGCAACCGGCCGCGGCGCGCGCCGGTCTGCTTGCAGACGTGCAGGAGCTCAAATTCAAAGGGTTTGGCCATGGAATAACCTCCGTATCAACGCTACTGTAGGGGCAGCGAAGCGCCGCCCAGGCGGCAACCCACGCTTGCCGGCCGGCCCCAAAGGGCAGACCGGCCCATTCCAAATCACAGACTTGGAATGGGCCGCCACATCCCGGCATTGCCGGGTTCAATTGCCGCCGCGCGGGACTGCGCAACGGCGCTTTATGGGGTTTGACGAGCGCCGCAACAGCGCCCCTCCAACTGATGTATGAAATAAGACTACGCCATCTGACGGCGGCGCAGCAGCACCGCAAGCAGCGCTCCGCAGGCGGTAAAGCCCGCGATAGCGACGCCCACGGGCAGCGAACCGTCGCCCGCCTGGGGCACTTCATCCTCCACCACGCGGGCGGAGACATCCATGCTCACCACCATTGCGCCGTTCTCGTCAAACGCATCCAGACGATACACGCCGGTATGCGCCGACTGCGCGTTGACGATGTTGTAAACCTTCTGGTTTGCGCCGTCGATGGGCGCGTCGTTAAAGTACCACTGATAGGAAGCGGGCGCAGCGCCGTCGATGTTGACCTCGATGGACAGATCCTCGCCGGCCTTGACCACCGCGTTTTGGGTCATCCGCGAGACGCGCATCAGCACCGTCGTGGAAATCGTGCCCTCCGCGAAGGCGCAGGCAGAGGCAAACAGCATGATGGCGATCAACACCACAGCCAGCTTTTTGAAGCACTTCCTCATGCCGTATTCCTCCAGTTCCCATTGGCATTCGTAATTACTCATATTTTACTCCAGCCCCCGATGTTTTTCAATAGAATTCGCCATTTATGCACACATTCATATAATTTCGGTCACACATATGCGGTCTCTTTCAAATAATATTAATGTTTTCGAAATGATATGAAACTTTATCGAAATTTTTTGTCATTCCCGACAAATGACTCTCCCACGCTTTACAGTGAATGCGCCGCGGTGCTATAATGGGTATAGATTATTTTGCGGATATTTCCGCCGCGCATATTCGGAGGTAATTCATGGGCGGTGTGCTGTTGCTGATCGGATACCTGGCGTGCGGCGTCGCGCTGATGGATGGGCTGCTGCCCTCAAGGCAGCGGCTGACGCGGCTCTGGCTGGGACTGTGCGCGGGGCTGATGCTGATGATGTGGCTGCCCACGCTCTTCGCCTTTTTCCTGCGCTTCACGCTGACGGCCCAGCTGCTGGGCCTTGGCGCGGCGGTGCTCGGCGCGGGGCTCGCGCAGTTTTTCAGCCGCGGCAAGCGCCGCTGTGAAAGCTGGACGGACATGCCCCTCTGGCTGCCGCTGGCGCTGGTGGCGCCGCTGACCATCCTCAGCAGCTACCTGCAATACACCCACGTCCTGCGCAGTGTGGACGGGGCGCTGAACGTCGGCCAGTCCACCTACGGCGACCTGTGCCTGCACCTGGGCATCGCCACCAGCCTTCGAAACGCCGCCTACCCCCCCACCTACTCGCTGCTGCCTGGCGCGCTGCTGGGCTATCCCTTCCTCGGCGACAGCATGGTCACCTCGATGCTGCTCTGCGGAAGCGGCCTCGCCCTTTCCTTCAGACTGACGGGCACGCTGATGATGGCCCTCGCCTACCTGGGCTTTGTGCTGTTCAGCTGGGAGCTCACGAGGCGCCCGGTGGCGACAGTCCTCGCATTTGTGCTGATGTTCATCAACGGCGGACTGGGCTTCCTCTACGCGCTGGACGGCATCGGGCGCGACGCCACGGCGTTCAAAAGCATATTTACAGGCTTTTACATGACGCCCACCAATCAGCCGGCGCTGAATTTGCGCTGGGTAAACGTGATCTGCGATATGATGATCCCGCAGCGCACGCTGCTGACGGGCTGGATGGCGCTGATTCCGGCGCTGTGGATGCTGACCACGGCCACGCGGGACAAGGATACCCGCCTGTTCGCCATCCTCGGCGTGTGGGCAGGGGCGCTGCCGATGATCCACACCCACTCCTTCCTGGCGCTGGGGCTCATCAGCGTGGGCGCGGTGATCTACTGCACGCTGCGCGCGCCGAAAGCCGACAGGCCGGCCGTTTTCAGGCGCTTCGTCCTCTATGGCGTCGTCGCCGTGCTGCTGGCGCTGCCCCAGCTTCTGACCTGGTCGGTGCCCCAGACCGTCAACGGCGGCTCGCTGAAATTCCGCTTCAACTGGGTGAACAACCAGGGCGACGGCAGGCTGATCGACGGCTACTGCTGGTTTTGGATCAAGAACGTGGGCCTCATTTGGCTGCTGATGATCCCCGCCGCGCTGTGCGGCAGGCGGGACAGGGCGCGGCCCGATTCCCCTAGCGATCGGCAGCAATACCTATTCCGAATGCTGGGGCTCGGCGCGCTGTGCGTTTATCTCGTCGCGGAGCTGATACAGTTCCAGCCCAATGAGTACGACAACAACAAGCTGTTCTACGTGGCCTATATGGCCATGATGCCCGCGATGGGCCATTATCTCGTCACTCTCTGGGACAAGCTGAAGGGCGTCCGCGGGCGAGCGCTGCTGGCTGGCGCGTTTGTGCTGGCTTCCACGTTGTCCGGCGCGCTGAGCATCGGCCGCGAGGTCGTCTCCGATTACCAGCTCTTCAGCCGCAGCGAGGCCGACGCCGCGCGCTTCATAGAGCGCGAGACCGCCGCGGACGCCGTGTTCCTCACGGGCACCCAGCACAAAAATCCCGTCGCCGCGCTGGCGGGGCGCAGCATCGTCTGCGGCACGCCCAGCTATCTCTTCTTACATGGCATCGACTATTCAGAGCAGTATATCGCTGTGAAGCAGATGCTGGAGGATCCGGAAAACAGCGCGGCGCTGTTTGAGCGGTACGGCGTGGCCTACGCCTACATCTCCAATTATGAGCGCGGCGATACCGGCTACGAAGTCAACGAGGCCTGGTACATCGAAAACTGCGAGCTGGTATTCACCGAAGGCGACGTCTGCCTATACGAATTGCCGGGCGTTCATACGAATTCCACGGAATCTTAGTGTGATTGCCGTTGTATTTTCGCGAGAATTGATTTACAATATAGATGTGGTATTGTGAAATATTTTTGGCAATCGACACCAATCGCGCGTTCAGCGCGTCTAAATCTTATAGAACCTATGAAACGCATACGCAAAGGCGGAGGATTCGCCATGGGAAAACGAAAGCTCGGCGCGCTGGCTTTGCTGGCGGCGGGCGCTTGCCTGCTGCTGGCCGGCTGCGGCACGATTGACGAGGACTATCTGAACACCGAGATCAACACCTCGGTGGACATCAACGTGCCCTACGCCACCGCCACACCCCTGCCGGAACACATGAGCGCGCCGGAGGCCATCGTCATCGATCCCGATGGCAATGTCACGCTGAACGACGCCTCCGTCATCGAGGGCGACTTTCAGTCCGCCCGCGATCAGGAGGAGCAGACCGAATACCGCAGTCTGAGTTTGGGCAACACGGGCATCGCCGTGCAGGCGCTGCAGCTGCGTCTGAAGGATCTGGGCTATTTCACCGGCGACGTCTCCGGCCTCTTTGACGCCGAGACCGAGGCCGCCGTGAAGCGCTTCGAGCAGACCTACGGCACCATGCAAACCGGCGTCGCCACCGCGAAGCTTCAGCTGAAGCTGTTTGCCGGAAGCGCCCCGGCCTATGGCAGCGAGGAATACAACAGCGCCGTCATCTATCAGTATGCCGTGCTGCGCCCCGGCGCGGTGGGCAGCTCGGTGTACGCGCTGCAGCAGCGCCTCAAAAACCTGGGCTATCCCCTCACCGAGCTGACCGGCGTGTTCGACGAGCAGACCTCCCAGTGCGTGCGGCTGTTCTACGCCGCCTACGGCCTCGCCGCCAGCGACGTGGCCAACGTCGCGATGCAGCGGGAGCTGTACGCCGATACCGCCAAGGCCTACGATCCCTCCATACAGGTGCTGACCACGCTCTCTCCGGAGGAGGAGGCCCAGCAGGCCGCCATCGTCATGCCCGACGGCAGCGAGGGAGACGACACCGCCGCCATCGCCCTTGGCAGCTCCGGCACGCGCATCTCACAGATTCAACAGCGCCTGATCGCCCTCGGCTACATGGAGGGCGGCGGCGACACCGGCGTGTTCGATCAGGCCACCCAGGAGGGCGTCAACCGCTTCCTGAGCGCCATTGGCCGGATGCCCAACGGCATGCTGACCACGGACATGCAGCAATTCCTGCTCTCTGACAACGCCCCCGCCTTCGGCGGAGAAGCCGCGATCTCCGAATATCAGAACCTGAACGTGGGCGACAGCGGCGAGGCCGTGATGAATTTGCAGCGCCGCCTGGTGGAGCTGGGCTATGCCAACGGCACCCCCAACGGCGAATACGGCCAGGCCACCATCAGCGCCGTGGCCTTCTACCAGCAGTGCAACGGCATGGAGCCGGACGGTCTGGCGAGCGTGTGGCTGCAAACCGTGCTGTTCAGCGACCAGGCCCTCACCTACGAGCAGACTCAGCAGGGCGTCGAGGGCTTCGACAGCGCGGACGCGGAGGACGCCGAAGGGGCAGCAACCGAGGAAACCAGCGAGGGCGCTGAAGCGGCCCCCGCGGAAGTGGAAAGCCCCGCGGACGCCGACACGCTGTACTTCAACCTGGTGATGGGCTCTACGGGCAGCGCCGTGACCGCGCTTCAAAGCAGGCTCACGGAACTGGGCTATCTGGAGAGCGGCAGCGGCGTATTCGACGAGGCTACCCGCGACGCGATCGCCGCCTTCCAGAACGCCATCGGCGTGGAGGCAACCGGCGAGGCCTCCGCCTCCCTGCAGCGCTACGTCTACAGCAAGGCCGCGCCGGACGCTTCGGTGCAGTTCGAGGCCACCGGCGACAGCTACATTCCGCTGCGCCTGGGCGACGCCGGCGACGAGGTGACCGAGCTCCAGCGCCGGCTGTGGGAACTGGGCCTGCTGGACAGGAAGGACGTGGAGGACAGCATCGGCACCTACAACGACGCCACCCGCATGGCCGTCACCAGCGCCCAGCTGAAGATGGGCTATGGCAGTGCCGACGGCGCCGCAGGCGTGGAGTTCCAGAGCTTCCTGTTCTCCAAGTACGGCGACCTGCTGAAGGAGAAGAAGAAAGGGCGAAAGCGGTAAGCGCACTTCAAATATAACCAACGCACGGCGTCTCTGTGCGGATTGTGAATCTGATTTATCCAATCAAAAAACGACCTTTTCCGTCTGGCCAGTGGTCAGACGGAAAAGGTCGTTTTCTCATTCCCGGTCGTCCTCCAAAATCACCCGTACCGGCGCGTCGATTGCCACCATGCCCGGCGCGACATCGCAGTCCAGGGCGACGATCTCCACCCCGGCCTCCCGCGCGGCGATGAGCGCCGCGCCAAATTCCGGCTGAGTGCGCCAGTTGGGCCGGAACACATCGACGCCCTTCATCTGGATCACGATCAGTATCGCGCAGCGCCAGCCCGCCTCGGAAAGCGCGGTCAGCCCCCGCACGTGCTTGAGGCCTCGCAGCGTAGGCGCGTCGGGAAAGCGAGCCACGCCGTCCGATTCCAGCGTGCAGCCCTTCACCTCAATCGCCACTGGGCGGCCGACAGCGCCAGCTTCCATTGGTTGGCGCGCGGCAACGCGCATCCAATCCGCCTCCTGGGCGACAAAGTCAAAGCGGGAATCCCCCACCGTCACCTCCCCGCGGAGGTCTTCAAGCGGGCCCAAGCCACCCTTTGCCAGCCACTCGGCAACGGCCTTGTTCGGGGCCATGGAATCCATGTTGATCAACTTTGGGCCCTGTGGCGTCCTCTTCTCCACCGCCACGAGATCATAGGCGGTCCTGCGGCCCGGATTGCCGCTCTCTTCCAGATACACCCTATACCCCGGCACCAGCAGCTCCGCGCAGCGGCCCGTGTTCTTCACATGGACGCGCTCGACGGCCCCGCCGATTTCCACCTCTGCCACAAATCGGTTCAGGCGGCGGCGAAAGGTCGCCTCATGGATGTTCGCGTATCTCATCGTCCCCTGTCCGGACTACCCGCGCAGCTCCGCGCCGAATTCCTTCAGCGCCTTCAGTACCTTGTCCATGGTGCCGTTGATCTCCTCGTCGGTGAGAGTGCGGTCGGGCGCGCGCAGCGTGATGGCGTAGGCCACGGACTTCTTGCCCTTGCCCAGCTTCTCTCCGCGGTAGATGTCGAACAGCCGCACGTCCTCCAGCGTCTTGGCCGCGGCCTTGCGAATGGCGTCCATCATCGTGCCCGCGCCCACGCCCTCGTCCACCACGACGGCGATGTCGCGGCTGACGGAGGGGAACTTCGGCAGCGGCTTCACGCCGTAGAAGTCCTTCTCCAGAGGCATCAGCGCGTCCAAATCGATCTCCGCCAGATAGACCCGCTTGTTGCCGATGCCGAACTTCTCCGCCACATCCGGGTGAATCTCGCCCAGCGCGGCGATCTTCGCGCCATCCACGGTCATCACCGCCTTGCGGCCCGGATGATAGTACGCGTCGCCCGCGGCCTCGATCCGCGCGGTCACGCCGAACTTCGCCAGCAGCCAGACCACGATGTTCTTCATCGTGAAGAAATCCACGCCCTCGCCAAAGGCGCTCAGGCACAGCGCGCGCCTTTCCGTGGGCAGCTCGCCGGCCTTTTCAGCGGGCTCGAACACCTTGCTCAGCTCGAACAGCTTGCCATCGGCATTGCCACGGTTCAGGTTGTTGGCCACGGTGTTCAGCATGCTGGGCACCAGCGAGGTGCGCATCACGGAGGTGTCCTCGCCCAGCGGGTTGCGCAGCGTCACGGCACTGCGGCGGACGTCGTCCTCCGGCAGGCCCAGGCTGTCGATCCACTTGGGGCTGATGAAGGAATAGTTCAGCACCTCATACAGGCCCATGCCCACCAGCGCGTCCTTCACCCGGTCGCTGAACGCCATCGCCGGATTGCGGCGGCCCGCCATGGTCACGCCGTTCATCAGCGTGGAGGGGATGTGGTCGTAGCCATACATGCGCAGCACTTCCTCGGACACGTCAGCCTCGGTCTCCATGTCCTGGCGGAAGGCGGGCACCTCGCAGTGCAGCAGCTTTCCATCGATCAACGTGGTGTCGATGTAGAGCCGGTTCAGGATGTCCTCCATCGCCTCGCCGGGCACATCCACGCCGATGCGGCGGCAGATGCGGCCCACCTCGGCGTCGATCTCAACGGGCTCGTGGGGATTGGGATAGTGGTCGAACGCGCCGGGCACGACCTTGCCGCACTCCAGCATGTTCACCAGCATGCAGGCGCGCTCCAGCGCCTCCATGGCGGTATCGGGGCAGACGCCCTTCTCGAATCGGCCGCTGGCCTCGGTGCGGATGCCCAGCTTGCGGGCAGTCACGCGGTTGTTGGCCCGCTCGAAGGCCGCGCACTCGAACAGTACGCTGGCGGTATCATTCACGATCTCGGATTCCTCGCCGCCCATGATGCCCGCCAGACCCGTGGCGTTCTCCCGGTCGGCGATGACCAGCATGCTCTCGTCCAGCACGTGCGTCTTGCCGTCCAGGGTGGTCAGGCGCTCGCCGGGGCGGGCGCGGCGCACGACGATGGTCTGATCCTTCACCTTGCTGAGGTCGAAGGCGTGCATCGGGTGGCCGGTCTCCAGCATGACGAAGTTGGTGATGTCCACGATGTTGTTGATGGGCCGCACGCCCGCGCCGTACAGATATTCGCGCATCCACTTGGGGCTGGGCCCGATCTTCACGTCGGTGATCACGCGTGCGCAGTAGCGGGGGCAGGCCTCGTCGTCCAGCACCTCCACCTTCGCGTAGTCGTCAAAGCTGCCCGCGCCGCTCTCCTCCACGGCAATTTCCGGCATTACAAAGTGCTCCTCCAGCACCGCGCTGGACTCACGGGCCAGGCCCCATACGCTCAGGCAGTCCGGGCGGTTGGCCAGGATCTCAAAGTCCACGATGTCGTCGCCGAGGCCGAACACCTCTTTGACGTCGGTGCCGGGCTCCACTTCCTCGAAGATTTCGATGATGCCCTCGTCGCCGATGTGGGGATACAGCCCCGCGGGCACGTCCAGCTCCGGGCCGGAGCACAGCATACCGCAGGACACCTCGCCGCGCATCTTGCCCTTCTTGATCTTCCCGCCGGGCAGGTGAGCGCCGTCCAGCGCCGCCGCCACCCGCATGCCGGCGCGCACGTTCGGCGCGCCGCAGATGATCTGAATCGGCTCCGCCTCGCCCACGTCCACCATGCAGATGTGCAGGTGATCCGAATTGGGGTGATCCACGCAGGACACGACATAGCCCACGACCACCTTGTCAAACTGCGCGCCGGTCTTCTCCACGCCCTCGACCGCGGTGCCGGTCATCACCATCTTGCTGGCGTATTCCTCCGCCGGCATATTGATATCCACATATTCCTTCAGCCATTTCATGGGCACTTTCATATCGATTCAACCTCCCCTTCTTATCTGTACTGCGTCAGGAACCGCAGGTCGTTCTCATAGAGATACCGCAGGTTCGGGATGTTGTATTTGAGCAGCGCGATGCGCTCCACGCCCATGCCGAAGGCGAAGCCGGAATACTTTTTGCTGTCGATGCCGCACATCTCCAGCACCTTGGGGTTCACCATGCCCGCACCCAGCACCTCGATCCAGCCGGTACCCTTGCACATGCGGCAGCCCTCACCCTTGCAGTTCGCGCAGGTCAGATCCACCTCGGCGGAGGGCTCGGTGAAGGGGAAGAAGGACGGGCGGAAGCGGGTGCGGATGCCCTCGCCGTACATCTGGCGGGCAAACTCGTCCAGCGTGCCCTTCAGATCGCCCATGGTGATGTTCTCGTCGATCACCAGGCCCTCCATCTGATGGAAGACCGGGCTGTGGGTGGCGTCGGCCTCATCGGCGCGATACACCCGGCCGGGGCAGATCACGCGGATGGGCGGCTTGCGGGTGGTCATGATGCGGGCCTGCACCGGAGAGGTGTGGGTGCGCAACACAATGTTATCATCCAAATAAAACGTATCCTGCGCGTCGCGGGCGGGGTGATTCTTGGGCAGGTTCAGCAGCTCGAAGTTGTAGTGGTCATACTCCACCTCCGGGCCCTCCACCACCTCGTAGCCCATGCCCACAAAGATATCCACCATCTTCGAAAGGGCAATGTTCATCGGGTGCAGCGAACCGGCGCTGCGCTCCGGACCCGGCAAGGTCACGTCGATGGCCTCCGCGGCCAGGCGCGCGGCCTTCTCCTTCTCCGCCAGCTCTCTGGCGCGCTCCTCCAGCTTTTCCTCCAGCGCGGCGCGCACGTCGTTCACCAGCTGGCCCATCTTCGGCCGCTCCTCCGGCGGCAGCTTGCCCATGCCGCGCAGCAGGCCCGTCAGTTCGCCCTTCTTGCCCAGCACGCCCACGCGAATCTGTTCCAAATTGGCGCTGGCCTTGGCCTCGTCGATGTTCTTCAACACGCGCTCACGGATTTCCCGAAGCATTTTTTCCATCAGATGCTCACTCCTCAAACTTGTGATTAATCATCGCGGGGCAACGATTTTCGCCGGATTCCTGCGGCCTCCGGCGCGGCGTCAGAATCTTCGATTCTGTCATGCCAGTCTGCAAAGCAGACCGCGAAATCTTCGATTTCGCGCCTCGGCGGTCCGCCAATCGTGCCCAGTTCCAAAATAAAGCTCCGCCCCTCGCGCAAGGGGCGAAGCCAAAGCTCCGCTGTACCACCCAAATTCGCCCACAGTGCATGGGCCTCTCATCGTGATAACGGGAAATGACCCCGTTTCCGCCTACTCGATCCAGCGCGCGTGTTAAATGCGCCTTTAAAAACGCGCGCTTTGCCTTTCAGCGAAAAAGCTCCGGAGTGAACTTCGCTCGCACCGCCGCCGCCGGTCTTCCAGCCTTGGAACGGCTCTCTTTGAGGGCCTGCGCGGGTTACTCTCTCCATCACAGCCAAATTACAGTTATTTTAGCACAGCGGGAAAGAAATTACAACGGATTCATTGTTATTTTACGCGGGGCTCAAATCAACTTTTTACGCAATACTCCGCGAAACTCCCTTGACTTGCCACACATGCGCGGCTAGAATATAGCAGATAGTTTACGAGACTAAGTATTTTTCCGCGAGGAGTTTTAATTATGTCCAAAATCGGCATTGTCACCGACACCAATTCCGGCATGACGGCCCAGGAGGCCGCGCGGCTCGGCGTCACGCTGATGCCCATGCCCTTTACCGTCAACGGGCGCAATTACGTGGAGAACGTGAATATGACCTGCGGCGAATTCTTCGACCGGCTGGCGGGCGGCGCCAGCGTGGCCACGTCCCAGCCCTCGCCGGAGGATGTCATGCGCCTGTGGGACGAGGCGCTTCAAACCTACGACCAGCTGATCTACATCCCCATGTCCAGCGCGTTGAGCAGCAGCTGTCAGAGCGCCCGGCTGTTCGCGGAGGACTATCCGGGCAAGGTGTTCGTGGCGGACAACCGCCGCATTTCCATCAGCCAGAAGCAGTCGGTGCTGGATGCGCTGAAGTGGCGCGATGCGGGCCTTTCCATCGAAGAAATCCTCCAAAATCTGATGGACACAGCCCTTGAGGCCAGCATCTACCTGACCGTGGACGATTTGAAGTACCTCAAGAAGGGCGGCCGGATCACCCCCTCGGTGGCGGCCATCGGCGCGGTGCTGAACATCAAGCCCGTGCTGCAAATTCAGGGCGGCAAGCTGGATACCTACAAGAAGGTGCGCGGTCTGCACGCCGCCCAGCACACCATGCTGGAGGCCGTGCGCAAGGATTTGGACGAGCGCTTCGCGGGCCAGGATATGGTGCTGCGCACCGCCTACACCGGCGACGCCGACGTGGGCCGGGTGTGGAACGCCCAGGTGCAGGAGAAGTTTCCGCAGTTCGAGGTCACCGGCGATCCGCTGCCCATCAGCATCGCCTGCCACGTCGGCCCCGGCGTCATCGCCCTGGGGTTGATGAAGAAGCTATAGCTGGCTGACAAACAGCTGCCCGCCATCCCGTTTCCGCTATTTCACCGCAGGCAAAAGCCCGACAAAACAGCATTGGCGGAGGTTCAAATGACGATACTGGAGATTGCGTCTTTTGAAGCGTATACTGATTTTGTTTCGGAACTGGCAAACGACCCCCTGTACTACGATCCGCACTTTGCGTATAACGAGGAGAATCTCTACGGCGCGATGCGAAATAAAGATGAATTCGCATTTGCCGTTCTGAAGGATGGAACGGTAGAAGGCCTTTTCGTTTGGCTTATTATCCCTGATGAGCATTACGTAGAGATGATGATCGGATTGACGCGGAATGAAGCTGCTTTTTCTGAAATGCTTTCGCATATGGAAAAGCGGTGTCCCGGTTACAAGGCGGATTTTGTCGTTAACCCGAAAAACATGGCATTATGCCGTCCGTTAAAAGCGAGAGGAGCTGTTTTCGAAGCGGAACAGCAAATGATGCTTCAAACCAGCGTTGCAACAAATGTAGCGACAAATCTGATAGAGCTGTACTCAGAAAAATGGAAAGAGCAGTACCGCGCATTGCATCGGATAGATACCTATTGGACAGCCGATCGCGTTCTTGCGGCACAGGATCGGTTCAGGGTTCTGCTCGTCATAAAAGATCAGCAGGTTCAAGGCTACCTGGACGTGACCTACTGCTTTGACCAGAACGAACCATATGACTTGTTTGTAAAGCCGGAATTGGCGCACCAGGGGTATGAACTGGCGCTGCTGGCGAAGGCCATCGAATTAAACAAACCGCGTGAGATGATGGCGCTGCTCGATGTGGATGCTTCGGAAGAGATAGAAATCTTTTCTGCGGCGGGCTTTGAAAAAGTGGAAGGCGGAAACAGTATGCATGCCGCATATCGATTTTAATACCATTCTCAGGCCAAAAGATCCATGCCTCTATGACGGCCGCGCGCTTTATCGCCACGCTAAAAAAGCCCCTTCCCTTCGGAAGGAGCTTTTTTGATCTATCGCTTACCAGCGGTTCTCCATGCGCTGCTTATCGAAGCAAGCACGGCAATACACCGGGCGATCTCCGCGGGGCTGGAAGGGCACCTGGGTGGGCTGGCCGCACTCGGCGCAAACCACATCATACATCGGGCGATCGCTGCGGTTGAAACCGCCGTTCGCGGCCTTACGCTTGTCACGGCAAGCCTTGCAGCGGCCGGGCTCGTTCTGGAAGCCCTTATCAGCGTAGAACTGCTGCTCGGACGCGGTGAAAACGAATTCGTTGCCGCACTCACGGCATACCAAAGTCTTGTCTTCGAACATGGAATAAACCCTCCTAATTGTGTGTGCCCATGCGATGTATAGTCTCTGTTGCCGATTCCTGTCATCGGTAGGGTTCCACCGGAGGGATACGGTTTCGAAGCCTTCTAATCGGGGCTGAGAATATTATAACACACTGGAGCAATTTTGTACAGCCTTTTCCGGACATTTTTTGCCACAAATTTTAACTTTTGTTGGGCGGCGGCCACGGTCAATCGGCCTGGGGCGCGGGCGCTTCGCCCTTCTGCGCCGGGGCCTCCGACTGCGCGCCGCCCTCCGGGCGCTGGGCCTGCTCCTGCGGCGCGTCCTCGCGCGGCCCTTCTCCATTTCTGCCCCCGCGACCGCGCCTGCGGCGATGATCCTTACCTGGCACCGGCGTCGCGCCGCCATTCTCTTTCAGCTTTTCGAGGAACTGGTCGGTGCTCAGATTCTTGGGCGCCTTCTGGTGAGGATAGCGCTTCTTCTTCGGCTCCTCGGCGTTCTCCTCATCACCGGACTGCTCCGGCGCGGGTTCGGGCTGTGGACGTC
>JAFVBK010000224.1 GCA_017480045.1 Clostridia bacterium
CGGCGCGATATTCTATAATTTCCCTGGCGGCATGACCGAAGTACCCTATACCGAGATTTTACAAATGCTGGACGACAGCGCTGGGCCTGAGTGTAGGGGTTCGGATTTGAAATCATCGGCCCCGCCATACAAGCAGCATTCGAACAACGCGTTCGAATGCTGCGTTTTTATGTCCGCGATGAAGCGCTCTCATTTCAGCGGGACACGCGTAAGACAAATCTTCTGCACAGCGGTTTTGTAAATTTGCCCCGCATCCAAAAATACCCTTGACACATTATATTTTTATTGTATAATTAATTGAAATAGTCATTTAAAATACATTA
The DNA here is from genome assembly GCA_017480045.1 of Clostridia bacterium. Taxonomy (GTDB): domain Bacteria; phylum Bacillota; class Clostridia; order Christensenellales; family Aristaeellaceae; genus UBA2862. The sequence continues at coordinate 324 of JAFVBK010000224.1, forward strand.
TATTAATAATGTAAGAGTGGTGAGATTCCCTTGAAAGACAAGCCAACAAATCCCTTTGCTTCAAAGGAATACCGCTTCCTTTGCTGGCTCGCCGAGCATCAGTCAACCGTAGCCGGAAAAAAAGTGGTCAGATTCTCTCAAAAGGAGCTCGCCGTCGAATGCGAAAGCTGCGAAACCACGATAAACCGGTGGCTTGCCACGCTGCGCGACGCCGGCTGCGTTGAGTCGGCAAAAAAGGGCAACTACTGCGTGACCCCGCGGGGGCACGCGGTAATCGCGAAGATGAAAGCGGTCGAAAAGGTCTTGGGAGGTAAAGAAAATGCCGGTTGAGATATACACAGAGAGCATCACGCTTCAAGGCATGAAGTGTGTTGTCGGCGAGAATGACTTTGGATATGTTTACCCTCAGGGCGACGTCGCGGACGTGTCGAAAGCGGACGAGCTCCTTCGGAGCGCTGGCGGCAAGCCAAAGGAGTGCGCCCTCGACGATTACAGTCAGGGAGGCTCCGGCAAGGCAAAGCCGGAATACATCATCACGTTCAAAGACGATATTAATACCATCATCGTCGTCGAATGCAAAAAATCCGTCGGCAAACACGAGACCGAGGCGCGAAACCACCCGAAGGATTACGCGGTCGACGGCGCGCTGTACTACGCGAAGTTTCTGAAGGCGGAATACACCGTTATAGCCGTCGCGGTAAGCGGAACAAAGGCGAATAACCTCCGGGTCAGTGCCTTCCTGTGGAATAAGGGACAGGAGGAATATAATGAACTCAAAAAGGCCCGCGATATCATTTTGGAGCCCGAAAACTATCGCCATCTGGCCAAGGGAGAGAAAATCAAGCGCGCTTTCTCGATCAATGATATTCGCACCACAGCCATAGACATGCACGAGTATCTGCGGGAAATCAAGATGACGGAGCGCCATAAGCCCATCTTCATTGCCGGTCTGTTGATTGCTCTGAACGACGCGGACTTCGCCAGGGCCTACACCAATCTGCCATCCTTCAAAAGCGTGATCGAGAACATTCAGACGGCGATTGACAATGTGCTGAATGGCAGCGGTATCAAGCCAAACCGAATTGCTTACATCAAGCAGGCCTTTAAGAATCTGCTGGACAATTCCAAGTTCGCCGCCATTCCGTTGGGAAATAAAAAGTCAATCGTGTGGTATCTCGAAGAGCTTGAAATGAAGATAAAGCCCATGATGGATCACGCGGACAGCACCATCGACGCGCTCGGCGTGTTCTATCATGAATTCATCAAGTATTCCGGCGGCGACGGCAGCGGCTTAGGCATCATATTGACGCCACAGCACCTGACGGAATTTATGTGCGACCTTGCCGGTGTGAACAAGAACAGCCGGGTTGTAGATATCTGCTGCGGCTCCGGATCATTCCTCGTAACCGCGATGAGCAAGATGTTCAAGGAAGCCAACCCCGCGGAGGTTGAGCATATCCGTGAGGATGGTCTGTACGGCGTTGAGTTCGACGACGAGCTGTACACCCTCGCTATTGCCAATATGATTGTCCGCAAGGACGGAAAATCCAACATCTATTTCGGAGATTGCTTCGACGAATTGATCACGGCGGAGCTCAAGGGGGTCAATGAGGAGGAATTCGAGGCGTTTTACAAAAGGCACGCCAAGGCGTTCAAGGGCAAAAAAGAAGCTGAAATCAGAGAAAAATACAAGGGCAAAAACATAAACATCGGGCTCATCAACCCGCCCTATTCTCAGGACGACGTCGTTGAATTGGAGTTTGTCGAGCACCTGCTGGAAATACTCACCGTCGATGGGACCGGCGTCGTGGTCGTTCCCATGAGCTGCGCCATCGGCACAAAATTCAAGGACGTCCGCAAGCGCCTGCTTGAGAAGCACACCCTCAACGCGGTATTCTCGATGCCAGACGACATATTCTATCCGACCGGCACCAATGTGTGCGTCATGGTGTGGACGGCGCATCGCCCACACGACAGCAGCCAGCAGACCTTCTTTGGCTATTGCAAAGACGACGGATTCGTCAAGCGCAAGAAACTCGGACGCATCGACGCCTACAAAAGATGGGAAGCGATCGAGGCGCAGTGGCTGTCGTTGTACCGCAACCGCGATGTCGAAGACGGCTTGAGCGCGCGGCACTGCGTAACCGATACCGACGAATGGCTTTGCGAGGCATATATGAAGACGGACTATTCAAAGCTCGATCGGGCCGATTTCCAGCAGACCGTCAACGACTATTTGGCGTATCTAGTAAAGTGTGGTGAAGTGCATGAAGGTCAGTGACGCTTTCATATTGCATCAGGGCAACGGATTTGAATTGTACAACATGAACCAATCGGAGAATTCGGACATCCTGTTTGTATCGCGAACCGCGCAGAATAACGGGGTTGTCGGCGCCGTCGACCGCGTCGGCGCGGTCAAGCCCTTCCCGGCCGGCCTGATCACCGTAGCGCTTGGCGGCAGTGTGTTGTCCTCCTTTGTGCAGCGCAAGCCCTTTTATACCGCCTTTCACATCATGGTTTTAGAGCCGAAGCGCCAGATGACCTTTAACGAAAAGCTCTATTACTGCATGTGCATACAGGGCAACAGATATCGCTACAGCTATGGCAGGCAGGCGAACAGGACGCTCAAGGATATCGATATTCCAGACGCCGTTCCCAGTTGGGTCAATCAGGTTACAATCACGCCCATCACGACGCGGCGCGCGGCTTCGAGCCCCGCTCTGTCCGGCGCGTGGGCGGAATATCGGATGGGCGATCTCTTCCGGTTTGTAAAAGGACGTCGGCTGACCAAGGAGGACATGATCGACGGTACGACAAACTACCTCGGCGCGGTCAGCGAAAACAACGGCGTGCGACAGCGCATTGAGGTCGCGCCGGAGGATATGAGCCCGCCAAACTGCATCACCGTCAATTATAATGGCAGCGTCGGCGAAGCGTTTTATCAGTCGGAAGCCTTCTGGGCGTCCGACGACGTCAACATTTTATATGCCGACGGCTGGACGATGAATAAATATAACGCCCTGTTCATCGTCACCGTCATCAAGGCCAATCGCTACAGATTCAGCTACGGCAGAAAATGGACCCTTGAAAAAATGAAGGAATCCATTATCAAGCTTCCGGCACGCCCGAACGGAAGGCCGGATTTTGAATATATGGAGGCCTATATCAAATCGCTTCCCTACAGCGATCGCATTTAGAAGCACATTCAAGGCGCGCCCCTCGGCGTGACGCCTTAAGACGCGAATCAGATCCAGAGGCCGTCCCGCCTGAAATGGGGCGGCCCTTTGGGGCGGCGGGACAGCCGATGCCCCGTGCCGCCCACGCGCGGTCCGGCGCATGCTTTCGCCTCCCCCCGCCGGAGATCCTCCCCCTTGCATCCCGCGCAAAAACCCAGTATAATATATCATACACCAAATCCATTCCGCGGCCATTCGCCGCGCGGGAAAATATTAGGAGGGAAACCCTTGGTCAGTTATATTGAGGAATTTTTCCGCGACCCGAAGGGCATGTTCATATTCTTTTTGCTGGCGTTTCCGGGGCGGATTCTGGCGCTGTCCTTGCACGAATTTGCCCACGCCTGGGTGGCGCACCGCTGCGGCGACGACACCGCGAAGATGATGGGCCGCATGACTGTGAACCCCGCCAAGCACCTGGATCCACTGGGCACGATACTGATGCTGCTGGTGGGCTTCGGCTGGGCAAAGCCCGTGCCGGTGAATCCGCGCAACTATCGCGACTACCGCAAAGACGATTTGAAGGTCTCGCTGGCGGGCGTGACGATGAACCTGATCCTGTTCTGCGTGGGCAACCTGCTGATGTTCGCGTTTCTGGCCTTCGCCATCCGCCGCGCCGGCGACGCCATGACGGGCCAGTATCTGTCCCTGCTGTTTGAGCGCTACGACTATTTCAACGTGGCGATCTATCAGGTGGAGGAGACCTTTGGCGAGATTGCGGGATATCTGTTCCAAATGTTTTACTATTTCACCGTCACCAACCTGGTGCTGTGCCTGTTCAACCTGCTGCCCGTCCCCCCGCTGGACGGCTATCACGTGCTGAACGATCTGGTGCTGCGCCGCCGCCAGCTGTTCGCCAACCCGCGCACGGCCCAAATCGCCAGCACCGCGCTGTTCGTACTGGTGCTCACCGGCGTGGTAGGCCGCGCCCTGGGCTGGGTGGACAGCCAGATTCTCACCGGCGCGGGCAACCTGGCCATCGCCGTCCTGCGCTCGCTTGGATTGATCGCCTGATACTGGAGGAGCCATGGCATACATCGTATCCCTGAAAGAATTTGACGGCCCGCTGGACCTGCTGCTGACGCTGATTTCCAACGCGAAGATCGACATACAGGATATCTTCGTCAGCCAGATCACCGAGCAGTATCTGGAGACCATGCGTCTGGTGGATGAGCTGGACATGGATTCCGCCAGCGAATTCCTGCAAATGGCGGCCACGCTGCTGGAAATCAAGAGCCGCGCCATGCTGCCCAAGCCGCCCAAGCCGGAGGACCCGGACGAGCTGTCGCCTGAGGAAGCGCTCATCAAACAGCTGGAGGAATACCGCCAGTTCAAGGAGGTCTCCGCCCGGATGCATCAGCTGGAGGAGGAGGCGCGCGCCCTCCTTACAAAGCTGCCGGAGGAATACCCGCTGCCTCCGCCAAACATCGAAATCACCGGGCTCACGCTGGAAAAGCTCATCAAGGCCTATCGCCGGGTGCTGGAGCGGGCGGAGCGCGCCGATGCCGCGGACAGCATGGCCAGCCGCGAAATCCGCCGCGACAACTTCACCATCGCCGGTTGCATGGCCCGCATCAGCCGCCGTCTGCGCCGGGGGCAGTGTCGCTTCTCCGAGCTGTTCGGCGAGGACTACAGCAAGCAGGAGGTCGTGACCATGTTCCTGGCGCTGCTGGAGCTGATCAAGCTGAACCGGCTGCACGTCAGCCAGGACGCGGCGTATGAGGAAATCACGCTGAGCGCGTGAATTCCGCATCCCTTGGATAAAATCCGCCACAAATCAGAATCCAGGGAACCTTCCCCCGCGCCCCGCCGTCTAAGCGTCAATAAGCCAATAAAAGGGAGGAATGACGCCATGCTGAGAAAGACGACCGCGCTCCTGTTGGTTCTGTCGATGCTGACAGTGGGGCTGTCGGCCGCGTTGGCGGCGGAAAGTCACAGCGCGCGCACGCCCCTCTCCGGTTCAAGCAGCGCCAAGCTGCACAACATCGCGCTGGCGGTCGAGGCGATCAACGGCGCCGTCATTCCCTACGGCGGCCGCTTTTCCTTCAATGAAACGGTGGGACCCCGCACCCAGAGCCGGGGCTATGAGACCGCGCCCAACGGACGGGGCGCGCTCGTCACCGGCGGCGGCGTGGCCCAGGCGGCCAGCACGCTGTATCTGGCGCTGCTGGAAAACGGCGATGTGCAGCTCGACCCGATCAAAACCTACGGCAGCCGATTTAACGACGGCTACGTGGACGATCCCGACCAGGCCATCGTCACCGACTACGACGCCGGCATCGATCTCAGCTTCACCAACCGCGCCGACACCCTGACCATCGAGATGTGGATGACCGACGCCTACGTCTACTGCGCCATCACCGTGGGCGCGGACGGCGACGGCAACAATGGCGGCAGCTGGTTTGTCGACGCGCCGTTCGCTCCCGTAGGCACCGTCGCGCCCGCCCGGCGGCTGGTCGCCTCGGCCAGCCTGGATTGCGGCGGCGACGCGGACGTGCTCCACAACGTAAAGCTGGCGGCGGACAGCGTCAGCGATTCCGCGCTCTCCAGCGGGGACACCTTTTCCTTCAACGATATCGTCGGCCCGCGCAAAATGCGGTACGGCTACGTGCGCGCCGTGAACGGTCGGGGCGCCCGCGTCACCGGCGGCGGCGTGGCCCAGGTCGCCAGCGCGCTGTGGCTGGCCATCAAGGACCGGGACGATTTCGCCATCGTGGAAAAATCCACCTACGGCAAGAAGTACAATCAGAGCTATGTCCAAAGCTCCGCCGACGCCATCCTCACCGACTATGCCTCCGGGCGGGATTTCGCCTTCCGCTACACGGGCGCGGGCAGCGTGACGGTCTATACCTACGTGATGGATGGAAAGCTGTATTGCGATATCTACGCGAATTGATTTCATGCCCTGCAAACGGCCGGGCCGGCGCAAAATGCCGGCCCGGTCAATCATATTACAACAATTTCAAAAAAAAGTAACGCTCTGCATCTGTACTTTAGCAAGATAAAGTGATAAACTATCCTCACAAATCATTGTATGCATGGAGGGATTCACTATGAAGCGCATTTTCGCAATCCTGCTGGTTATGATCCTGAGCCTGAGCATGGCCGCCTTCGCGGAGGCCGACAGCGACCTGGCCTATGTGCAGGCCAACGGCAAGCTGGTGGTGGGCATCACCGATTTCGAGCCCATGGACTACAAGGATGAAAACGGCGAGTGGATCGGCTTTGACGCCGACCTGGCCCGCGCCTTCGCCGAGAGCCTGGGCGTCGAGGCGGAATTCATCGAGATCGACTGGGACAACAAGATCATGGAGCTGGACAACAAGTCCATCGACGTGGTTTGGAACGGCATGACCCTCACCGAGGACGTGAAGGCCGCGATGGAGACCTCCAACGCCTACGCCAACAACGCCCAGGTCGTGATCGTGCCCGTGGACGTGGCGGACGACTATCAGACCGTGGAGAGCGTCGCCGAGCTGACCTTCGCCGTGGAGAACGGCTCCGCCGGCGAAGAAGTGATCGACGAGCTGGGCTTCGCCAACAAGACCGAGGTCGCCACCCAGGCCGACGCCCTGATGGAGGTCGCCTCCAAGACCTCCGACGCGGCGGTCATCGACAGCCTGATGGCGGCGGCGATGGTCGGCGAGGGCACCGGCTACGCCAATCTCACCTACACCGTGGCGCTGAACAGCGAGGAATACGGCGCGGGCTTCCGCAAGGGCTCCGACCTGGCGGCCGCGCTGAACGACTTCCTGGCCGCGGCTTATGCCGACGGCAGCCTGCTGGAGATCGCCGAGACCTACGGCGTGCAGGCCGCGATCATCGCGCAGTAAGCGCACGCGAACACAGATAACGCGGGGGGATCCGGTCGTCGCGTCCCTATGCGGGACATCCCCTTGTAGGGGCGCCGTTGCGGCGCCCCTGCGTTATGTGGAAGCCTGCGCGCGTCCTGCGTCGCGGCCTTTCCCCCGCTCCCTACAATACATATCAATGGAAGATGTGAAATCATGCAACTCTTTCTACAACAACTTCCCATCGTCGTTCGGTCGCTGAACGTCGGCTTCCTGCAAACGCTGAAGCTGTTCTTCGTCACACTGATCGGCGCGATCCCGCTGGGGCTGGTGATCGCCCTTGGCTCCATGTCCCGCGTCAAGCCGCTGAGCGTGCTTTCGCGGGTGGTGGTGTGGATCATTCGCGGCTCGCCGCTGATGATCCAGCTGCTGATCATCTTCTACTTCCCCGGCATCGTGCTGGGCACGCCCATCTGGGGCGGCGGCGAGAGCGGGCGCTTCGCGGCGGCCTCGGCGGCGTTCATCATCAACTACGCCTGCTATTTTTCCGAAATCTATCGGGGCGGCATACAGTCCGTACCGGTGGGACAGGAGGAGGCGGGCCTGGTGCTGGGCATGACGAAGGCGCAGATCTTCTTCCATGTGAAACTGTCGCAGGTGATCAAGCGCATCGTGCCGCCGATGTCCAACGAGATCATCACCCTGGTGAAGGACACCTCCCTCGCGCGCATCATCGCTCTGCAGGAGATCATCTGGGCCGGCCAGGCGTTTATGAAGAGCAGCATGGGCATTTCCGGCGCGATCTGGCCGCTGTTCTTCACGGGCGTCTACTATCTGGCCTGTAACGGCATCCTGACGCTGCTGTTCGGCTGGGTCGAGCGCAAGCTAAGCTATTATAAGGTGTGACGATATGTCGATACTTGAAGTACAGTCCCTGAGAAAGAGCTTCGGCGCCACCGAGGTTTTAAAGGACATCAGCTTTACGATGGAAAAGGGCCAGGCGCTGTCCGTCATCGGCTCCTCCGGCAGCGGCAAGACCACCCTGCTGCGCTGCCTGAACTTTCTGGAGCTGCCCGACGGCGGCACCATTAAGGTGGGCGGCGAAACGCTTTTTGACGCCGCCGACCCCGCCACCCAGCGGGAGCGGGAGCTGCGCAAAAAGCGGCTGCGCTTCGGGCTGGTGTTTCAGTCCTTCAACCTCTTCCCCCAATACACGGCGCTGAAAAACGTGATGCTGGCGCGGGAGCTGCTGGCGAAGGACAGCCTGGACTACCGGCAGAACAAGCGCGCCGTGCAGGCGCAAATCGAGGAAGAGGCCAGGGCGCTGCTGGAGCAGGTGGGCCTCTCCAACCGCATGGAAAACTACCCCTGGCAGCTCTCCGGCGGCCAGCAGCAGCGCGTCGCCATCGCGCGGGCGCTGGCGCTGAAGCCGGACATACTCTGCTTTGACGAGCCCACCAGCGCCCTCGACCCGGAGCTGACCGGCGAGGTGCTTCGCGTCATCCGCAGTCTGAAATCCTCCGACCGCACGATGATCATCGTCACCCACGAAATGGCCTTCGCCCGCGACGTCTCCGACCACGTGATCTTCATGGACGGCGGCGTGATTGTGGAGCAGGGCGACCCGAACGAGATCATCAATAACCCCAAGAATGAGCGAACGATACAGTTCCTCAGTCGGTTTAATTAGAAAGGTTCAGTGTACAGAATTTAAAATTGAAGAGCGCTATCGCCGATCGATGGGCTGGCGCTGATTATAACGTACAGATCCTCGGCGCTGCTCTATGCCTGCGGCGGCATTGCGTTCAGGATGGCAGATGACTTCCGGTTGTCATCCTGCGCGAGTAGAGGATCTGTACGTTTCATTTCGTCCCATGATTTCAACGCGCACAGGCAAAACGCCTTGCAGATCCGCAGAAGTGGCGTCAGACGCCAAATTGCCATGTCGGTTCATTGCATGAACCGACATGGCAAGTTGGTCTTTTTATCTCAGCCCTCCACGCTCAACGCCCCATGCTCCACTCGCCATGCCTGCCCTACCTCCGCGCCGGCCAGATCCTCGGCGTCGGTGCAGGTGATGAAGGTCTGTATGCCCTTCAAGTGACTGACCAGCTGTCGCCTGCGTCCGGGGTCGAGCTCGCTCATCACGTCGTCCAGCATCAGCATGGGCCACTCCCCCAGCTCCGCGCGCATCACGTCCAGCTCTGAGAGCCGCATGGAGAGCGCGGCGGTGCGCTGCTGTCCCTGAGAGCCGAAGGCGCGCACGTCCCGACCCTCCACCAGAATCTGCACGTCGTCCCGGTGGGCGCCGACGGAGGTGGTGAGCCGGCGCAGGTCCGTCTCCCGCGCGCCAAACAGCGCCTCCAGATTGGCCTGCGCGTCGTCGCCCATGGATACGCTGGGCAGATAGCGAATCTCCAGCCGCTCCTTGTCGTCGGCAATGCTGCGGTGCGTCTCCGAGGCCATCGCGCTCAGCTTCTCAATGTAGGCCCGGCGGTGGGCCATCAGCTCCGCGCCCGCGGCAGCCAGCTGCTCGTCCCAGGCGTCCAGCGTGGCCATGAAGGCGGGCTGCGCGGCGATCACCTTCAGCGTCTCGTTGCGCTGCTTGAGGGCGCGGGCGTAGCGCTGCAGGGCATAGTAATAAGCGGGTCGCAACTGTGAGAGCGCCATGTCCACGAAACGCCGCCGCTCGGCAGGGCCGTCCTTCACAGTCCTCAAATCCTCCGGGCTGAACAGCACCCCGGTGACGTGGCCCATCAGCTCTCCGGAGCGGGAGGCCTCCTGCCCGGCGAGCTTGATCTTTCGCCGGCCCAGCGCGGGCAGCACGATCTCCACCTCGTGAGAGCCGTCCCGGCGCAGCGCCTCCACCTTCACATCCGCGAAATCCGCGCCCCAGCGGATGAGGTCGCGATCCTGGCGCGTCCGGTGCGAGCGCCCCGTGCAGCACAGGTACAGCGCCTCCAGCACGTTGGTCTTGCCCTGCCCGTTGTCGCCCAGCAGCACGTTCACACCCTCGCAGGGCGTCAGCTCGCAGGCCTCGTAGCTTCGGAAATTCGTCAGTTGCGCGCGCGTGATCTTCAAGGGATGATCCCGGCCTTCCTCTATCAGTGTGATTCCATCACCGCAGGATGAATCCGTTCACCCCATTATATGCCATTTTTCGCCTGTGATCAAGCAAAATCACCCTCGCGACGCCTTCACGCCCCGCCATGCAAAAACTTTACAGCCTCCAGGCCTCCTTCCTCTCAAATTCGGCTTGACAAATCGCCCCGATAGATGTATAATATCTGATGTTGCCGAGGGGAGCGCGTCACGCAGACCCGCAATCAACTTCATATCTGGGTGTAGCGCAGTTTGGTAGCGTGCTTGAATGGGGTTCAAGAGGCCGGAGGTTCGAATCCTCTCACCCAGACCAAAGCAAAAAGCGTTGAAAGCACAATGTTTTCAGCGCTTTTCACTTATTTTTGGCAGACTAGAAGTTTAGAAAGACTAAACTACTTGGCCAACAAAATCTGAAAACGTGGTCAACAAGCCTTGATTTGTCGGGAAAATCGAGGCTTTGAAAATGGCGACAATCACCGAGAATAATGATGGGAAAGCAGGTTGTTTCATTCAAGCTTCTTAAGCGTAAGAGCGTAAAGCAAAGCTCGCTATCCTGCACGGTTCACATGGAGGTGGGCTTTGCTATTTATTCCGTTGTGTTGCGATTGGCAAGATAGGCTTTTATCGCATTGTAAAAACTTCTCGCGCCGTCAATCAGGCGCTTTGTATCTTCCACTGAACAGATATAGAAATCTTCATAATCGCTTCGATTCCTGATTAGTGAAGCATTCGAAATCAACTTGCCATAATCGCGTGGAAGTATTTCTGTTTTCAGATAATTCAGCGTAAATCACGCAATGATAGCGGAGTGCTTTTTATAGTCCTCTCCATCGAGGGCCAGCACAGCACGCATTGCGTGGAAGATGCTGTAATAGGCACGGTTGTTCGCGGAGGCATAGTCATTATCCTTTATATCGCGCTGGGCAGCGGCGAGCATTTCGGCGGATTTTTCAAGGCGATATTTTGAGAGGTCTATCAAGGTACGGTCAGGCACCGATTCTCACCCCTTCCTGCTGGATGTTCCTATAGAACGGCAATAGGCCGATGTGTTCATTGAAATAGTCGCGGTTTTCAACGATGGGTGAAATGACGATGCCGTGTTCCATAAGAAGGTCGGCGGCGGCTTCACCAATCTGCCAATGCTTTTCCGCTATTGCCTGGCGTGATGCATCCACAAGGAACATAACGTCTATGTCCGAGCCATCCTCCGCTTCATTCCGTGCGTAAGAGCCGAAAAGTATTATATCAAAGCTTTCCCGTGGAAACAGCGTGCTCAGGCTATCGCATAATTCATTGATAATGAGACGGACTTCACTTTGCGAACACATCTTCACACCTTCTTTCTCTGTCGCTATTATAACACGAAAGGGCGTTGACATTCAAGAGCGGAAAAGCCTGCCATCCTCTGCGGTTCGCGTGGAGGCAGCTCATTATCAATCCCCACGTAAGTAGGTTTTGATGACTTCGTGCCTCATATATAGAAAACCACTTGCTCCGTCTGGCGCAATGCCTTCAATCGTCAAGCAAGTGGTTTTCTTTAAGCGTTTCCAACGCTATTTTGCGAATCAGTGCTTCCAGCTCTGAGACATCTTTCGGCAGGCTGGCCTTGTCCTTCATGGGCTTTGATGGCGGTACGTATTCCACTGTGAGCGGCGCGTCCAAAGCGTCCGTGCGCCCCAGCAGATAATCCGCGGAAACGCCCAGCGCATCGGCGATGCGCACAAGGGTATCCAGCGCTGGCAGCTGATCGGTGGTTTCATAGCGGCCGATCATCACGCGGGATATATCCGCCATCTCCGCAAGCTGTTCCTGCATTATCTCTCGCGTCTGTCGCACTTCACGCAGTCTTTTTCCAAACTCGCCCATGCAATCACTCCCTCTGTAGTGTACCACGAAAGATACAAAGATATAAATTTCACATCTGTTGCATTGTTCGCATTGACATGAATCACTTGTTTTGCTATACCGTATGTATCATATTAGTATCATTACTGTGAAAAAGGTGATGCTTTTGAATGTTTCGTAATCGATACAAGAGTTTCTGTATTTATCTTTATGAGAAATACGGAAACTGTGCGGAGACTGCTCGCCAGATGAACCGAAGCGCGTTAACCGTTGCCCGCTACATTCGCGGCGGGAAGGACACGCCGCAAATATTGAAGCACACCACACGGCAGACGATTGGAAAATAACATTAGGGGGTAATGAGAATGAAGAAGTTGGTTGTTATCGTGCTGGCGGTTATTCTGGCGCTGTCCGCAGTTACCGCTTTTGCGGCAGAATACACGGATAAGGACACGGTTAAGAAGGTACAACAGGCATTGAATGACGCTGGCTTTGACTGTGGCACACCAGACGGCGCGGCGGGGAAAAAGACAAAGAACGCCATCATAATGGGCTGGGAACGGCTGAAAACCGGACGGAGCGAAGCCCCGACCAATGGGGTTCAAGAGGCCGGAGGTTCGAATCCTCTCACCCAGACCAATCAAAAAAAGCTCTGAAATCACCATGTTTCGGGGCTTTTTGCTTATGTGATATCTTTTAAGCTTCTCATTATAATTTCCCGCCGCCCATTCGAGCGGCCTTATTTATGACAACTATCAATCATTATTATCGAATATTTGTTCGATTTTCCTATTGCAATACCGTTCCTTCTATGGTATAATTCAATCAAGCCGAACATTTGTTCGTATTCAAAAGGCTTATCGGAGGTGAATCGCATGTACGAGGATATTTATGAGCAGAACAAGGGGCTGTTGGTGACGATGGCGCGTCGGTACGCGCGGGTGTGCGCGCTGGACAGGGCGGTTTCGGTGGAGGACTTGATGCAGGCGGGCTTCATCGGGCTGATGAAGGCGGCGGATACCTACGACGCGGACGCGGGCAAGAGCTGGGCTGGTTGGGCATGCTGGCACATCCAGATGGAGTTCAACAGCGCGCTTGGGCTGCGGAAGGGGCGATTCACCCGCCCCCATACCGGGGCCGTTGCGCTGGACGGTCCATTCTCGCCGGAAGACGCGGACGGCGCGACCACGGGCGACATGCTGGCGGACGATACCCTGCCGGACGCGGATGAAGCGCTGCTGCGAGACGAGCTGCGTCAGGATGTGCGCGCAGCCGTGAAGCGCTTGAAGAGCGATCAGCAGCGCCGAGTGGTGGAAATGTGCAAGCTGGAGGGACAGAGCTACCGGCAGGCGGCGGAGAGCCTGGGCGTCAGCGTCGGCCAGGCCTACCAGCTGTTCTTCCGAGCCAGCGGCAATCTGTCCCGCGACCCACGGCTGCGGGCGCTGGCGGGACTGGATGAGCGCACCCGCTTCCACGCCCACAAGGGCGCGAAGGCTTTTAATCGCGATTGGACCAGCGTCACCGAGGGCGCGGCACTGTGGCGGCTCGGCCAGACCAGCAAGCAGGCGTAACCTGGCCGCATCGGATTCCGTTTGCTTCCACGCGGCATCCCGCAATGCCGTTTCATAAGCGCAGGGACGCCATCTGCGTCCCTGTAAATCGTTGTATTGGTCCGATTGGCGGACGGACCGCCAGACGCGAAATCGAAGATTTCACGGTCTGCTTTGCAGACTGGCATGGTAAAATCAAAGATTCTGGCACCGCACCGGAGACCGAAGGGCTTCGGCGAAAATCGTCAAAAAAGTGAATCCACCATTAGATGTAATCCTTCCACTCCCCGCCCTGGGGCCGGACGCGGCTCAGCTGTCCCTGGCCAGCGAGACCCGGAAAGCCCTGCTGGCGCAGCGCCTCATACAATACGATCGCCACCGAATTGGAAAGGTTCAGCGACCGGGCGTCGGCCCGCATGGGAATGCGCACGCACCGCTCGTAATTCGCGGCGAGGAGCTCCTCGTCCAGGCCCTTCGTCTCCCGCCCGAACACCAGAAAATCGTCCGGGCCGTAGGCGGCGGCGCAGTAATCCCGCGGCGCCTTGGTGGTGGCGTAATGAAGGTTGGCATCGGGATAGGCCGCCAGAAAGTCCATCCAACTGGCGTGCACCTCGTAGGTCATCATGTGCCAGTAGTCCAGTCCCGCGCGCTTCAAATATTTGTCGCTCAGCTCAAAGCCCAGCGGCTCGATCAGGTGCAGCTTCGCGCCCGTCGCCGCGCAGGTACGGGCAATGTTTCCCGTATTTTGTGGAATCTCCGGGTTCACCAGCACGATATGCAGCATGGTTCGGCCCCTCCTGTTGCTAAGTGATTGATTCAAATTTACCGCAAAGCGGCAAATCAGCATTTCTTCATCCACTCCGGCGCGCTCGCCTCAAACACCCTGCTGCGATAATCGGCCAACGGGCTGTCCGCGGGAATCGTCAGCTTTTCATGCCACAGGCACAGCTTCGCGCCGGGAAATCGACGATTTGCGGCGCGATCGCCATAGCGGTCGTCTCCCAGCAGCGGATGCCCAAAATCGGCCATATGGGCGCGGAGCTGGTGGGTGCGCCCGGTCACGGGCTCCAACGACACGTGGTACAGCCCCGGCGCGGCCTCCGCGCCCGCCCGATAGCGGGTGGTGATGGGCTTGGCCCCCGGTGCGGCGCGGTGGATAATTCGCACCGCCGCCCGCTTCGCGTCCTTCATCAGCCAGGCGTGCAGCGTGCCGCTCTCGCGCTCAAAGCGTCCGAACGCCAGCGCGTGGTATTGCTTTTGCACGCCATGATCCCGAAAGGCCTCGTAGGCCTGCCGCCAGACGGCCTCGTCCGCCGCGTC
>JAFVBK010000225.1 GCA_017480045.1 Clostridia bacterium
CAGTTTCTTCATGGTCTTGCCTTCTGTGGTGGTCAGATAGGCGGCCTTGCGCAGGTTGCGGGTGCGCTTGGTGGGCTTCTTGGTCAGAATGTGACGCTTAAAAGCCTGGGCGCGCTTGACTTTGCCATTCTTGGTGAGGTTAAAACGCTTGGCTGCGCCCTTGTGCGTCTTCTGTTTGGGCATGGGGTTTCCTCCTCTCGTTAGTCAGTAACGAATTTAATCGGATGCTCTCGGAGAGATGAACATGGACATGTTGCGGCCCTCGATCTGCGGGGCCTTGTCCACGGTGCCATACTCCTTGATTCGATCGGCAAACTCATTCATGACCTGACGGCCAATTTCGGAGTGGGTAATCTGACGGCCGCGGAAGCGGATCGTCACCTTCACCTTGTTGCCATCCTTCAGGAACTTCACGGCGTTTTTGAACTTCACGTCGATATCGTGATCCTCGATGGTGGCGGACAGGCGAACCTCCTTGACGGTAATGACCTTCTGATTCTTGCGGAACTCGCGCTCTTTCTTGGACTGCTCGAAGCGATACTTGCCGTAGTCCATGAGCTTGCAAACCGGCGGACGGGCCTGCGGCGCGATTTTGACCAGATCGAGCTGACGCTCATCCGCCAAAGCCAGCGCATCCCTGCTGGACATAACGCCCAGCTGCTCGCCGTTCTGATCCACAACGCGCACTTCGCGGTCGCGAATCTCCTCGTTAATCATGAGATCGTTAATACCGAAACACCTCCTATTATCGTTTGCCACATGAAAAAGAGCAGCGCATGCGCGCCGCCCTTTCAAACTCCATGCCGGAGCCCTCTGATGTACCAGAAACCGCTACAGCGCGAGCCGCAGGGTGAGAAGTCGGCGCTTCTGCTTACCTGAGATATTATAGCAAAGTCTGGGAGGATTGGCAAGGAAATGTTTTGTTAATTCTCTTGTTGTGCAAATTCCAGCGATTTCTCAAGCTCTCGAAGCGCATCTTCAGCGTCCGCTTCGTTGTTGATATCGAAATCATAAAACCATTGCATGACAATTTCATCAATATAGTTGCCCGCCATTTCACCAACCAGCATATCACCGCCCAGGCTTATGCGTATCATAATCGCAAGCGCAAGCTTTACCAAAACGACCATATTTATGTTCTTTTCAACGGAATAATCATATATCGCATTCCATAATTCAGCGGCTTTGTCTCCGGCGATCCCTAGGTTTGTTGCCACAACTTCAAATACGTCCTGCAACATACTCAGCCCGTTATCACCCGTTATATTGAGCCACGATTCCAAATCACCCAGTGCTTGTGCCGCATAGGTGGATATGGCATTTCCCTCATCCTTGATAAAGCCGCCTGCCCAATTCCATGCGTCATTGGCAAACCCGGTTGCATCTCTCCAGAAGCCCTCTATTGAAACGCCCGTGCTATCAAGAAAACTGCCAATCGTGTTGCCGGCATCATCGAGTTTACTCCCGATAGCATTCCCAGTATCGCTCAGAAACTGACCAGTGCCATCAACAGCGTTGTTAAACGCATCTGAAGCGTCGCTCGCAACATCCCCCAAAAAGCCACCAATTGCTCCCAAAACACCTTTTTCATTATTTTCTTCTGCCATGACAGATATATAGGCGGATAATAGTGCAATAACCAATACGACACTCAAAAGCCTTCTCAAATCATCCACTCTCCTTTGGCGGATTTTATCAGATTCAAAGCCCGCAATTTGTAATTTTAGCACTTTTAATCCTCGCTCTCTATCCCCTCGCTGCTCCAATCGCAGAAAAAACGATGAACACGAACAGATTCACCGCCACAATGCCCGCGCCGGTGGGCAGCGAATAGACGCAGGAGAGCATCATGCCCATCAGAAAGCAGCCCACGGAGATGACGGCGGCGCAGACCGTGACCGACTTAAAGCGGGAGAACACCCGCATGGATGAAAGCGCCGGGAAGATGATCAGGCTGGAAATCAGCAGCGTGCCCATCATCCGCATGCCCACCACCACCGTCAGCGCCGTCAGGAGCGCGATCAGCAGGTTGTAAGCACCCGCCTTCACGCCTGTAGCCCGCGCGAAGGGCTCGTCGAAGGTGACGGCGAATATCCGGGGATAGAACAACACAAACAGCACCAGGACCACGACAGAGAGCGCCGCCGACAGCCACACGTCCGAGCTGCTCATGGCCAGGATGGAGCCGAACATATAGTTGTACACATCCACGTTCATGCCGCTGGTCATGCTGGTGACGATCACGCCCACCGCCAGCGCGCTGGTGGAGATCAGGGCGATGGCGGAATCGCCGCGCATGCCGCTGCGCTCGCTGACCCGCAGCAAGAGGAACGCGCACAGCACGACGATCACCAGCGTGAAGGGCAGCGGATTGGCAGCGATCCCGCCACAGAGCCCCGCCAGCCCGCCCCTCATTCCAGAAGGCAGGAACGTGGGCAGGCTCTCAGCCGTCACGAAGCCCAGCGCCATGGCGACGGTCAGCGCGCCGAAGCCAACGTGAGACAGGCCGTCGCCGATCATCGAGTAGCGCTTGAGCACCAGCGTCACACCCAGCAGCGACGCGCAGAGCGAAACCAGCGCGCCAACGATCATCGCCCGCCGTATGAATTTGTATTGCAGATACTCGCCGAAGGCGGCAAATGCGCCGCCGATATCCCGCAGGTGAAACAGCGCCCATAGCAGCATCAGCGCCAGCAGCGCCCATAGCGCGATCGCGCCGCCGCGCTTGGGCTGGTCGCCTTCGCCGCGGGGCCGCTTCACCAGCGCCCTTTCCAGCAGACTACCCACGCGCCGTCACCGCCCCTTCCGCGAATTTAGCCCGGTAATCCGACACGCTGCCGAAGAAATCCAGCCCACGGTCCATCACCAACACCTTGTCGGCATCCCGCATCGCGCCGCCAAGGTCGTGAGAAACCATCACCACGGCCACGCCGTGGCGCTTGTTCAGGTCGCGTATCACGTCGTAGAATTCCGCCGCCGCCGCGGGGTCGAGGCCCGTCACCGGCTCGTCCAGCAGCAGCATGGCGTCGGTGGCGCAGAGTGCTCGCGCCAGCAGCGCCCGCTGTTGCTGACCGCCGGAGAGCGTGCGATAGGATTTTTTGCGGTATTTCAGCACGTCCAGCAGCGCC
This sequence comes from Clostridia bacterium, assembly GCA_017480045.1. Lineage (GTDB taxonomy): Bacteria > Bacillota > Clostridia > Christensenellales > Aristaeellaceae > UBA2862. The sequence goes on from JAFVBK010000225.1 coordinate 3,129, forward strand.
ATGTTGCGCGCCGCCTTCTCGCGATCGGCCTTGCCAAAGAAGCAGCGACGGCCCATGCGGTTCACGCACCCGGACAGCACGACCTCCTCCACCGAGGCCGGAAAATCCCGCTGGGCGGCGGTCTGCTGGGGCAGATAGCCGATGCGGTTCTTCACCAGGCCGTCGCCGTAGCTGATCTTGCCGCTTCTGGGGCGCACGAGGCCCAGCATGGCCCGCATCAGCGTGCTCTTGCCGGAGCCGTTCTCACCCACGATTACCAGATAGTCGCCGGGATTCACCTCAAAGGAGACGCGATCCACCGCCACCGTGCCCTCAAAGGCAATGGTGACATCCTTCATGGCTATCAGCGCCATGCTCCACCGCCTCTCCGCCGTCCGCCCGGCATTTTTCGCACACGCCCACCAGTATGGTCTCCCTGGAGTCCAGTCGGAAGCCGTGGTCCTTCATCAGGTGCTCCGACATGGTGCGCATCACCGCGCAGTCCACGTGCAGCAAATTGCCGCAGCGACTGCACATCATGTGGAAGTGATCGTCGCAGCTGGCGGCGTCCTCCACGTGCTGATACTGGGTGATGCCCTGCACGCTCTGATACTTGCGCACGCTGCCCTGTTCCGCCAGCAGCTCCAGATAGCGATAGACCGTCGAGCGGCCAATCTTCTCGCCCCGATCCTGCATCTCAAACACCACTTCGTCCACCGAGAAGTGTTGCAGGCTGCGCTCCTTCAAAAAGCTCAAAAGCTCCCGCTTCTGGCGGGTGCTGTATTCGCCGCGCGTCATTTCAGTCCCTCCCGAAGCGCCTCCACGTTCTTCCACATCAGCGACACATAGGTCTCCCCCGCGTCAAATTCGTCCTGGGTGACGGTCTGTATGGAGTGCATCGTCAGTATCTCCGCGCCGGTCTCCTCCGCCACGGTCTTGGCGACCGCCTGCGTGCTCAGCTCGATGGTGTAGACGGCGGGAAAGTCATTCGCCGTTACCTCTCGGATCAACGTCAGGATGGTCTGGGGCGTGGGCTCGGTATCCGCCGTGCAGGACGGGAACGCCGCCACGTAGTCCAGGCCGTATTCGCGCACGAAATAGAGAAATGGAAAGCGGTCGGCAAACACGACTTCTTTGAGTTCGGAATGATCGACGATTTCCCTGAAAGCGGCGTCGATTCTGTCAATTTCCGCGATATAGACGTCGGCGCCCTGCGCGTACGCTTCGGCGCGTTCCGGATCAATCTGAGTAAGCGCGTCCGAAAGCGCGCGCACCATGCTGGCGGCGTTCCTCGGCGAGGTCCATATGTGCTCGTCGTATTCCGGAGCCTCGTGCCCGTGCGCCTCTTCCTCGCCCTCCTCCTCCAGGAGCGCGACGGCGTCCATCATGCGCAACGTCTGGGGCCCCTCGCCGTCGAAGCCGGCGAGTATGCCGTCCGCCCAGGCGTCGCCCTCTCCGCCGATATAAACGAACAGGTCCGCGTCATTGATGGCGAGGATATCTGCCGGAGAGGGGTCGTAGGAATGCACCTCCACGCCGGGGTGAATCAGCAGCGTCACATCCGCCGCCTCGCCCGCCACCTGCCGGGCGAAATCATAGCAGGGAAAGTCCGTCGCCACGATGTTCAGCCGACCCTCGGCCCTGCCCGCGGCGCACAGCGTCAGCGCCGCGATTACTATGAGCAAAAATCGCTTTTTCATCTCGATCCCTCTATTTTGAAAATCATTTTCAATTTCGATTTCATATTATAGCGGCAGCGGCTGCTTCTGTCAATAGGAAGGGGCAATTAAAATGATGGATTGTTGTAAAGCGCGCGTCTGAGTTAACTCCATAACGCTATGATAATACGCATCATAACACTGTGCTATGTCTACTTTAAATTTCGTTTCAATACAGTCTGTGGCGATTGACGGTTTAACCCGGTTGTGCTATACTTATGCCAAATCTTAGCGAGAAAGAGGTTTGATGCAATATGGCTAATATCGATCTGACCAAATACGGCATTACCGGCACGACCGAAATCGTCTACAATCCCTCCTACGAAGACCTGTACAAGGCTGAGATGGATCCCGCTCTGACCGGTTATGACAAGGGCGTTGAGACCGAGCTGGGCGCCGTCAACGTAATGACTGGCATCTACACCGGCCGCTCCCCCAAGGACAAGTTCATCGTTTTGGACGAGAACTCCAAGGATACCGTCTGGTGGACCACCGAGGGCTATAAGAACGACAACCACGTCGCCTCTCAGGAAGCCTGGGCGGCCGTGAAGGACATCGCCAAGAAGGAGCTCTCCAACAAGAAGCTGTACGTTGTGGACGCGTTCTGCGGCGCCAATAAGGATACCCGCATGGCCGTGCGCTTCATCATGGAGGTCGCCTGGCAGGCCCACTTCGTCAAGAACAGGTTCATCGTTCCCACCGCCGAGGAACTGGCCTCCTTTGAGCCGGACTTCATCGTGTACAACGCCTCCAAAGCGAAGGTTGAGAATTACAAGGAGCTGGGCCTCAACTCTGAGACCGCGGTCGTCTTCAATATCACCAGCCGCGAGCAGGTCATCATCAACACCTGGTACGGCGGAGAGATGAAGAAGGGCATGTTCTCCATGATGAACTACTACCTGCCGCTGAAGGGCATCGCTTCCATGCACTGCTCCGCCAACACGGACCTGGAAGGCGAGAATACCGCCATCTTCTTTGGCCTGTCCGG
>JAFVBK010000226.1 GCA_017480045.1 Clostridia bacterium
AATTACGATTGCTATTTTCGCAGCGACAGAAATGGATTGCAGCGCCTTGTAGGGGCGGCGTTGCGCCGCCCGCCCATGGGTAGCTTGACGGCAGGCATATCAAAAGGGGAGCGAGGGACGGGATTTTTTGGCGGCCTGACGCCCAAAACGCCGGAAACTTCGCGCCTGCGCACATCGCGCGCAGGCAGCTCGTTTCAAGGGTTTTGTTCGCAGGCCGCCGCATCGGTGGAGAACAGCGAGTGATGGGGTAATTGCTTGGAGAGCTATGCGCGCATGACTCTTTGGCCGGTTTCCTGCGGTGCGCGATGGGTTTCCCGGAACTATTTTTATTGCGCAAACTTCCCGCGTATGTTATGATAGAATCAACATTTAACGGAGGAAAAACGTCATGGATAAGAGGGGTTGGGACGCTATTTTTGCCGAGCGCTTCAAGCGGCATGAGGACGAATTGAAATGGCTGTACTGCGAGCTGTACCACGGGGACATGCAGGCCTACGAATACTTTGTCGGCATGCTGTATCGGGCCTGGCGGGATCGCCCGGAGGCGCTTCGGCGCATCGACGCTCAGCGGGAGGCGGACCCCGACTGGTACCGCGGCCACGACATGACCGGCATGCAGATGTACGTAAAGGCCTTCGCCGGCACGCTGAATGGCGTGCGGGAAAGGCTGGATTACATACAGGATTGCGGGGTAAACTACCTGCACCTGATGCCGCTGCTGGAGAGTCCGGAGGGCCGCAGCGACGGCGGCTATGCCGTATCGGATTTCAGAAGGGTACAGCCGGAGCTGGGTACCATGGACGATCTGGCCGCGCTGGCGGACGACTGTCACGAGCGGGGCATCGCGCTGTGCCTGGATTTCGTGATGAATCACACCAGCGAGGATCACGAGTGGGCCCGCATGGCGAAGGCGGGCGACTGGGAAAGCCAGTGCCGCTACTTCTTCTACGACAACTGGGTGGTGCCCAACGAATACGAAACGACCGTGCCCCAGGTTTTCCCCACCACCGCGCCGGGAAATTTCAGCTGGTGTCCAGAGGTAAACAAGGTGGTAATGACCACCTTCTGGCCCTATCAGTGGGACCTCAACTATGCCAATCCCACGGTGTTCAACGACATGACCGACAACATGCTCTATCTGTGCAACCGGGGCGTGGACGTGATCCGGCTGGACGCGGTGCCCTACATCTGGAAATCGCTGGGCACGAATTGCCGCAACCGGCCCCAGGTGCACACGCTGGTGCGCATGATGCGCATGGCCTGCGAGATCGTCTGCCCTGGCACGCTGCTGCTGGGCGAGGTGGTCATGGCGCCGGACAAGGTAGCGCCCTACTTCGGCACCGCGCGGAAGCCGGAGTGCCACATGCTCTATAACGTCACCACGATGGCCTCCATCTGGCACACCGTGGCCACGCGGGACGTGCGGCTGCTCAGGCATCAGCTTCAGCAGGTATTTGCCCTGCCAGGGCAATACACCTTCCTCAACTACCTGCGCTGCCACGACGACATTGGCTGGGGTCTGGACTACGACTTTCTGGGCCGGTTCGGGCAGGCGGAGGTGCCCCACAAGAAGTATCTGAACGACTATCTGACCGGCAAATGGCCCGGCAGCCCGTCGCGGGGCGAGCTGTACAACGACGACCCGCGACTGGGCGACGCCCGGCTGTGCGGCACCACTGCCTCGCTCTGCGGCGTGCAGACGGCGCTGGAGGATGGCGACGCCGCGGCGCTGGAGGGCGCGCTGACGCTGGACATCGCGCTGCACGCGCTGATGTTCACGCTGAGCGGCGTGCCGGTGCTGTACAGCGGCGACGAGATCGCCATGCGCAACGACGACGCCTATCACGGCGACCCGCTGAAGGCGGAGGACAGCCGCTACCTGCACCGGGGAAACATGGACTGGTCCGCCGCCGAAAGGCGACGCAATCCCAAAACGCCGGAGGGCAGGGTGTTCGGCGCGATTCGCAGGCTGGAGGCGCTGCGGGCCGAACACGAGGCCTTCTCCACCGCCGCCGATGCGCGGTTGATTCCCGGCTGCGGCGATTCGCTGCTGGGCGTCGAGCGCTGCTTTGGCAGCGAGCGTCTGGTGGCGTTGTTCAACTTCTCCGAGTGGGCGCAGGTGGCCCTGCCCAGGGACGACGACAGCTACACCGACCTGTGGACGGGCGAGACCATCAGCGCGAAGAACCTGACCATCCCGGCGGGCGGGTTTATGTGGCTGGTCCAGAAATGCTGATTTCCCGCGATGCGAAAAATCAGCGGTCAGGAACAGGAAATGCCGCTGCCGCGCCTACAAAACGAGGTAGTTATTGGGATCGGCGCGATTAGCGGACCGCCGCGAAGCGGGGTCGCGCGGTTTGTCGGAGGCCGCAGGACTTCGGCGAAAATCGTTCCTCAATGCCTGCTTTCAAGCACTGCTCTCCTGGAGGTGAGCGCATGAAGCGCACGTTACAACCGGCCCTGCTGTTCCTGCTCGCCCTGTTGATTTCGAGCTGCGCGCGACAAGCTGCGCCGGAGCCGACAGCGGCGGAGCCTCAGTCATCCCGGCCAGCTGTTGCCGCGACGCCGGAGCCTGTTCCCTTCGACACCTGGGCGGCGGCGGATGAGACGGAGACGCTCACCATCGACGAGGCCTCCGAACGGGTGCGGTCGGATCCGGACGCGGTATACCTGTTCGCCACGAACGTGGGCAAGGGCGACGCCTTGGTCCTGCGGGTGGGCGACTGGATCGGCCTGGTCGACACCGGCAAGACCTGGGCGCAGGGTCGTGTGTCGACGGCGCTCGGCCTCATGGGCGTCAATTATTCTCCCGGAGGCAAGGACGAACTGGACGCCGTGTTCCTCACCCACACCGACGACGACCACACCGGCGGCTTGCGCTGGCTGACGGCGCAGAATACCTGGGTGCACCGGCGGGCGGTGGGCGCGTTCTACGCCTCCGCGATGTATACCGGCGTCAAGGCGTCGAAGCACGTCGCGGCGGAGGCCGCCGCCAGCTTCGCGCAGCGCGTGAACTGGCTCAGACGGGGCGATGAAATTCCGCTGGGCGATACCGGCGCGGTATTGAAGGTGCTGGCCCCGGCCTCGCTTTATGAGGACAAGGACGACAACAATTCGCTGGTGATGATGCTGGAATCCAGCCAGGGCAGGATCCTGCTCACCGGCGACATGGAGCTGCCGGAGGAGGCGGAGCTGCTGGGTCAGGGCGACGATTTGAAGTGCGACGTGCTGAAGGTCGCCAACCACGCCGACGACGACACCACCAGCGCCGCCTTCGCCGAGGCCTGCGCGGCGCAAATCGCCGTGATCTCCACCGACGGCCAGCAGAAGCCCGGTACCCCCGATCCCGGCGTCGTCAGCCGCCTGGAGACGGCGGGCAGCCAGGTGGTCGTGACCGAGGACAGCGGCTTGGGCATACTGGTGACGCTGAAAGACGGCGTCGCGACGGCGCACTATGTGGAATTTGGGGCGCCGGTCGACACCGGTTTGTCGATCATCGAGGTGGACGCCTCGGACGACCGGATAACCGTTCAAAACAATGGCGAGACCGCCGTCGGCCTTGGCCTGCTCTACCTCTACTCCGACAAGGGTGACGAGCTGTATGTGATCCCCGACGGCGCGAGGATCGCCCCCGGCGAGACCCTCACCGTGGGCACCAATTCCACTAAAGGCGATTACGACCTCCTGTGGGACGACAAGAAGGTCGTCAACGAGAAAAAAACCGACACCATCTACCTCTACGACAGCTGGGGCAGGTTGATCGATTGGAAGGATAATGGAAAATAGGGTTCAAATTTGTCCTATTTTGGCCGCCTGTAGACATGCAGGCGGCTTTTGCGTTATCAAAATACGACATTTCCCCCAGGGGATGCGGCTTGTGTTATAATCATAAATGGATTTTTATCTATACCGACTACCAAAGGGGTGAATGAAATGGCATTGTTGCGCGTTGGCGGCTTTAACCTCGGCAAGAAGCGGGAGGAATTGCTCTCCAGCTATGAGGGGGAGGAGCCCTATATGCCGGGCGGATACGAAACCCCCTATAACGGCGAGGAGCCCTATATGCCGGAGGGCTACGACGACGGGCCCTACGAGGATGAATACGACGACGAGTACGGCTACGACGATGGGGATTACTATTACGATGATCCCTATGAGGGCGGCAGCCGCTATGACGACGACTATGGCTACGACGAGGACGGCTACCCGGAGGACGATGAAGACTACGATCGCGCGCCCTATTATGATACGCCGGAATACGAGCCGGAGCGGGAGTATCCCGCGGGCGGCCTGGGCGAGCTCATGCGCTATTTGGATGAGAACGACTGGGTGACCTGGTTGCTGCTCGTTCTGCTGCCGCCGCTGGGCATCGCGCTGCTGTGGCGCAGGCGTCGCTACAGCCAAAATACCAATGCTTTGCTCTCTGTGCTGTCGATCCTGTGGCTGATCGCGCTGCTGGTGGTGCTGTTTGTGCGTCCCTTCCGCGCCAGAACCGATACCACCATCACGCCCCAGCCCGTGGGCGCGGCGGCGCTGCCCACCGAGGCGCCGGCGGAGGAGACTTTGGAAGCGGAGGAAGCCGTGGTGGTGCCCACCGAGGAGGTGGACGACGCCAACGCCGTGTATACCGTGGCGGATACGCCCTACTATCACCAGAGCGAGGGCTGTTCGGCCATTCCCGGCGGCGTGGAGGTCAGCCGCGTCTCTCGCAATTCCGCCATCGAGGCCAGCCTGCTGGCCTGTCCCTACTGCATGGCGGGGCAGTACAGCGACGGCATGTGGGATCTGGTGTTCGTCAACGCAGCCACCGAGGACCGCAGCAACATGACGGTCTATTGTTCGGCCTACAACACCTTCTTCCACACCGATCCCAATTGCAGCGATCTGGGCACGGATGGTCATGAGGTGGGCCTGAAGGAGGCCCTGCTGATGGCCAAGACCGCCTGCGATACCTGCTGCCCCGACGCGGGCCGCGAGGTGTTCTGTACGCTGGACGGCACCTATTACCACGTGCTGGAGGATTGCTCCGGCATGCGCAACGCCAGCAAGGTCACCTATGCGGAGGCGCGGGTGACCGGCAAGAAGCGCTGCCCGACCTGCATTGGCGGTACTGACGAGACCGAGGAGGAGGCCGCCGCCCAGCAGAGCGGCTACTACGTCTATGCCACGCCCAACGGCACCTATTACCACGTCAATTCCACCTGCTCCGGCATGAAGGACGCGCAGCAGGTGCTGCTGTCGGACATGCTGAAGGAGAAGCGCCCGGCCTGCCCGGTGTGCTGCCCCGACGCGGAGGCCACCGTGTTTGCCGAGTCCGGCAACCCCTACTACCACTCTTACGCCACCTGCTCCGGCATGACCAACGCCACCCAGGGCATTCTCGTAAACGCCCTGGCGGCGGGGCTCAAGCAGTGCCCGGTGTGCTGGACGAAAACGGAAGGGACGTAAAAGGGCTTTCTCAAAACAGAGGCCTGACGATAGAAAGCAGCCAAAATTATTGAGACAACGTTGCGCCGCCCGCCCAAAACGACACATTGCGTTATGGGCGGGCGGCGCATAGCGTGCCCTTCTGCCGCGGGGGCGTATAATGGGCGTCTACCAGGTGAGCACCTCGCACCCGTCCTCGGTGATGGCCACCAAATCTTCCACGCGCACGCCGAACTTGCCGGGCAGATAGATGCCGGGCTCCACGGAGAAGATCATGCCGGGAGCGGCGACGACCTCGCTGACGGAGGACACATCCGGGAATTCGTGCTCATTCAGGCCGATGCCGTGGCCGGTGCGATGGTTGAAGTAAGGGCCGTAGCCCGCGTCCTCGATCACCTTGCGGGCGGCGCGGTCGACGTCCTTCAGCTTCACGCCGGGGCGGCAGGCGGCGATGCCCGCGCGGTTGGCGGCGGTGACGATTTCATGCACCCGCTTCTGCTCGTCGGTGACCTCGCCGAAGTGCACGGTGCGGGTCATGTCGCTGCAATAGTGCTTCCAGAGCAGGCCCACATCCATGATGACGGTGTCGCCCTGCCTGAGCCGCGTGCCGTCGCTGTCGTGGTGGGGCTCCGCGCCGCTTTTGCCAAAGCAGATCAGCGGTGTGAAGCTGGGGCCGGAGGCGCCCAGCTCCAGGGCAATTTTGTTGTACAGCGCCTGAATCTCCTTCTCGGTGCAGCCCTCGTAAAGCGCCTCCCCGATGCGGGCGCACACTTCCACATTCATCTTCGAGCTGACGCGCATCAGCTCAAGCTCCTCGGCGTCCTTGATAAGCCGGGCGTCGTCCAGCGGCTGGCTGCCCAGCACGGGTCGGACGTCGGGCCGCTTTTCCATCAGGCGGATGGTGAAGTGGCTGGGCCAGGTCTTGTCGATGCCCAGCGTTCCCGGCAGTACGTCCGGGGCCAGCACGGCGACGCAGTCGTCCGTGTCGTCGTATTCGATCAGCGGCACGTCCGTCTGCCCCCGCAGCGCGAAAAGCCGGTTGCCGTACAGCTTCATCGCGCCGTCGTCCCGCACGTGCAGCGCCAGCATGCGCTCGAAGGGCTCGCACCACACCCCCGTGAGATAGAACACGTTGGCCGTGCTGGTGACGAGGATTTGCTTCAGCCCGCGGGCGCGCATGTTTTGAGTGACCTTTTCAATTCGGCTTGTGTTCATGGCTTCATCGTTCCTGACTGTTTTTTATTTCTCTTCCGGGCTGTATCGCTGCAGCTCGACCCCGCTCTCGTTCAAAATCTCCAGCGAGAAATCGTCGGGATAGCCCTCCTGATACACCACGCGCTTGATGCCGGAATTGACGATCATCTTCGCGCAAAGCACGCAGGGCTGGTGGGTGCAGTAGAGCGTCGCGCCGTCGATGCTGCTGCCCAGCCGGGCGGCCTGGATGATGGCGTTCTGCTCGGCGTGCACGGCGTAGCACAGCTCGTGGTGGGTGCCGGAGGCGATGCCCAGCTTTTCCCGCAGGCATTCGCCCCGCTCTACGCAGGTCTTGATGCCGGCCGGCGCGCCGTTGTAGCCGGTGGTCACGATGCGCTTGTTCTTCACGATTACCGCGCCGATCTTCCGGTTGGGCTTGTAGCAACTGGCCCACTGGGCGATGACCCCCGCCAGCTCCATGAATCGCGCGTCCCACTTATCCATGGGCACACCTCCCGTTGCGTCGTTTGTGGTATTATTATAGTATATCGGGGCGGGAAATGCAAATTGTGATTGATCGCTTCGCGACAAATCAGCGATTTCCCAAAAACCTTTCCCCCTTCCCGCGCGTATATGGCATGAAGATCTTCAACACAGGAGGCCTCCGATGGACAAGACGACCTTTGAGGCGCTGTACCGGGAGATGGTTCCGGGGCTGTACCGGCTGGCGCAGGGCATGCTCCGCCATCCGGCGGACGCCCAGGACGCGGTGCAGCAAGCGGCGGTAAAGGCATATCTGGCGGCGGACAGGATCCGCCCCGGCGGCGAGCGCGCCTACTTTGCCCGCGTGGTGATCAACGAATGCCGGAACATCCAGCGCCAGCGGATGCGAACGCTGCCGGTGGCGGAGCCGCCGGCGCGGGAATCGCGGGAGCCGGATTCCGAATTGAAGCTGGCGATTGAGGGCCTGCCGCTGGAGCTGCGGCTGCCGCTGCTGATGAAGTATATGGAAGGGTACAGCGAAAAGGAGGTCGCCGCGGCGCTGGATCTCAGCGTTCCGGCGGTCAAGAGCCGCCTGTTCCGGGCGCGAAGGGCGCTCCGGCAGGCCTTGAAGGAGGAGGTGGCGCTGGCATGAGGCGCGTTACCCAGCGGGATTTGAGGAATCTGTACGAGCCCGCGCCTGATGAATTGTACGCGAATATTCACGCGGCGCTGACCCCCCTCCCAAACCGAAGGAGGAGAAAAAAAGTGAAAAAGAAAATCAGCGTTGGATTTATACTGGCGGCGGCGCTGCTGGCGCTCAGCGCGGCGGCGATCGCGGCCACAAAGCTGAATCTGTTCAGCGGCATGACGAACTCCGTGCGACCCATCGTGCCGCTGGAGAGCGCGGAAAAGCTCATCGAAACGAACCTGGGGCGCATGGAGAATGAATGGGCGACGATGACGGTGGAGCAGGCCGCCTACGACGGCCAGGGCGTGAACGTGCTGGCGCGGATCAGACCGAAGGAGCCGGAGGCATACGCGCTGTTCAACAGCTGGATGATGGATTTCCCGGAGGACGAGTACGACGTGTACTGGGGACCGGACGAGGTGCCGAGCGGCACACAGGAGAGCAATATCATCGAGGGCGGCGTCAAGATCGTCAACGAGGGCGGTGTGCAGGCTTATTATGAGGCGGGGGAAGAAATCCCCATCCCGGAGGGCCGCGAAGCCGCGATGGCGGCGAGCTGCTTAGTTTTCCGGGAGAACGGCAAGCTCTATTACACCTATCAGGACGCGATACGCGTTACGGGCCGCAAGGACGGCAAGCGCATCGTCGGCTTCGATGTGGACCTGCGGGCCGTCTCGGACGATCCGGCTCTGGACGATCTGTTCCTCAGCATGGGCAGCGAGGCCCAGGAGCAGAGCGACGGCAGCTTGCTGGTGTGGCTCGACGGCATCGCGGAGCAGCCGCTGCCGGAGGAGGTCGAATTGAAGCTGACCTTCCGCGTCTGGCCGAACGGCGAGGAGGATTGGAGCGACGAGGTTTTGGACGAGCTCACATTTACGCTGACAAAGGGCGAGGACGAGCGCGTGGCAAGGTACGTGCCGGAGAACAGCGGCGCGATCGACGACCACGTGCGCGTGCGGGAGGTGAACATCCGCTACACGGCGGTGCGGGCCTATTTCACGATCGATTACGATTATGAGGCGCGCGAGGACGAGTTGATGGGCATCCATTTCTATCCCTACGACGCCGAGGGCAACCTCATCCACACCAGCGGCGGCTGGACCACGGACAGCGCCGAGCGGGGGGACTTTTCCTCGGAGGACGTCGAAAAGCTGGGCTTCTGGCGGCAACAGGGCGAGATGCAGTCCTTCGATGAAATTCCCGACGCGATCGTGCTGGAGGCCAATGTCGTCGACGGCGAATTGCTGGGACAGTGCGTGTGCAGGCGGGTTGACGCAGAGTAGGGGGCGGCGTTGCGCCGTCCGCCCATAGATGGCTTAGCGGCATACCTATCATAGGGGAAGCCAGGGGCGGTTTTTTTGACGGCCTGCCCCAAAACCCGGAAATTTCGCTTTTGCACACGATGCGTGCAACGCGCTCATTTCAAGGGTTTTGGGTTGCAGGCCGCCTTTTCCGTGGGGAGCAGCGATTCATGTATGCATCAGTTGTAGGGGCGCCCAATGGGCGCCCGCCCTGC
>JAFVBK010000227.1 GCA_017480045.1 Clostridia bacterium
CCAGGCCCGAGGGGTTCAGCGAGATCACCGGCACGAAGCCCAGCCCCGCCTTCTTCAGCGCCTTGCGCAGCAGGAAGATGTAGTTGCTGGCGCGGCAGCCGCCGCCGGTCTGGGTGATGATGATGGCGGTCCTGTGCACGTCGTACCTGCCGCTCTGCAGCGCCGATATGAACTGCCCGATGCACAGCAGCGCCGGGTAGCAGGTGTCGTTGTGGACGTACTTCAGTCCGGCCTCCACCACCGCGGGGCCCTCGTTGTCCAGCAGCACCATGTTGTAGCCGTGCAGGCCGAACACGTCCTTCACCAGCTTCAGGTGCACCGGCAGCATGTTCGGGATCAGTATCGTGTAATCCCGCTTCATCTCTTTGGTAAATTCAACTCGGTTTTCCATGACGGTTCCTTTTATAGCGATGATCTGGGTGGGCGGCGCACGCCGCCCCTGCATTGTCTCGCGGCAGTCGCCATTCCCACTCCCTGTTGCCTGTTTCCCTCTATCCCTGCTCCAGCGCCGCGAACAGGCTGCGCAGGCGAATGCGCACCGCGCCGGGGTTGGAGATTTCGTCGATCTTCAGCTGGGTGTACAGCTTGCCGCCGTCCTGCAGGATGCGGCGCACCTCGTCGGTGGTGATGGCGTCCACGCCGCAGCCGAAGGACACCAGCTGCACCAGGTTGATCCTCGGATCCCCGCACTCGGCCACGTACTTGGCCGCCGAGTACAGCCGGGAATGATACGTCCACTGGTTGAGCACGTTCACCGGAAATTTCTCCGCGTTCAGGTTCACGGAGTCCTCGGTGACCACCACCGCGCCCAGCTGGGAAATCTGCTGGTCGATGCCGTGGCTGATCTCCGGGTCGATGTGGTAGGGCCGCCCGCAGAGCACCACCACCGGCAGGCCCTTCGCGCGGGCGTCCGCCAGCATCGCCGCGCCCCGTTCGCGCACCTTCGCCATGTAGGCCTCGTAAGCGGCGTAGGCTCCGCGCACCGCCTCCCGCACCTCCTTCCTGGGGATGCCGGGGAAATAGCGGTCCAGCGCCTGGGCGAATTTCTTTTCAAAGTCCTTTGGCCGGTGCAGGCCCAGATAGTCGCAGATGAACCGAACCCTCTTGAGCCCCGGCACGTTCAGCCGCAGCACCTCCGGATAATAGGCCACCACGGGGCAGTTGAAGTGGTTGTCGCCCCGGTGCTCGTCCAGGTTGTAGCTCATGCAGGGATAGAATATGGCGTCCACGCCCTGGCTCAGCAGCCATTCGACGTGGCCGTGCATGAGCTTCGCCGGATAGCAGGCCGTGTCCGAGGGAATCGTGCGCTGGCCGGAGGCATAGAGCGCGTGATCCGATTCCGGCGACTGCACCACCTGGAAGCCCAGCCTCGTGAACAGCGCGTGCCAGAAGGGGAACAGCTCGTACATGTTCAGCCCCATGGGTATGCCGATGCGCCCGCGGCGATTCTCGCCGGAATCAAGGGCCCGAAGCATCCGCCGCTTCTCCTCATAGAGGTTGGGCAGCGGCTCCCTGCCGCCGCCGGTCATGCGCTCGCAGCGGTTGCCGGAAATGAACCTTCGAGGCGCGGCGCTTCGCAAGGCGGACCTGGGCGCCTCCGAGCTTCCGGCCTCCCCATCGCTGAAGTTGATGATCGTCAGCTGGCAGTGGTTCTGGCAGCCCTGGCAGCGGGTGTTGGTCGTCTTTTGATCGAAGCGCTCCAATTCCGCCGCCGTCAGCAGGCCGCTGTCCGCCTCCGGCGCGCGCCCGGCGCTGTACACCGCCACGCCGTAGGCCCCCATCAGGCCCGCGATGTTGGGGCGCACCACATCCTTGCCGATCTCCCGCTCGAAGGCGCGGAGCACGGCGTCGTTGAGGAAGGTGCCGCCCTGCACCACGATGTGGTCGCCCAGCTCGGCGGCGTTGGCCGTGCGGATGACCTTGTACAGCGCGTTCTTCACGATGGAGATGGACAGCCCCGCGGAGATATCCTCCAGCGTCGCGCCATCCTTTTGCGCCTGCTTTACCGAAGAATTCATGAACACGGTGCAGCGGGAGCCCAGATCCACCGGATGCTTCGCCAGCAGACCGCGTCGGGCGAATTCCTCCACCGGCAGGCCGCCGGAGGCCTGGGCAAACGTCTGTATAAACGACCCGCAGCCGGAGGAGCAGGCCTCGTTCAGGAAGATGTCGTCCACAGCCCGATCCTTGATCTTGAAGCACTTGATGTCCTGCCCGCCGATGTCGATGATGAAATCCACGTCCGGCTGCAACTGTCGGGCAGCGATGAAGTGGGCCACCGTCTCCACCACGCCGCAATCCAGCCGGAAGGCGGCCTTCACCAGCGCCTCGCCATAGCCCGTCGCGCCCGCGCCCGCCACAGCGGCGTTGGGATACTCCGCGTAGAACTCTCGAAGAAACTGGCGCACCGCGGGCAGCGGATTGCCCTTGTTGGGCATATAGGCGGTCTTCAGCAGGTTAAAATCCGCGTCAATCACCACCGCCTTGATGGTGGTGGAGCCGGAATCCACGCCGATATAGACCTTACCGTCGTAGTCGGGGCGGGAGACGGTCTCCACCCGCGCCCTGGCGTGGCGCTCTCGGAAGGCCCGATAGTCCGCCTCGCTCTCAAACAGCGGCGGGCAGGCGGCATAGCTGGCGCCGGCGGCGCGGCCGCGAATGCGCTCGATCAGGTTCAACAGATCCACGTCCCGGCTCGCCTGCATCGCCGCGCCCATGGCCACGGAATACAGCGCGTCCTCCGGGTGAACGCCCTGAATGCCCAGCGCCCTGTCAAAGCAGTCCCGCAGTTCGCTGAAGAAGGTGAGCGGGCCGCCGAGATACACCACGTTGCCGGCGATCTCACGGCCCTGGGCCAGGCCCGCGATGGTCTGCCCCGCCACGGCTTCGAAGATGCTGCGGGCCACGTCCTCCTTGCGCGCGCCCTGGTTCAGCAGGGGCTGTATGTCGCTCTTGGCGAACACGCCGCAGCGGCTGGCGATGGCATAGCTGCGTTCGTGGGTCCGGGACAGCTCATTCAGCCGCTCAACGGGCACGTCCATCAGCGTGGCCATCTGGTCGATGAACGCGCCGGTGCCGCCGGCGCAGGTGCCGTTCATGCGCACTTCCAGCCCGCCCGCGCCCGTCAAGAACACTATCTTGGCGTCCTCACCGCCCAGCTCGATGGCCACGTCGGCCTTGGGAGCCAGCTTCCTGAGGGCCACG
>JAFVBK010000228.1 GCA_017480045.1 Clostridia bacterium
CATTGCCATCGATGGCAGCGCCAACGAATTCTTCCTCAACGAGGAGGATGTGCTGTCCGCGGCAATCGAGGGCGGCAGCATGATTGTTGGCCGGGAACGGGCGGAGGCTGAGGCGTTTGAGCCTTCCGCGCCCGTGGAGGCCGCGGAAGAGGACTTCGCCGGTGAGTGGCGGGCCTTTGAGATTGGCGTGGACGATGCCTTCTATGATGTCGCGCTCTTTGGGCAGAGCATTACCGCCACGATCGAGGACACCGTGATCACCATTGCGGGCTATGTGTTTACCGGCCTGTCTGTGCAGGCGGAATACGTAGACGGCGAGCTGCGTTTCACCGGCGCGGACGACGAGGGCGGCATGTTTGACGGCATTGCCGCGCAGCTGTTGGAGGACGGCAATCTCTGTCTGAAGCTCAGCGCGGGTGAGATGGGCGCGTTTACGTTGATTATGAATCGCGTGGAGGAGAACAGCTGATCGAGAGCGGCGGCTGCTTCGGTGTCGGGATCGCTTTCCATTGATCCCGACGCCATTTTTTTACTTTTTTTGAATTCAATGGCAGTCGGCAATTTCCAGTGTAAAACAGTTGCTGTGGGTCAAAATAGTTGCAGACTGAACGGCAAGCGCCGGAAGGTCGAAAAAAAGCATTGAAAGGGGTTATTAAAAATGGCGAACAACAGCAACAACCAGATCAACGTTCCCGAAGCGCGTGAAGCGATGCGCAACATGAAGCACGAGGTGGCCAACGAGCTGGGCATCACCCTGAACCAGGGCTACAACGGCAACCTGTCCTCCAAGGACGCTGGCCACATCGGCGGCAACATGGTCAAGAAGATGATCGAGGCCCAGGAGCGCCAGATGAGCGGCAATTCCCGCTTCTAAGGCATCTGTGGATGGGGAGCTCTCCCCGTCATGGCCGGCCCCTTGCCCCGCGAGCCGCGGGGCGAAGGGCCGGTTTATCGTCGGCAGGCCGCCGCGCGGAATCGCCTCGGCAACACCCGCAAAAAGTCGCGCTCTGTTCATATTGAGTACATGAATTTCATATATACTGCAAGCATCGGGGGTTCGCCACTCTCGTTTTAGATAGATACATAAACCCTACTGTTCCCCGCCTGAGACGCCGGCATACCGCTGGCATCGCATACAGGCGGGGACAGACAATTTTCGGCGACAGGAAAGGATGCCTGGCGCTGAAGGCGCGGACGCCCCGCCGTGTGATCGCCGCGCGCTCGCCTTGCCATCATGAGAATCCCCGCGTCTCCGCGTTCAATGTTTTGGGATGGTATGATTTGACAATCCACCGCGCGTCGATTACAATAAGACTAGCACTGATTTCAGCCCGGCCGCGGGGATGGAGATTGGGTCAAAGCGTTGGGAGAGAAGCCGGATGTATTCTTATTGTTTCTTCTGCAATACCGTGAAGTGCGCTCTGGTGGCGGCGGCGATTCGACAGAAATTTGGCTACGACGCGTTTTCGCCGAAGATTGTGCAGCGTAAGTGGATCAAGGGCACGTGCCACGAGGAGATTCGCGATTATCTGCCGGGCTATGTGTTCGTTTATTCCGAGCAGCCGATCACCGAATTCCGGGAAATTCGGCTCATGGAGGGCGTGCTGCGCTATTTGGGCCAGCGGGACGACGGCTATCAGCTAATGGGGGACGACCGGCGCTTCGCGGAGATGCTGTACGCCAACAACGGCACCATCGGCATTATGAAAGCCTATCAGGAGGGCGACCGCGTCAAACTGGCAAAGGATATGCTGGGCGATTTTGAGGGCGAGATCATCAAGCTGGACCGCCGCAAGGGCCGCGCCCAGGTGCAGTATAATTTTGACGGCAACAGCTACAAGGTTTGGGTGGGCTACGAAATGATCGACGACAATGCCGCGCCCTGATGCCGCGCCTCTTCATATTTCAGCATGGACTCATCCGCGACGGATGGGTCCATGCTTTATGCCTGTGCATCGCGCGCATAGAATGGCCGCGGCTGGGGAACAATGGGCGCAGGAGGTGAGGAACATGAGTCCCAAAGAGCTGCAGTATATCGAGGACGCGCTCGGACACGAGCAATTCCTGAAGAGCCAGTGCCAGCAGGCGGTGAGCCAGCTGACCGACCCGGAGCTGAAGAACTGCGTCAACCAGCTGATGGCCAAGCACCAGGAAATTTTCAGCCGGTTCTATCAATTGGTGTAAAGGAGGGAAACGCGATGAATGATCAGATGATCATGGAGAACATCCTGCTGACGACGAAGGGCGCCTGCGATCTGTATATGCACGGCACCATCGAGTCCGCCACCCAGAACGTGCAGCAGGCGTTTGATTCCGCGCTGAGCGACAGCCTGTGTATGCAGGGCGACATCTATCAGAAGATGGCCCAGAAGGGCTGGTATCCCGCCCAGCAGGCCGATCAGCAGCAGATCAATCAGGTGAAGCAGAAGTATTCCGGGCAGAACTGAGTATGCCCGTCGGCGTTGTGCCCCATACCGGAGACGGCATGGGGCATTTACTTGGAATTTGGTCCGATTAGCGGACGGACCGCCAAAGGACTTCGCCGGAAATCGTTGCATTTTGTCGCCAGCGCGTGTATAATCGGAGCGAGCATATCCCGCGAAAGGAGCGTTTCGATGTACATACCCGATGAAAAGCGCTACGAGCGCATGACCTACCGGCGCTGCGGCAGGAGCGGCCTGCGGCTGCCCGCCGTCTCCTTGGGTCTTTGGCACAATTTTGGAGATATCACGCCCTTCGGCGTGCAGCAGAGCCTGCTGCGCACGGCCTTCGACAGCGGCATCACTCACTTTGACCTGGCCAACAACTACGGCCCGCCCTATGGCGAGGCGGAGCGCAACTTCGGCATTCACATGGACCGCGACTGGCACACCCACCGGGACGAGCTGGTGATCTCCACCAAGGCGGGCTATGACATGTGGCCCGGCCCCTACGGCGATTTTGGCAGCCGCAAGTATCTGATCGCCAGTCTCGATCAGAGCTTGAAGCGCATGCACCTGGACTATGTGGACATCTTCTACCACCATCGGCCCGACCCCGATACGCCCATCGAGGAGACCATGGGCGCTCTGGATCAAATCGTGCGCAGCGGCAAGGCCCTTTATGTGGGCATTTCCAATTACTACGCGCCGGAACAGGCGGAGCGGGCGATAAAGACGCTGCGAGCGCTGGGCACGCCGATGCTGATTCATCAGCCAAACTATTCGATGTTCAACCGGTCGATTGAGAATGGCCTGGACGACGTGCTGACGCGGGAGGGCGTGGGCTGCATCGCCTTCGCGCCGCTGGCGAATGGATTGCTGACCGACAAGTATTTGAAGGGTATCCCGGCGGATTCCCGCGCCGCCCACGATCCGCGCTATCTGAAGCCGGACGCGATTACCCCTGAGAAGGTGGAGAGGGCCGGGAGGCTGAACGCCATCGCCGGCCGGCGCGGGCAGAGCCTGGCGCAGCTGGCGCTGCAGTGGGTGCTGCGGCGCGAGGTGGTGACCTCCGCGCTGATCGGCGCCAGCCGACCGGAGCAGATCGTTGAAAACGTGAAAGCGCTGGATTTTCCGGCGCTGACCGCGGATGAGCTGAGCCAAATCGACGCGATTTTGGCGGAATAGGGGAGAAGCGCGGCATGAAAGGGACTGATGCGAGTCGGTCCCTTTCGCTTTTTCCTGGCGCGGCGGCTTTTGCAGAAAAGACACACAAACCCCCTTGCTTTTCCTGTCGTAATGTGGTAATGTAAATGCAGGAAGAATACGACGCGTGATGCAAATTTTTCAAATGATTGCGGCATATGACGCGTTTTCCTGCATAAGGATGAATATGTGTGCCGTACTTCATGCAGGAAAGGAAAGGAGTTAGTATGAAGCCCTACAAAGAAATGACCGTGGAGGAGCTCAATCAGGAGCTCGCGACGCTGAAGTTGGAATACCGGCGCATGCAGGCGCTGGGCATGCACCTGAACATGAGCCGCGGCATGCCCTGTCAGGATCAGCTGGATCTGTCCATGGCGATGATGGACGTGCTGGATTCCAGCTCAGATCTGACCTGCGAGGACGGCACCGACTGCCGCAACTATGGCCAGCTGACCGGCATTGAGGAGGCGCGGGAGCTGCTGGGCGATATGATGGAGAACAACCCGAAGGACATCATCATTTACGGCAATTCCTCGCTGAATGTGATGTTTGATACCGTCAGCCGCGCGTGGACCCACGGCGTGATGGGCAACACCCCGTGGTGCCGCCTGCCGGAGGTGAAATTCCTCTGTCCGGTGCCCGGCTATGATCGCCATTTTTCCATCACGGAATACTTTGGCATCGAAATGATTCCCGTGCCCATGACGCCCACCGGGCCGGACATGGACATGGTGGAGAAGCTGGTGGCTGAGGACGCGGCCATCAAGGGCATCTGGTGCGTGCCCAAGTATTCCAACCCTCAGGGCATCTCCTACTCGGATGAGACGGTGCGCCGCTTTGCCCGGTTGGAGCCCGCGGCCCCGGACTTCCGCATCTTCTGGGACAATGCCTACGGCATCCACCACCTCTACGACGACCGGCAGGATTATCTGATCGAGATTCTGGCGGAGTGCAAGCGCGCCGGCAACCCGGATCTGGTGTACAAGTTCTCCTCTACCTCGAAGATCACCTTCCCCGGCAGCGGCATCGCGGCGCTGGCCACCAGCCCGAACAACATGGAAGACTTCCTCTCCCACATGCGCCGCCAGACCATCGGGCACGACAAGGTGAACCAGCTGCGCCATGTGCGCTTCTTCGGCGGCATCCACGGCATGGTGGAGCACATGCGCAAGCACGCGGACATCCTGCGGCCCAAGTTTGAAGCGGTGGAGGCGGCGCTGGAGCGCGACCTGGGCGGCCTGGAGGTCGGCACCTGGACGAACCCGCTGGGCGGCTACTTCATCATGTTCGATTCCCTGCCTGGCTGCGCCAAGGATATCGTAGCGCGCTGCAAGAAGGCGGGCGTACAGATGACCAGCGCGGGCGCTACTTGGCCCTACGGCAAGGACCCCAACGACTCCAACATCCGCATTGCGCCGTCCTTCCCCAGCCTCGCGGACCTGAAGAGCGCCATGGATATCTTTACCCTGTGCGTGCGCATCTCCAGCGCGAAGAAGATTCTGGCGGAGAAGCAGGGGTAACTTCTGGTTTCTCTCGGATGAAGTCTGTGGGATGAAGATTGCGGCTGCGGCAGGTTGCAGAGGTGGCGTTGCGCCGTCCGCCCATAAGTAATGTGCCGTTTTTTGGGCCGACGCCGCCCCGCACCCGACAAGTCAGCATTCACATACAGCGAGGCCGTCCGTTTGGACGGCCTCGCTGCCTTGTCTATTCCTCCGATTCCGGCCAAAACAGCTCGTCCAGCGTCTTGCCCAGCGCCCGGCAGATGGCGACGCACAACCGTATAGTGGGGTTGTAGTCGCCCTTTTCGATGGCGTTGATGGTCTGGCGGGACACACCCACCGCGTCGGCCAGCTGCTGCTGAGACATATCCTTTCCAGCGCGGGCGCTCTTCAGCTTCAGGTTTTTCACGTCACTCCTCCTCCACTCGCCGGTCCATCGCCCGCTTGACGACGATGCAGACGAGCGTCGCCACCAGCAACAGGCCGGTGAACAGGTTGCCGTTGTCGTACAGGCCCTGTCGACCGCGTCAGTCCGTGTGTGCGCAGGATAATTCAGCGTACAAACGCCCCGACGCACCAACAAAATCGCCCCTGGCGACATGTGCGTCAGGGGCGAGAGCATTTTTGCGCAGGGAAGCCTGCGGATCGGAGCAAAAATGGTTTCCTTGCAGATTTTGCGGCCGGATGCCTTCAGGCATCAAGCAAAATCTGTCAAAGGGGTGGCAGTGGCGGGGGAAGCAGGTCCCCCGCCACAAAGAATTAAAC
>JAFVBK010000229.1 GCA_017480045.1 Clostridia bacterium
CGCCTTCACCGACGCCCGGCCCGCGCCGTCCAGGCTCATGGCAATGTAGTCCGCCATCTCCGGCAGCGCGAACAGGTAGGCGCACTTCGCGTCGCGATACTCGCCCATGGCGATGTCGCCCGTCGTCTCCCGATCGATGCCAAGGCCCATCACCGCGCCCAGCAGATCGCGATGGCCGGGATTCGCGAACTTCGCATTCCATTCGATCCTCAGCGCCACAATCGGATAATCCGCCGGTTCCGGGGCCTCATCGCCGTAGAACGCCGCCACGCGGCGCTCCGCGCCATCGAAGCCGCCCCAAAGCGCGATCCGCGTCCCCGCCCGGTTGGCTGCGGTCCGCGCGGCGTCCGCCTGAGAGGGCTCCAAGAAGCGGGTATAGCACACCTCGCCGGTGTGCGCGGCCCGCAGCGCCAGCTCGTTCAGGCGCTTTTCCAGCGCGTCCCCCGTCATAGCAGCCGCGCCAGCAGGTAGTACAGCCGCCACAGCAGCCGCTCCAGAATCTGATAGCCGATCAGCGCGAACAGGCAGGTGAAGTCCACCGGCGCGTTGAAGTAGCGCGCCACCTTCAGCGCCAGCTTCTGAAACGGGGAGACGAAGGGCTGTATGAAGCCGCGCAGCATATAGAACGCCCGGAAGTTGGGCCGGAACCAGCTGAGCACGCAGTAGACGACGATCGCCGCCGTGATCAGGCGCAAAAAGATATAGACCGCGTAGAACACCTCGTATAGGCCCAGCATGGTTTCACCTCCGTTATCAAGAGAACAGAGAACAGGAAATGCTTGGAAAACGCGGCAGCCACTGTTCCTGTTCCCTGTTGCCTATTTTACCAGCACACTGATTTGCCGCGCAAATCAGAAGCGCCTGTCCATATCATACGCCTCGTTGATCTCCACCGACATCGGCGCGACCAAGTAGGTCTTGTCCGAGGCCTTGCGGATGCTGGCGTGCAGCGCGAACACAGCGCCGGAGAGCGTGTCCACCGCCCGCTGCAGGAGGCGGCCGTCCAGCTCGTCCATGGTGAGCACCACGGTGTTGTTGGCGATCAACTGATCGATCACCTCGCAGCAATCCTCCAGCGTGTGCAGCGAATACATCACCGTGCGGGAGCGCGGGCTGACGCGCATGCGCTGGGGCGTGGCCCGCTGGGGCACGTTGCCGCCGGCGGCATAGCGCGCGTCCGGCTGGCTGTAGCGGGAAGGCTGGCGCTGGCCGCGCGTATCGTCAAAGCGGGATTCCGTGCGGCGCTCGGAAGCGCGATAGTCGTCGTAGCCACGGGCGGCGCGGCTGCTCGTGGACGCGCTCCGGGTATCGTAGCGGCTTTCATACCGGCTGCCACTGTCATAGCGGCTCTCGTAGCGGCTGCGGGTGCCGGAATCCGGCAGGCGGCCCGCGTCCGACAGGCGCCGCTGGGATATCTGCCGGGAGGATGCGCTCGCGCGGCTGTTCGAGGCCGCGCGGGTTTGCCGCGCGGGCGAATACGCCGCCTGACGGCCGTAGCTGTCGCCGGAGTATTCCTCGCCATAGGTGTCCCGCGTATCCTCGTCGTCCACCAGGCCTATAAAGTTCAATAGCTTGTTAAAGCCGCTGGATTGCTTGCGCGCCATGGAATTTCCCCTCTTTATATCAACGTCAGTCGTATTACTTGTAGGTCCTCGCGCCGAACAGCGCCCGGCCCAGCCGCACCATCGTCGCGCCCTCCTCGGCGGCGACGATCGCGTCGTCGGACATGCCCATGGACAGCGTTCGCATTTCCACGTTCGGCAGGTCCATGTCCCTGAGCCGCTCAAACCAGCCGCGCATCTGCCTGAAATAGGGACGCACGTCCTCCGGGTCGTCCGCGATGGGCATGATCGCCATCAGGCCCTGTACCTTCAGACCCGGCAGCTCGCCGCACAGCTGAAGGAAGGGCATCAGCAGCTCCTCGTCGATGCCTGCCTTTTGCGGCTCGCGGGCGATGTTTACCTGCACCAGCACGGGCATTTCCAGCCCCGCTGCCGACGCCCGGCGGGAAATCTCCCGCGCCAGCGCCTCCCGATCCACCGACTGGATCATGGCGACCCGGTCGATGATATACTTCACCTTGTTGGTTTGCAGCTGGCCGATCAGGTGGATGTCATAATCCGGATTGAGCGCTTCGATCTTCCCCATCAGCTCCTGCACGCGGTTCTCGCCCAGCGTGCGGATGCCGCCCTCCCAGGCCATGTTGATGGTCTCAGGGTCGACGGTCTTGCTGACGGCGCAGATTTCCGCGCCGCCCCACTTCGCCGAGGCATCGCCGACGCGCTCGCGCCAATGGGCAATGTTTGCCAATAAATCTTCGCGGTTCATCAATTGCTCCAATATCGTTTATTTGATCAATACCGTCTGTCCAAGCTGCAGCGCGCCGTCCACCAGCGGCTGGATCATGGCGATGGTGCCGTCGGTGGAGAGCACCTCCACCGGCACGAACGTGCCGCCGGGCACGTCGTACACCCACACGCCCATCTGTCCATTCTGATTGTAGAGCGCCTCCACCCGCACAGAGAGGCCCGTCAGCTCGATGTTGAATTGAGCCTTGCCGCCCCGGCGATAGATCAGCGGGCCGATGGGATCCTCGATCTCGAAGACCGCCAGCGTGGTGTCGCCTTCCTTCTGCACGCTGTACACCGAGGCGGTGTAAATCAGGTCGTCGAAGCCCTCCAGCTGCATGTAGTAGTTATCCTGGCCCACCACGGGCGTCCAGGTGCTGCCGCCGGCAAGCACCGCCACATACCAGTGGTCCTGATCCACGATGCGGTAGATGCCGGTGTTCTTCGTCTGCCGGGTATTTTCCAGGTTGCCGCCCGCCAGCACCGTCCGCACGTCTGATATGCTCAGCGTATTGAGCGACGCGGGCGTCAAATCGTTCTCATAGCCGTCTATGTAGAAGGAGACCACGCCGTCCTGCTCCGCCGTGGAGACCCTGCGCCACGACTGTATGCTGGACAGCCGGGCGTTTTCCTCGTCGTATAGCTTGGTCAGCTTGTTGTCCCCGCGCTTGTTCTGGCGCAGGTAGTCCTGACGGTTTACCATCGCCGTCTCCAGCTGGCTGGTGACGGTCTTCAAATTGCCCGTGGTCTGGCGGGTGATCAGGTTCTTCAGCTCCAGCGCCATGTAGTTCACCACGCTGTCCAGCTTGCTCAGCTCGGTATCCACGATGTTTGCCAGCAGCTGCTTGTGGTAGTCCTGAATCTTCTTGCGGGTATCCTCCAGGTTGTTCAGCAGGCCCTCGGAATAGCCGGTGGTATACAGATTGGCCACGTTGTCGCCAATCGCCACCAGGGAATCCTCCGGCGCGATGTACTCCACCCGCGCGGTGGAATCCGAGGTCACCACGGTTTCATCCCGTATGATCACGCAGTCCACCGTCTGGCGCTGGGCCGCGTTGGCCATCATGATGACCGTCTCCTTGGAGCTTGGGATCAGCAGCGGCCGCAGCAGCAGGAACGCGATCACCAGCAGCGCCAGTAAGAACAGGAAAAACCTGCCGGTCACTCTCTTTCTGCGCATAGCCCACGCTCCGATCGCTCGCAATGAAATTCCGAAAGCGCCTGCTCCGCCCGCCGTTGAGGCTGGTATGAACAGGGTACAACCATCGTATTCTATATTATACGCTCTATTTGGTTATGATGCAATGCGCATGAATTGACTTTTTCGTGCCATAAACATTATAATGTTATTTGTGGACGGGGACAGTCTCCCCGCCACGACCACCCCTGAAAATTGATCCTTCACAGCGTTTGGAGGTGAGCGGATTGGTGCGCTTCACATATAACGCCCTCGTCGTCTTCGGCCTGACCGTCCACTGGTACGGCGTGATCATCGCCTGCGGCATGGCGCTGGCGGTGGGGCTCGCGGCTGTGCGGGAACGGCGCATGGGCCTGCCCCGCGAGACCGCGCTGGACCTGGCGCTGCTGGGCATCCCGGCGGCCATCGTCTGCGCGCGGCTGTACTACGTCGCCTTTTCCTGGCAGGCCTACGCCGACGCGCCCATCCGCGCGCTGTACATCTGGGAGGGCGGCATGGCCATCTACGGCGGCATCATCGGCGGCGTGCTGGCGGGCTACTTCTATTCCCGGCGCAAAAAGCTGCCCTTCTTGAAGCTGGCGGACCTGGCCGCGCCCTCCATCGCGCTGGGACAGGCCATCGGGCGCTGGGGCAACTTCGTCAATCAGGAGGCCTACGGCGGCATCGCCGCCCAGGCATGGCAGCGCCATTTCCCCATCAGCGTGTTCATACAGGCCGACGGGCAGTGGCACTACGCCACCTTCTTCTACGAATCCGCCTGGTGCCTACTGATCGTTGCCATTCTGCTGATCGCGGAAAAAAAGCGCCGCGTCCACAGGGACGGCGACATCTTCCTCGGCTATGTGTTCCTCTACGCGCTGGAGCGGGCGCTGGTGGAGGGGCTGCGCGCCGACAGCCTGTATCTCGGTTCCCTGCGCGTCTCCCAGCTGCTGAGCCTGGCGGCGCTGATCGTCTGCGCCGGCCTGATCCTGCGGCGCGGCACAAAAAAAGCGGCGCCCGCCGCCGCGCTCGCCTGCGCGATTGCCATGGCCCTGCTGCTCTTCACCGGCCACCCGCTCCTCGCCCTTATCCCCGCCGCCGGCGCGCTGGTATGCGCGTGGCGGGCTTTGTCTGCGGTCTGAGTCCAGCCAAAGGCTGGGCCTGAAAAACCAAGGATTTTCAGCCTCTCCACTCGAAACTGCGTCGCCTGGGATTTGGAAACACACTCCAGGTAGCCGCTATCACAAGTTGTAGGAGCGGCCTTTCGCCGCCCGCCGGGTACAACGAATCCCTTCGCGGGGGACGAGCGCCGCTCGACCCATCAGAAATCACATATCTCCCTCAGCATCGCCCTGCACCCCGTCTCGATCTGATCGTACACCTCGGCGAAGCGCCCGGTGTACCAGGGATCGTCGATGCCCGCGTCGCTTCCGGCAAAGGACAGCAGCAGCCGCATCTTGCCCTCCGGGTCGTCCGTAATGCGCAGCATGTTGCGAATGTTGTAGGCCTCCATGGCCACCAGATAATCGTAATAGTCGTAGTCCGCCCGCGTCATCTGCCGCGCGGCGTGGCCCTTGCAGGAGATGCCGTGCTTCGCCAGCTCCCGCTGCGCCGGCGGATACACCGGATTGCCGATCTCCTCCCGGCTCGTCGCCGCCGAGGCGATCTCAAACCGCCGCTCCAGCCCCGCGTCCTTCACCAGCTTCTTCATCACATACTCCGCCATCGGCGACCGGCATATATTGCCGTGGCAGATAAACAAAATCCTTATCATCGATATACCTCGATCGCGCCGCCTCATCCGTGCGCCGGCGAGGCGTCAGTCGACATCCTCATATTCCCTATGGAGCTGTTCCATGCTCAGCCAGTCCAAAAACGTGTGCAGCGGCGTGGTGGGCCGCTCCTCGCGCACCGCCGTCATGATCGCGTCCTGCAAAATGGAGCAAAGCACACCCATATCCATGTCCGTCGCCACCCCGATCTCCTTCAGGAGCGCCTTGTATATCTGGGGATCGGCCTCACTGGGAAGGTGCGCGGCTCTGCGAAACGCAGTTCCGATCTCATACTTGCGCTGGTTTCGATCCGGGACTGGGTTCATAACGCCGCCTCCTCTCCGCCTCAGCGGTCAACGTTCCATCCAACAGCCTGTCAATACGTATGCTTGCCCATGCGCGCTTCAAACGCCTCCACCGGAAGCGGCTTGTCAAAGAAGAAGCCCTGGGCGATGCTGCACCCATAGTCCTCCAAAATCTTCATCTGCTCTTCGGTCTCGACGCCCTCCGCCACGCATTTCAATCCGATTTCGTGGGCCATCGAAATGACATGCTTGAACATCCTGCTGCCGCGCACCGTCTGCTCGCTCGCAGGCAGAAGGCTGCGGTCCAGCTTCAACACGTTCCAGGGAATTTCCTTGATGAGATTCAGCGAGGAATAGCCCACGCCAAAGTCGTCCACCGACGTGTTGATGCCCACGGCCTGCAGGCCGCTGACCACGCGCTTCAAATCCTTGAACTCCACGTCCGTGGTGGTTTCGGTCAGCTCGATCTCCACATATTCGTGGGGAACCCCGTTTCCATCGATGGTTTCGATGATGTGCTCCAGCAGATCCGGATCCAGCATGTGCCTGCGGGAGAGGTTTACGGAAACCCGCACCACGGGCTTGCCCGCATCCAGCCAGCGCCGGATATCCTTGCACACGCGATCCAGCATATAGAAATCCAGCCGGCAGATGTCCGAGCCCCGCTCCAAGACGGGAATAAAGTCCATGGGCGGAATCAGCTGGCCGTTGTGATACCAGCGGCAAAGCGCCTCGGCGCCGTCCAGCTCCTTGGTATAGATATTCACCTTGGGCTGATAGTACACCAGGAATTCCCCGTCCCGCAGCGCCTGGTTGAAGCGCTGCTGCACCCGCATGACCTTCTCCTTCTCCATGAGGATGGTATCGTTGTAAAAGACGATGTCTCCGTTTTTTCCGCTCTTCGCCGCCTGATAGGCGGACATGATCTTGTCCATCACATCCTCCGGCGAATTGAACTGAAAGTCCGCCGGAATGGCGTAGGCGCCGGCCAGCGCGGCAATGGTCACCCTGTTCTGCGGCGCGAGGATCCCTTCAGCCTCCGCGTCCCGATCCATGCCGAAGGACACCGTCTTCCCGCCCAAATGCTCAAGCACCCTCGGCAGGCTCCCGGCCTCGCACATGGCGATGAAGTTGTCGCCGCCCAGGCGGCCGATGTAGCCCGTCTCGCCCAGGAGCTTTTCCAGCTGCTTATAGTAGGTCTTCATGGCGACATCCGCCGCCTCGCGCCCGATTTGCTGGTTGATCAGCGAAAAGTGCTTCAAGTTCAGGCGAAACGCCACCTTGCCCCCCAACTCGCCGGCTCTCCCCTGGCGAATCATATGATTCATGAAATAGCGCAGGTTGTGGTAGCCGTCGTCGTCCTGGAAGCTCATCCGCTCGATGCCCGTCTGGATCCTGTGGCGATTGATGACGGTGACGACCATGTTCTGAACCAGCTCGACCCGCTGCCGTTCGACTTCGGTGAAGGGCGCGGCGCCCTTCGCCCGATAGGCCGAGCACACCACGATCATCCCGGCGGGGCTGATATCCCGCTTGACGGAAACCAGCTCGCTTTCCTCGCCGCTGTCATAGCAGACGCAGTCCTCCCCGATACCCCGCTGTTCATCGGCCGGGGAGTCATAGAATGAAGTGACGCCCCTTGAAACGCGCAGCAAAACGCACAGCTCCTTCAGGATGGCGTAAACCCTGCCCAGATCAAAGTTCCCCCGATCCGTCATGGCCGCAATCAGCTGTTCGAGGAGCCCGTGATATCTGATATCCTCTGTCGTCAGGTGCTTGTCCATGTCCGTTACCGTCCAGCGTTACATTCTATACATTTCATTATACCATAATTTGCCAGGATGTCCAGTAGTCGACCCGGCCAAAATTCATACTTTTTGCTTATGAACACCAAATCTCCTCTTCCGGAAAATGGCGGACCACGCGCCTCTGGCCCCGCGTTGAAAGCGCAGTCAATTTCACCCGCAAGCGCCGTCATAATGGCAATTGAAATGTTCAAACCTGCAAAATGACCGGTTTGTCGGTGAAAACATCCCCAGCTTTCGCAGGAACGCATTATTTTACATTCAAAAATACTTGACGCTGCGCCGGTCCTTGTGCTATGCTTTTCATGGCAAGGCAAGGGAGCCGTGTTACATGGCCCAACTTGCCCTTTTTATTGCGTGGAAGTCTCAACAAATGAAGGATCGACGGGTATACAAACGGCTGGAGGCAAATCATATGACAAAATATATCTTTGTAACGGGCGGCGTGGTTTCGGGCCTCGGCAAGGGCATCACGGCGGCATCGCTGGGCCGGCTGCTGAAGGCGCGGGGATTAAAGGTAGCCGCCCAGAAGCTGGACCCCTACATCAACGTGGATCCCGGCACCATGAGCCCCTACCAGCACGGCGAGGTGTACGTGACCGAGGACGGCGCGGAGACCGACCTGGACCTGGGTCATTACGAGCGCTTCATCGACGAGGATCTGAACCGCTATTCCAACCTGACCACCGGCAAGGTGTATTCCAACGTGATCCAGCGGGAGCGCCAGGGCGGCTATCTGGGCAGCACCGTGCAGACCATCCCCCACATCACCGACGAGATCAAGCGCTTCATCTATCGCGTGGGCGAGCAGACGGACGCCGACGTGGTGATCACCGAGATCGGCGGCACCATCGGCGATATCGAGAGCCAGCCCTTCATCGAAGCCATCCGCCAGGTGGGCCTTGAGGTGGGCCGGGAAAACGCGCTGTACATTCACGTGACGCTGGTCCCCTACCTGAAGGCCAGCGGCGAGCACAAGTCGAAGCCCACCCAGCACTCCGTAAAGGAGCTGCAGGGCATGGGCATCAGCCCGAACATCATCGTGCTGCGCGTGGACGAAAAGATCGAGGACGCGAGCATCTTCTCCAAGATCGCCCACTTCTGCAACGTCAAGCGCG
Source organism: Clostridia bacterium (assembly GCA_017480045.1). Classification (GTDB taxonomy): domain Bacteria; phylum Bacillota; class Clostridia; order Christensenellales; family Aristaeellaceae; genus UBA2862. Next base: position 8,526 of record JAFVBK010000229.1, read on the forward strand.
ACTGCGTGATCGAAAACCTGACGTTGCCGAACCTGTACGAAGCGCCGCTGATGCTGGAGGCGGCAAACCTGTCCGGCATCGCGTGCCGGGAACTGGGCATCGACGCCCCCGCGCCGGAGCTCACCGAATGGCGATCCCTGGTGGCCCGCGTCCGCCACCAGTCGAAAGCGGTCAGAATCGGCCTGGTGGGCAAGTACGTGCAGCTGCACGACGCCTATCTCTCCGTGGCGGAGGCCCTGCGCCACGCGGGCTACGCGCTGGACGCGAAGGTGGAGATCGAATGGATCGACTCGGAGGCGCTGACGCCGGCGAACTATGCGGAAACTCTGTCCGGAGCGTCGAGCGAAGCGAGACTGAGCCTGCAAGCGCAGCCCGAAGGGCAAGACGCAGGTGGAACCCGCGGGCCGCAAGCGCGAGCACGCGGGGCGATAGATGGGTTGATCGTGCCCGGCGGCTTCGGCAACCGCGGCACCGAGGGCATGATCCTGGCGGCAAGGTACGCGCGGGAGCGCCACGTGCCCTATTTCGGCATCTGCCTGGGCATGCAGATCGCGGTGATCGAGTTCGCCCGGCACGCGGCGGGCCTGCAGGGCGCCAACTCCCACGAGTTCGACGAACAGAGCCCTCACCAGGTGATTCACTTCATGCCCGACCAGCACGACGACATCGACAAGGGTGGCACGCTGCGGCTGGGCAGATATCCCTGCGCGCTGAAGCCGGACACCGCCATCGCCCGTTGCTACGGCGCGCTGGAGATCAGCGAGCGCCACCGCCACCGCTACGAGTTCAACAACACCTATCGGGACGCGCTGCAAGGCGCGGGGCTGTGCCTGTCCGGCCTCTCCCCGGACGGCCGGCTGGTAGAAACCGTTGAGCTTCCCGGCGAGCGCTTCTTCATCGGGGTGCAGTTCCACCCGGAGTTCAAGAGCCGGCCCAACAAGCCCCACCCGCTGTTCGTCGGCTTCATCGAAGCCGCGCTGGGAAAGTGAGACGTCGATGAATATTCCGCTTCAGGGGCGTCGACGGCGCCAATAACACCAAAAATGGTCTGACCCCGTCCATGCGGCGTCCGCGCAACCAGACGCCACCGGGCGGGGTTCAGTATGAGAAAGGAGGTAGATCCAAGTATGACTGTTTAATTCAAGTATAATTCAACTCACTTCACCGCTTCGAACGCCGTCTCCAGCGCCGCGATCAGATCCTCGGCCTTCTCGATGCCGATGGACAGGCGGATGGTGTTGGGCTTAATGCCCTGATCCTCCAGCTCCACCTCGGTCAGCTGGCTGTGGGTGGTGCTGGCGGGGTGGATCACCAGGCTCTTCACGTCGGCCACGTTGGCCAGCAGGCTGAAGATCGGCAGATTGTCGATGAACTTCTTGGCCGTCTCGGCGTCGCCCTTGACTTCAAAGGTGAAGATGCTGCCGCCGCCGTTGGGGAAGTACTTCTTGTACAGCGCGTGGCTGGGCTCGCTGGGCAGCGACGGATGGTGCACGGCCTCGACCTGCGGGTGCTTGCTGAGGAAATCCACGATCTTCA
>JAFVBK010000230.1 GCA_017480045.1 Clostridia bacterium
CCGGATTGCTCCTTTTACCCCCGCACCATGCGATGCCGTGGTCTTATGCGGTATTAGCACCTGTTTCCATGTGTTATCCCCCTGTCTGGGACAGATTGTTCACGCGTTACTCACCCGTCCGCCACTAGAATATACAACCTTCCGGCCGAAGCCTTCCGCTCGTATATCCCCGTTCGACTTGCATGAGTTAAGCACGCCGCCATCGTTCGTCCTGAGCCAGGATCAAACTCTGATGTTTAATCCTTCTCCGTTCCGCGGCCCTACTTGCTTCGGCTCGCCAAAGCCTCCGCTTTCCTCCGCTTCACGGCGTTTACTCTTCAGAATTCTGACTCCTCGCCATACTCACCGCTCCCCGCTCCGCCCTCTCGGTCTTCGCGGCTCCTCGCAGCTCGTACAGCGCTTCTTTCTCGTCTCTCTGTATCGTTTTCAAGGTTCGCTCGCTGTCGCTTCTCTCAGGCGGCTTACCCCCTGTCCTCGCGACAGCTTGATTAGTATATCAAAGCGAACCTTGAATGTCAATAGTCAATCGTCACAAATTACCGATTTATAACATCTATATTTCATTTCTCGTCACAATTAGCGCAGCAGCGGCTGAATTTGTCGGCCATCCAGGGCGTCGACCACGCTTTCCGTCAGCAAGTCGAACTTCGCTACCAGCGAGTTGGGCTTGCCGAGCGCGTCGTCCTGCCCAAAGGGCACGAAATATATGTGCTTCATCGCCAGCAGCTGACCGATGCTTCGCGCGTTCTGTGAAAGCGAATCGTTGCTGGATACCGCGATCACCACCGGCCTGCCGTTTCGCAGGTGGGACTTTGCCGCCAGGGTCACCGGCGTATCAGCAATGCCGTTTGCCAGCTTCGCCAGCGTGTTGCCGGTGCAGGGCGCGATGACCAGCGCGTCCAGCAGCTTCTTCGGCCCAATGGGCTCCACCTGATTGAGCGCCCTCAACGGCGCTTTGCCCGTGATTTCCTCAAAAACCCGCCGCGCCTCCGCCGCCGGATAGAATCGGGTATCCACGCCGGCGGCATTGAAGGACATGATGGGCGTCAAATCCGCGCCCGCCGCCTTCAACGCGCGCCACGCCTCGAACACCGCTCCAAAGGTGCAAAAGGAACCCGTCATCGCGCAGCCGACGCGCGCGTCCATCAGATTACTCATGTCGCTTTCCTCCCCTGTCGCACCGCTCCATCGCCGCAAGCAGCGCCATCGCCGCGCTCCGCGGACAGTACCGTCCCGGCAAGCCCGGCTCCCGCCACGCTCGAAGGCCCATATCCCAGGCCGCGCGCAAATCGACGCCATAGGGCGGGCTCGCCAGATCGATGATCATCGCCTCCCGATCCACGCTTTTCAGCGCCGCCGCGTCCAGCACCATGCCCGGCGCGGTGTTGAAGATCAGCTGGTGCCCCGGCAGCGCGTCCGCGATCTCACCGGTATATACCGCCTCCGCGCCGCGCTCCACGGCGCGATTCCGGCCCGCCGCCAGTCGCGACGCCACCGTCACCCTCGCCCCCATGGCCACCAGCAGCTCCGTCAGCGCCTGCCCGATGCGACCCCATCCGATCAGCATGCAGCGCATATCCCGCAGAGCGCTTTCGGAGGCCTGCATGGCTGAGGCCAGCGCGCCCTCCGCCGTCAGGCGCGCGTTTTCCCGCGTCAGCGCTTCGTCAGCCCACAGGTCGATCACCCGCGCGTCCTCGTCCGGATGCCACGGCCCGCAGGCAAATATTCGCGCGTCTCCCGGCAGCTCCGCCAGCAGCTCCTCAAAGGTCATTCCCGATTCGGGCAGCTTGGGCGGGTAATTCACGACGGCAGTCGTCGCGTTTCGCAGTTCGTCCGCGCCGAGGTCCGGCACATCCGGCACGGGCTCCCGGAAGATCGTCCCCACCTCTACGCCCCGCCAGTGCAGCAGCCGCGCCAGCCACGCGAAGCGCTCGTCGCCGCCGATGATGACATGATCCATGTGTACACACTCCCCTTCCGCTCTATCAGCCACAGCCCATCCTATGGCGAAGGGGCAAAAAGGGTGCCACATGAAAAAGCGACCGCATTTCAAATTGAAACGCGGCCGGGAGAACTATATAATGATGTCTGTTCAGGCCTGAAGCACATTATCCGTCAGGAGGCATATATTTATGAAGGAACGCTACAGCATCAACGATCTGGCCATGATGACCGGGCTGACGACGCGCACGCTGCGCAACCATCTGCGCCAGGGCGCGCTGCGGGGCGAAAAGATCGACGGCGCATGGACGTTCACGCAGGAGGAAATCGAGCGCTTCATCAGCGATCCACAGATTCACAAGGGTCTGGAGAGCCATCGCAACGCGGCGGTGTTCGACTTTCTGGCGGACGCCTTCAAGACCGCCAACCGCGCCTGCGTGATCCTGGACTACGTCGCGGACGACCGTGAAGCGGAGAAAATCGCCGATTTCTACTGCGACCGCGTCAACCGCGGGACTTCGGACATCAAATTCAGCTACGGCAGGAACCGCGGGCGCTCCCGCGTGATTCTCACCGGCGGCGAGGATCAGGTGCTGGATATCCTGCGGCAGTATTATCGGATTTAGACTGCCTCCGCCGAGCGCACCGGCAGGCGCAGCGTGAATGTGCTGCCTCCGCCGGGCACGGAGCGCAGCGTCAATTCGCCGCCCAGCTGGCGGGCCAATTTCCGCGCGATGGGCAAGCCGTAGCCGTGGCCGCCGTCGGTCTCGCCCTGCAAGAATACGTAGGGCTGTTTCTCCGGCGGAATGCCCGCGCCGGTGTCGGTCACGCTGAGCTCGGCGGCGTCCCCCAGCGCGTTCAGCGCCACCCGAATCTCGCCGCCTCTGGGCGTGAAGCGCAGGGCGTTGGAGATCAGGTTGAGCAGGATGCGCGACAGCATGTCCTCATCCATCCACATTTTCAGTGTCGCCACGTTGGCGGAGAATTTCAGCGCCACGCCCTTTTCATCGGCATAGGCGCGGCATTCTCTGCATAGTGTCCGCGCGCAGGCCGCCAGGTCGATGGGCCGTAGCAGCGGCGCTTCCCGCCGGGGCGCGCGCCCGCAGTCGGCCAGCGTGCTGTCCAGCATGCGCTGCAGGTGGGCCACCGAGTCCAGCAGCATGTCCGCATAGGCCGCCGTGTCCAGGGTCGGATCCGAGAGCGACAGCTTCAGCAGCTGGGCACTGGACTGGATGATTTGCAGCGGCATGCGCAGGTCGTGGGCCATTTCGACGCCCGTCGTCAACATAAACAATCACCTTCCCGCGTATAGATGACATTATATATGCGGAAAAGGTGATTTTATACTAGGTAGTCGCTGATTAATTCCCGCGGCGTTTGGGCGCGCCGGCGTCAGCCCAGGCCCTTGAGCGCCAGGAAGATCAGCTCGTCGGATTTGTCCGTCTGCCCCGCCACGCGGCTGACGGCCTTCGCGGCCTCGGAGGCGCTGTAGCCCAGGGCCACCAGCGCGGCCACGGCCTCGCCCTCCGGCCCGGCGGAGGCGCTCTTGGGCGCGACGCTCGCGCCGCTGCCGGTCA
>JAFVBK010000231.1 GCA_017480045.1 Clostridia bacterium
ACCGCGCCGAGATCGACCGGCGCTGCGACGCGCTGCGGCTGGCCAGTCAGTCGGCCTTTGAAAAGTATGGCTGCGGCACGTCCGTCAGCATCGGCGTGGCCCACACCGACGGCGGCAGCCTGGATATCGACAGCCTGATTTACGAGAGCGACGCGGGCATGTACGCGGAGAAAAAACGGCATCACGGGGCATAAACGTCAACCGCAAAGTCAACGTAGTATCACGTAATATCTAAATCTTTATTTTCTGAGAGAAGCCGTTTTCGGCGAACCGCGCGGCCTATTGGTTCCCGAAGGGGCAATCGCCTTCACCCGTCCGCCGAACGGGCCTTTAACCCAATTGCCACGCCGCTGCGCTCCTCGCAATGACGTCGTATGTAAACGAAATCTCAGCACGGTCATTGCGTGGAGGAGCGAAGCGACGACGGGGCAATCTGGCTCCCTAAAGGGCACTCTAAGGAATGCGGTGCTACGCCATACATAGCAGGAGCGACCTACCGTCGCCCCTGCTATTATCGTCTATCCCAGCCCCTCGCTGTTGACGGCGATTTCCACGAGGTCGAAGGCGTCCTCGCCGTTGCGCTGCCACTGGAAGTGTACCTCCTCCGGGCCGGTGACGAAAAAGTCTACCGACGTGATCTTCTCCCGCGCGGCGTCGAAGCACACGTAAATCCACATATTCCACCCCAGCGGCGAGCGCCCGTCGGGCATCGCCATGCCGGGCATGTCCATCAGCTCCGCCTCGGCCCGCGCCGCCATGCTTCGCATCGGCTCCGGCGCGTCGTCCTTCAGCATGGAGACGTAGTCCGCCTCCTGATTCATCCACACCTTCATCCGCACGCCGCCGTCCTCGAAGTTGTCAGGCACCGGGGCGTCCTCGCTGCCGGGGCGCGTCTCAAAGGTCGCCAGCGTGCCGTAGGTGTTCTCGTCCTCCCGGGAACGCACATACCAGCTGAAGCCACCGGTGTAGGGCGTCGCGCGGGTAAAGGCGTAGTAGTAATCCGGCATCAGATCGCTGAGCATACTCCGTCCAAAGGCCATCAGGAACAGCGACCTGTCCAGCGGGCTGTCCGGCTGGCACAGCGGGCAGGCGGCGCGGCCCGTCGCGGCGGCCTCCGCTCGACTAACGGCCTCGAAGGACTGCTGGCTGAGCATCGTGCAGGCCTTGTCCGCGTGGTAGTAGCCGTCGGCATCGCAGATGTAGCGCCGCCGGGTGATCTCCTCCGCCGCCTCGCTGATGTCGGTCGGCTCGACAGCATCGTCCATGATGGGCTCAATCACCGCCACCCGGCTGTCCCGCGCGTAGCCGTCGCCGGTCAGGATGTAGCTCACGTTCACGTACACCGCCCGGTCGAGGCTCACGTGTCGCACGTCCAGCTACAGGATCAGCCCCTCGGGGCTCACCGCTACCCACACGTCCTGCTCCTCCACATCCACCAGGGCGTTCAGTTGCTCCGCTTCAAGCGCCGCCTCCACGGCCTCGTCCGTCTCCCGCAGGGCCCGCTCGCCCACCGCCGTCCTGTTCAGGAACGGCCACAGCTCATCGCACTCCCGCGCGTCAAAGGTGAAGCACATCACGTCCTCCAGCGCGTTCCCGGCGCCGCCGGTGGCGAGGTATTCACCGCCGTCGGATTTCAGGTAGCTGGCCGCGCCGCAGGCCCGAAGCGTATCCTCGCCGTCGGTGACGTACCACGCGCCGTCGTCAAAGAAGCCCGTCGCGCCGCTGCAATAGCTGTAGGCGTAGCCAGGCACGAGCGCCTCCAGCCCCTGCCCGAAGGCGGTCTTAAACAAGTCATAGTGGTCCGGCTCTCCCGGCTGACAGACCGGGCAGCGCTGCTTGCCGTCGGCCTGGGCCTCGGCGAAGGTGTGCGCCTCGGCGCCGACCATGCCGGAGCAATCTGAAAGGCCGTGGTAGTAGACGCCCTTCTCCGTGTAGTACACCGGGGCCTCGCGAGGCTCCTCCAGCGGCTTCGGGGTATTCGTGGGCAGCGGCGTCTCCAGCGCGTCGGCATCCGCGCCGATGCAGATCGGGCAGGGCCGCTTGCCCACGCTGACGGCCGAGGCCTCCGTCCACTCGATCGCGCCTTCCATGCCGGAGCAGCTCGGATCGCTGTGGTAGTAATTGCTCTGGGGCTGGGTGTAGACGATGGTCAGCGCCGGCTCCGCCTGATCCGGCGCGGGCGTCGGGGTGTGCTTTGGCGTGGGCATCGGGGTGGGTTCCGGCGTCACATCGTAGTAAACGCCGTCGATCTCTATGGCCGGCTCCGGCGTCACGTCCGGGAGCAGCACGCCCTCGGTTTCGTCACCGTACATCGCTTCCGGCGCGACCGTCGCATTTTCGCTCTCCTCCCTTCCCTGCGCGACCACCACCCTGTCCGGCCGGGGCCGGGTCAGTTGGCCTGCCGCCAGCGCCAGCGCCGCGAAGATCACCGCGCAGGCCGCCGCCACCGACAGCGATACCATCCATTTATGTCTCCTCTTCATCGCAAGCTCTCCTCTCCTGAATGCCAGTTCAATCTGTCCCGGCAGCTCAGACGGCATTTCCGTGAACGCCCGCTTTAAACGCAGCTTGTCCGTATGCTTCATGGGTTTTCACCTCCGTCCAGCAGGGCGCGCAGCGCGCGCCGGGCCTGATGCAGCCGCGAAGTGGCGAGGCTTCTGGGAATGCGCAGCATCTCCGCCACTTCGGAAACGGGATAGCCCTCCATGTGGTGCAGCACCAGCGGCAACCGATACTTTTCCGGCAACTGCTTGAGCGCCAGCCGAAGCTGTAGATCCTCGCACAGGCGGTCCTCCGCGGCGATTTCGACGCTCAGCGCCGACGGCTCCCGCTTGCGCTTTCTGAGCATATCCCGGCACTGGTTCACCAGTATGCGCACCAGCCAGGGCTCCAGCCGGTCGGCGTCCTCCAGGGCGTTCTTCTTCATCCAGCCCCGGAAGACCGCCTCCTGCACCGCGTCCACGCTGTCGGCCTCTCGCCACAGCATGGCCTGGGCAATGCGGTAGAGCCGCCCCTCCAGGGCGCGGACTCGCCGCATATATTCGTTGTCGTTCATGGAAACACGCTCCATCGCGCCGCTGACGGCCGTCATTTCCCGGCGACATGCCCGCCGCCGGATTCGTAATTACACTATAAAGACGAGGCGAACCGCGATAATATTGAATAGAAAACAGAATTTAACATTTCAGGTAAACGCCCTGTTTGGACGACATGGTGAACAGAAAGACAGGCACAGATCCTTCGTCGCGTTCAGGGTGACAGCATTGTGGCGTGTCATGCTGAGCGCGGCGAAGGATCTGTGCCCATGCGTTTCCTTCAGCGTCGGTTTCTAAGTAATATTAGTAGATTTCCTTCACCTCGTCGGCTCCGATATCCCTTTTGAAGGCCTCCAGACCCTTCTGGCCGTCGACGCGCATGAGATCGATAAATTTTCCGGTCTTCAAATCGATGAATCCCGCCGTCATCTCGCCCGTGCAGATGCTCCTGCGCACCGCGGGCTGCTGCGCGTTCGGGTCGTATCGCATCACCGGCGCCTTGGGCCGCCTTTTGAACAGAGACATCTCATCGCCTCCCCGTTTTGCGTGTATCCGCTCGAAGCCGCAGTGCCGCGCCTACTCCCGCACCCACACCCGCATTTCGCCCAGCTCGCGATTCGCCCAGCTGTAGTAGGGAATGAAGGTGAGCGCAGCGCGCTGGGTCTGAACGGCAGCGTCGGCGCTGTAGAGCGCGTCATTCCAGCCGGCGTCCGTCTCCCGCAGCCCCTCGCAGCGCAGCTCCACGATGCCGCCCAGCTTATCCGGTCGCCAAACCACCTCGAAATCCTCCGGCTTCGCGCCGTGGAGCATCGCCATGTGCAGATCCGGACCGTTATCCGCCGCCTCCAGGCAGTACACCAGCGGGCCGCGGGTCACGGCGCGCTTCCCGGCGTCCTCCCGCACGTGGGGATTGGCCCGCGCCAGCGCGACGGGCATATCCAGTCTGAGGACCACCTTTTCGCCGGGCTTCCATTCGCGCCGGACGGCGATATAGCCGTCCACAGGCGAGGCCTCTACCGCCGCGCCGTCGACGCGCAGGGCATAGCTTCGGCACCATCCCGGCACGCGCAGGTTGAGGGTGAAAGACACGGGCCTCCGCGCGTCGACGGTGACGGCAATTTCGCCGTCCCACGGATAGTTCGTATCCACCTTCAGGCCCACGCGCGCGCCAGCGATCTCAAAATCCACCGAGCCGCCCACGTACAGATGGGCGTACACGCTGTCCCCGTCCTGGGAGTAGATGTAGTCCTCCAGGGAGGCGAGCAGCCGGATGATGTTCGGCGGGCAGCAGGCGCAGCCAAACCACTTCTGCCGCTGGGGCTTCACGTGGCGCTTGTTGTGGTCCTTCTCACAGGCCAGCGGCACGACCTCCAGCGGGTTGACATAGAAGAACCGCTTGCCGTCCAGCTGCATGCCGCTGATGACGCCGTTGTACAGCGCCCGCTCCATCACGTCGGCATACTCCCCCTTCGCCTCCAGCGCCAGCATCCGCCGCGCGAAGAACACCAGGCCGATCGCGGCGCAGGTCTCGCCGTAGACGGTATCATTGGGCAAATCGTAGTCAAAGGTGAAGGATTCGCCGTGCTCGGAGGAGCCGATGGCCCCCGTCACATACATCCTGCGCCGCACCGTGCTGCGCCAGAGCTGCCGACAGGCCTCCGCCAGCGCTGCGTCGCCCGTCGCCCGCGCCACGTCCGCCGCGCCGGAATACAGATACATGGCCCGCACGGCGTGGCCCTCCGCGTCCTTCTGCGCCAGAAACGGCCGCCCCGCCTGATAGTACTGATAGCGGAACGGGCTGTTCTTCCAATAAAACTCGTTCTTGTTCCTGGCGTCCTCTTCCTCGAAGTACAGCGGGCTCTGGCCGCGCTGGCGCACAAAGTATTCCGCGAGGCGCAGGTGCTTTTCATCGCCGGTGATCCCATAGAGCCGCATCAGCGCCATCTCGATCACCGGATGCCCCGGATAGCCCCGCAGCTTGCCCGCATCCGGGCCGATCGCGCTGTCGATATGATCCACCAGCCGAGTCACCGCGTCCAGCAGCGGACGCTTTCCCGTGGCGCGATAGTAGGCCACGGCGGCCTCAATCATGTGGCCCGCCACGTACAGCTCGTGATTGTCCTTCAGATTCGTCCAGCGCCTGTCCAGGCCGTTGATGATGTAATAGGTATCCATGTAGCCGTCCGGCTGCTGGGCCTCTATCACCGTCTGAATCGCGCCGTCAGCCACGGCCTCCAGCTCAGGGTCGGGATGCCAGCGCAGACTGTAGGCGACGCCCTCCAGCCACTTGGCCACATCGCTGTCCTGGAACACGCAGCCGCCGAAGCCGCCCGGCTCCTTCCCGGCGGCGACGCGGAAATTGCGCATGCAATAGCTCGGCTCCGCATCATCAATCGCGTCGTTCAGCGCGCGCCACTGATAGGGTATGCCCTCGCGCACCACAGTGTCGCGAAACGCGGACCAAAAGCCGTCCGCGATCCGTGCGCCGTACAAAATCTCTCCACAGCCCGCCATGCTAACCTTCCTCCCATTCCAACGCCGCTCGTCTCGGCAATTCTGATGCTAATATGAAGTATACACCCTGGCCTCGCCTTTTGTAAAGAAGGGATTTGCAGCGCGACGCGCGATTATTGACATGAATCGGTTTTTGCGCTATTGTATTTTTAAGCATTCCGCTTAAAAGCGCTTCGATAGGCACAACAAACACGGAGAGAACACGATGAAGCGACGCATTTTTAAAAACGCGATGTTGATCGCGCTGGCGCTTCTGTTGCCGCTGGCCGGGCTGGCGGAGGGGCTGACCGACGAGCTGGACGAGGTCCCCGGCGAGGTCGGCGAGTATGTCCTGCCGGCTCCGGAGCCCACGGCGGACGCGTCGCCGATGCCCACAGCGGCGCAGACCCCGCTGCCCACGCTGGAGCCGGGCTCCATCAATTATTCGCGCGACAAGATCAATTTCGAGGGGGAAATCTGGGCGATTCTGACGCGCAATTGGGGTCTTGCCGACTTTCAGGCGGCGGGACTGATGAGCAGCATCTATGCCGAGAGCTCCTTCTGCCCATACAACGCCCAGGGCTTCAGCGGCATCGACAATCGGGATAAATATGAATTCAAAGCGCGGGATTCGGTGGGATTCGGTCTTTGCCAGTGGACGGACGCGAGCCGGAAATCGGGTCTGTACCGTTATGCCGCCGCTCATGGCGACGCCAATCTGGTGTGGGATTTCGACATCCAGATGGGCTACATGAAGCGCGAGATCGACATGAACGCGCTCAAAAACACGGAAAGCCTCTACGAAGCGACGGAATGGGCCGTGCTTTGGTATGAGCGGCCCAATCAGGCCTACGAGAATTCATGGCCCGGCTCCCGCTACGCCATCGCCCGGCAAATCTTCGCCGCTCACACCGGCAAGCCCTACGAAGAACCCGAATTGGCGTTTGCGCTCCTCGACGCCGACGGCAAAAGCGTCGGCGACGGCTTCGCCCTTGCGGGAGACGCGCGTCTGACCATCCGCAGCAACTACTACTGGCGGCTGAAGTGCGACAAGCCCTGGTTGAATATCCAGCGCGGGCAGCTCTATGAGCCGGAGGCCTGGGAGACCTGCCAGTGCGGTTACTTCGGCGATACAGAGCTGCGGCTGCGCGCCCTCGTGCCGCCCATCTCGCGTAAGGCACGGCTGCGCCTGAGCGTCTACTGTGATGGCGGCGTCGTTCAAACCGTGTCCGTGACCTACACCGGGCAAACTCTGCCGGAGGCATTGATCGAATGGGCGCCGCCCATGACGGCCGTCGTTCGGGCCGCGTGGAAGCGGCTCATAGACGGTAGCCTCACCGGTGGGACGCAGATGCTAATGTGAATGGACGCGAAGTGCCACGGCACTCAAAATCGCCTCTGTAAATCCGTTTTTTTCTTGTCGGCAGGCGCAAGCTGTGATATACTGAATATGGCAAAAAGCAACGCAAAGGAGGACGAACATGTCTGAAAATAAGCAAACGCGCAACATCGCCTTTATCGGTTCGGAATGCTATCCCTTCGTAAAGACCGGCGGTCTGGGCGACGTGATGTACGCCCTGCCCAGGGCGCTGATTCGCCAAGGCTGCGCCGTGCGGGTGATCATGCCCTACTACAACTGCATCCCAGAGAAGTTCAAGCGGCAGATGCGCTTCAAGGGCTCCTTCATGATGGATCTGTGCCAGGATGGCCGCGCCTTCTTCGTGGGCATCATGGAGACGGAGCTGGACGGCGTCATCTATGATTTCATCGAGAACCGCGAGTTCTTCGATTGGGGCAACCCCTACACCGGCCTGTGGGAGGACATTCCCAAGTTCTGCTACTTCTCGAAGGCCTCGCTGGCCGCGCTGAACTATTTGCAGTGGGTGCCCGACGTGATCCACTGCCACGACTGGCAGGCGGCGTTGGTGCCGGTCTATCTGCGCACCCGCTTCGCCCCCACACCCGTGGGCCAAGCCAGCAGCATACTGACCATCCACAACCTGCGCTTCCAGGGCATCGGCGGCATC